>CAZSMN010000574.1:0-1504 GCA_964607615.1 uncultured Chthoniobacterales bacterium | reverse complement strand
GCCGCCGAGGTCGGTGATGAGAAAGCTCAGGTGCTCGGGCGTGTGACCGGGCGAATGGACCGCCTCGACTCGGATGTTGCCCACCGCGAACGTGTCCCCATCCTTCAGGAGACGGACGTTGGGTTTCCCCTTCGACCATTGATAGGTCCAGTCCGGCCCACCCTCATCGGACACGTAAACCGTAACGGCGGGATCTTGCGCGAATTCCTGCTCGCCGCTTACGAAGTCCGCGTGGATGTGGGTCTCGGCCACCGCTGTGATGCGGAGTCCATTGGCCGCAGCCAGCTCGCGGTATTGATCGATATCGCGCTCGGGATCAATGAGGAGGGCCTCGCCGGATCTCTGGCAGCCGATCAGATACGAATACTGCGCGAGGTAGGGATCGAAGACTTGTCGAAGGAGCATGGGAGAGCTTTCAGTTTCCGCAACACGAGCCGGTCGCGCAGCGCTGGCCACCGCGGTTGTTCCAAGGCATGCGCGCGATCAGCATCCCCATGCCGCATGTGTCCGTGATGCCGGCGAAGACCAGACCCGCCCCGACGAAGCCCGACAGCGCGATCCAGGCCGGATTCACAAAATACCCGAGCACGGCCCCCGTGAAAACGAGCGCCCCGGCTGCGATGCGCACCTGGCGCTCAAGCGACATCGTCTTCGCTCCGCGATTCAACGGCTGGCCCGCCGCTTCCCATGCAAGCACTCCTCCCTCAAGCACGCCCAAACGCCCCACTCCCGCCGAAGCGAGCTTTTCCGCCGCCTGCCGCGCGCGGTTGCCCGAACGGCAAATAATCAGACATCCCTCCTTCCCCTCCGCCAATGCCTTCACTTTCGCCGCATCCAACCCGGTCAACGGATGCAAAACCGAGCCCTCAATGTGCGACTCCTCAAACTCCGCCGGCGTCCGCACGTCCAACAAAAGCATCCCCTTCTGCTTGTCCACTTCGCCCACCTTGATCGTCTCGATTTCTATTGATGTCGTTCTCATACGAAGGACAACTATATCGCGATATAGTAATTTGCAAGCGAAATCGTCTGCGTGAGCGATTTCCTCTGCTTTTCGGATCCGGCCCGGTGCTTTCCTTGGTGGGAATGCGGTTGGAGCGAAGCCGGCGCGAGTTGTCCGAGATGCACTTGAAGTTTTCCCGGGATGGGGCATCGTTGAGGGCAACGTCCCGACCATGCGTCACACCCTCCTCCCGGCATTCGCCAGCGCGCTGCTGCTTTTGCCGTCGTTGAACGCTCAAAACTCCCGTCCCTTGACGGCGACGCCGGGTTTTCCTTTCAACATGACGGGCTTGATTGATTCGGGGGAATACACCGGCAGCGGGGCGGTGGTGCGGCATCCGCGGATCGTGGTGTCGTGCGCTCATGTGGTTTACGACGAGACGCTCGGCGCGACGGCTGGGGCATGGACCCTTCAGAGCCGATTCTACCGGGCCCATGTGGCAGGCACCTTTCCGACCACGGGCGGCGTCCCCCTGCGTGGCTACATGCGCTGGGCCACCTA
>CAZSMN010000573.1:0-1504 GCA_964607615.1 uncultured Chthoniobacterales bacterium | reverse complement strand
GAGTCGCCCTCACCGGTGCCGCCGGCCAGATCGGCTACGCCCTCCTCCCCCGCATCGCTTCCGGCGCCATGTTCGGCCCGGAGCAGCCTGTTATCCTGCAGCTCATTGAGGTTCCCGTCGAGAAGGCCATGAAGGCCCTCGAAGGAGTCGCCATGGAGCTCGATGACTGTGCCTTCCCGCTTCTCAAGGACATCATCCTCACCGACGACGCCCGCGTCGGATTCAAGGATGCCAACTGGTCCCTCCTCGTCGGCGCCAAGCCCCGTGGGCCCGGCATGGAGCGCGCCGACCTGCTCAAAGACAACGGCAAAATCTTTACCGCCCAGGGTACGATCATCGATGAGGTCGCCGCGGACGACGCCCGCGTGGCCGTCGTTGGCAACCCGGCCAACACGAATTGCATGATCGCCGCCAGCAAGGCGGAGCGCCTCACCCCGGACCGCTTCACCGCTATGGTCCGCCTCGACCAGAACAGCGCCCAGACCCAGCTCGCCAAAAAGGCCGGCGTGCAAACGACCGACGTCACCGATATTTTCATCTACGGCAACCACAGCCCGACGATGTTCCCAGCCTTCGCCCACGCGAAGATCAACGGCAAACCCGCCGCCGAAGTCATCAATGACGAGGCCTGGCTCCAGGGACCCTTCTGCGAGACCGTCGGCAAGCGCGGCGCCGCGATCATTGCGGCACGCGGAGCCTCCTCGGCCGCCTCGGCGGCCAGTTCGCTCGTCGATCACGTTCACGACCTTGTCACCCCGGGGGCCATCCACTCGATCGCGGTTAAATCGGAAGGCCACTACGGCTTCGACCCGAATGTCTGGGCCGGCCTGCCCGTCCGGACCACCACGCCCGGCAGCTACGAGGTGATCACCGGCTACGAGATGGACGAGTTCGCGAAGTCGAAAATCGCCGCCACCAACAAGGAGCTCACCGACGAGCGCGCCATGGTGGCTGAAATGCTCGGCTAACCCAGCGCTCCAACGCATCCTTCAAAGCCGCCGCCGGGCCCGTCCCGCGGCGGCTTTGTCGTTTTTTCTCTCCGGCCAAAGAGACGTCCGCTCTTGCTGATCCGGCCCGCCCGCGGTAGCGTCCGCAACGTGAAATCTCCCACCCGCCGCCTCCGCCGCTCCCTCGCCGGCTACACCCTCTTCGAGATCATGCTCGTGCTGGGCATCATCGCCGTGCTCGTCGGATCGGCGATCTTCATGCTCGTCGGCAACATCGACGTCGCCAAGGAGCAGCGCGTCGAGAGCGACATCCAGGCCATCTCCACCCAGCTCCGCACCTACGAGATGCTCAACTACCGCCGGCCGACGACCGAGCAGGGCCTCCAGGCCCTCGTCCAGATGCCCGCGAGCGATCCCAAGCCCCGGAAGTGGAAGCAGCTCATGGAAGCCGTTCCGGTCGACCCGTGGGGTCAGTCTTACGTCTACCGCAGCCCGGGAAAATTCAACCCTTCCGGCTACGATCTCTACTCGCTCGGGGCCGACGGCAAAGAGAGCGA
>CAZSMN010000572.1:0-1506 GCA_964607615.1 uncultured Chthoniobacterales bacterium | reverse complement strand
GAGCCCGGCATACTGCTTTGTAAACCCGCAGCGGGAGGCAACGTTTACGAAGAGGACGGTCTTCCCCTTCAGGGCGGCCATATCGAACGGTGTGCCGTCGAGGGCGTTGATCTTCGTTTCGTAGAGGTCGGCGGCGGATGAGGACATAAGGGAAATAAGGAGGAAGGCAGCAGCGGGAAGAAGGATCTTCATGGCCGCAAACGTGGCACGCTTTCCGGTGCAGGCAAGTCGTTGGGCCGCAAAATGTCTATTGACGCCTCCTCCGCACCGCCGGTAGCGTGCCAAACCCGCTCAAGACCGGCCCGCCTCGTCTCGGCGGGGACCTTTCCCATGGCCGAAGAGCTCTCCTACGTCTTACTGACCCCCTGCGCGCTCCGCAAATCGCGGACCGGCGGGATCGTGTCGAGACTTCTCGCGCGAACGGGGCTGGAACTCGTGGCCGCTCGCCTCTTCGCGCCCGGCACCGAGCTGGTCGAAGCCTATGCCGCCATCGTGGCGGGACCGCCGGATCCGAAGCACCGCGCGACGCAGGATCTCATCGCAGCCTACGTCCGGAAAAATTTCGCACCCGCTGCGGACGGCCGCCCTCAGCGCACGCTCCTGCTCGTCCTGCGGGGCGAGGAAGCCAATCTCAAGACGCGCTCGGTCGTCGGCAACATCGTCAGCCCGAAGGCCAATGGCGAGACGATCCGGGATACTTTTGGCGACTACGTCGAGGAAGACGGGCGTGTGATCTACTTCGAGCCCGCAGTGCTCACGGCGCCCGACGAGGCTTCCACCCGCGAACATCTCGCCCTCTGGAGCCGTTTTTCCGACAGCGACGGTGGCATCCTCGAAGACAGCGTGCTTTTCCCGGCGGGCGAGAATATCGAAAGCACGCTTGTCCTCCTGAAGCCGGATAACTTCCGCTTCCCCAACGCGCGTCCCGGTGGCGTCATTGAAACGTTCTCACGGGCCGGCCTCGCGATTGTGGGCTTTCAAGTCCTCCACATGAGCGTCGCGCAGGCTGAGGCGTTCTACGGCCCGGTGCTCGAGGTTTTGCAGGACAAAATGTGCGAGCCCTGCGGCAAGCGTTCCCGCCTCGTCGTCGAAGAGGAACTCGGAATCCCGCTGACTCCCGAGCTTGAGCAGACCCTCGGCGGGCTCCTTGGTCCGCTCGCCGGCCGCGCCCATTGGGAGACCATCGTGCAGTTCATGTCCGGCACCCGGCCTTCGCAGTGTGCACCGGAGCTCCGCGAGCAACCCGGCACCGAAAAGTGTGTGGCGATCGTTTATCGCGGCATCAATGCCATCGCAAAAATCCGCACGGTCCTCGGTCCGACCGATCCCGCCAAAGCTCCTCCGGGATCGATCCGCAAGGAGTTCGGCCAATCGATGATGATCAATGCGGCCCACGCCTCCGATTCGGAGGAAAGCTTCCGGAGAGAGATCGACATCCTCCGCCTCCGGCAAAACAATCTGAAACCCCTTCTTGAAGCGCACGGCGTGCGTGCGTAATTACACAAC
>CAZSMN010000571.1:0-1507 GCA_964607615.1 uncultured Chthoniobacterales bacterium | reverse complement strand
CTAAGTCACGATTATGAAAGAACACAAAGTCGGAATCATCATGAACGGCGTCACCGGACGCATGGGAACAAACCAGCACCTCATCCGTTCGATCGCGGCGATCAGAAAGCAGGGCGGCGTCGTGGTGAAGCCCGGAGAGGTCATCATGCCCGATCCGATCCTCGTCGGCCGGAGCGAGCAGAAGCTCGCGACCCTCGCCGCTGCAAACGGCGTCGAGCGCTACACAACGGATCTCGATGCCGCGCTGGCCGATCCTTACAACCAGATCTACTTCGACTCGACCCTCACCGGTCAGCGGCCGGTCGGTGTCCGCAAAGCCATTGCGGCCGGGAAGCACATCTACTGCGAAAAACCGACCGCCACGACCTCGGCCGAGGCCTTCGCCCTGGCGCAGGAAGCGATTGCGGCCGGCGTGAAAAACGGCGTCGTCCAGGACAAGCTGTGGCTGCCCGGGCTCCTGAAGCTCCGCCACCTCATCGACACCGGCTTTTTCGGAAAAATCCTCTCGGTGCGCGGCGAATTCGGCGACTGGGTCTTCACCGGCGAGCACGACAAGCTCCAGCGTCCTTCGTGGAACTACCGCAAGGAGGATGATGGCGGCATCATCGTCGACATGCTCTGCCACTGGCAGTATGTGATTCAGAACCTCTTCGGCGACATCAAGTCGCTGAGCTGCCTCGGGGCCACGCACATTCCCGAGCGCCGCGATGAAGCGGGCAAACCCTACGCCTGCACGGCGGACGACTCCGCCTACGCCACCTTCGAGCTGGCCAACGGCGTGGTCTGCCACTTCAACTCCTCGTGGTGCGTCCGCGTCCGGCGCGATGATCTGCTCACCCTTCAGGTCGATGGAACCGAGGGCTCGGCGGTGGCCGGTCTCCGCGATTGCGTGATCCAGCATGGATCCATGACGCCCCGTTGCCTTTGGAACCCCGACATCGACAGTCCGATCAAGTATATGGACGGCTGGGTGACGGTTCCGACCAAGGAAGTTGCTGACAACGCGGTCAAGGTCCAGTGGGAGCTTTTCCTCCGTCACGTCGTCCTCGATGAGCCGTTCCCGTGGTCGCTCGTCGAAGGCGCGAAGGGCGTCCAACTCGCTGAGCTCGGTCTGCAATCGTGGAGTGAAAGGAAATGGCTGGATGTCCCGCCGCTGGGCTGAGATCCGCTGAAAAAGCGGATTGATTGCCGCCGCTCCCGATCCATTATTCGGAGCTGATCCCTCGCTATCCCTCTCTCATGAAATCCCTCTCTCTCCGCGATCCCGCCACCTGCCGTTTTGACGAAATCTCGCTCGGCGAAGTCATGCTCCGCCTCGACCCGGGCGAGGGCCGCATCCGCACGGCGAGGACGTTCCGGGCCTGGGAGGGCGGCGGCGAATACAATGTCGCCCGCGGGCTTCGGCGGTGCTTCGGACTCCGCACGGCGCTCGTCAGCGCGTTTGCGGACAACGAGATCGGCCGCCTGCTGGAGGATTTCATTCTGCAGGGTGGCGTGGATACCTCGC
>CAZSMN010000570.1:0-1524 GCA_964607615.1 uncultured Chthoniobacterales bacterium | reverse complement strand
GAGTTGACGACGACATCCTGCACCTCGATATCAAATTCCTTCACGCAGCGGATGCTGTTCTGCACGCGCGTCATCACGCCGTGGATGATGTGGAAGTCCGCCTCGAGACGCGCGCCGAGCATTCCGATCGGGTTGAGCACGCCCTCCTGCCCGTCGACGTAGTAGTGCTGGATGATCGAGTGGAGGATTGTGTTTTCCTTCGGGAGGCTGATCTCTTTCGCCATGAGCTCGACTTCATGAACCTCTTCCTCGGAAATCTCACCACTCTCCTCGGGGATGGCGATGGCCCCGCGGTTGTTGAAGCTCTGGATATGGCTGCCGGTCACGGCGAGCCAGACGCTTTTGATCTCCACGTCGCTCTTTTCCTCGGCATCGGAGAGGGCCTCATGGACGCACTTCGAAGCGTTTTCAAAATCGATGATCTCGCCCTTGCGCACGCCGCGCGAGGGGGCCTCGCCGACTCCGAGGAGACGCACATCGCCGTCCTCACGGCATTCGGCGACGATCGCGCAGACCTTGGTCGTGCCGATCTCCAAACCCACATGAATGTCATCCCTCGCCATCAGTTTTTCCTCGGTTTCTGGTCCTTCGCCTTGGTCTCCGCCGGCGGTGCCGCGGCCGCCATCACAAAGGTGACGGGCGTGTTGCGGCGGACCATCAGGTTGACGGTGTCGAGCTCCCGCCCGGTATCGCGGCAGTGCTCGAGGAGCTGACGGAGGCGGCCGAGCTGCCCGTGAAAATCGTCCGGAGCAAAGGTGATGCGGGCGTTCCGGTCGCTCGTGACCTCGATGCAGTAGCCCTTGGCAATATTCATCGAGCGGATGCGCAGGAGCGTGTCAGGGTTCTTTTCGACTTCATCCAACAGTGCGAGGGCGCGCCGGAGGTCTTCGTTGTGAAGGGGTTCGCCGTCGCGGATGTCTTCGCCCTGCACGCCGTAGATGACCGGGAGATGGTAGAACTCGGGGTGGATGAGCCTAGGCTTCATCAGATACCCGCTTTCGTCGACAAGCAGTGAGCGTTCCGGATCGAAAGGGTCGGCATTCTTCTCACTGGGGGCCACCCACGCGACGGGGTTGCGGGCGGTGAGCGAGACGGAGATCGCATCCGGCAGATGCCGCTCGATGCAGACATCAGCGACCTGCGGGATCGCACGCAGGCGCTTTTCGGCGCCGGCGAGATCGACACGGAAGATATTCTCGCCCTCGACGATGCCGGCCTCGGAAAGAGCCTCCTCGCGCGTCATGATGCCATCAAGTTCGAGTGTGACGCGTTTCAAGGTGTACTCCGGATTGGAAAAGAAGAACCGGTCGAGCGCTGTGGTGACCCCGAGCCATCCGGTCACACAGACGACGACGAGCAGTGCGACTTTCCAGAAAATCCCGCTCATCTGCTGCCTGCGGTGCCGGCGGGCCGTGACGTTGCGCACCTTCACGTCCAGCAGATGCTGGCCGCGGGGTCCGCGGGGCCTGTTGCCTCCGGCAATGCGGGGTGTCCGGTACTTCATGCGCGCTGGTAGCGTTTCAG
>CAZSMN010000569.1:0-1531 GCA_964607615.1 uncultured Chthoniobacterales bacterium | reverse complement strand
GAGCACGCTCCGGTAGGGCGCCACTTTGTTGAGCGCCACCGAGGTCATGAGAGAGCTCTGGAACCAGCCCCGATGCTGGTCGGTCGCCTCGAGGTAGAGGTCCGCGGGAAATCCGAGCTCCGGACGGCGGCGGAGGACGGCCTCGTGGCTCACGCCGGAATCAATCCACACGTCGAGCGTATCGCTGCGCCGGGTCACATCGGCGGGGAGGCCGATGAGGGCGGCCCATTCGGAGTCGTTCAGTTCGAACCACGAATTGGTGCCGCACTCGGCAAAAATGTCCGCCACTTTACGGATGACATCGGCATCGAGAACCGGCTGTCCGTTCGCATCGTAAAAGATCGGGAGCGGAACGCCCCAGGTGCGCTGGCGCGAGATGCACCAGTCGGGACGCGACTCGACGGTGCCGCGGATGCGGTTGCGGCCCCAGTGTGGGAGCCATGTGGCGGAGTCGACCGCGGCCAGAGCGTCACCGCGGATCTCATCGATGCGGATGAAAAACTGCTCGACCGCGCGGAAAATGACCGGAGTTTTCGAGCGCCAGCAGTAGGGGTAGCTGTGCTGGTAGACCTCGCGTCCGGCAAGGGCACCCTTGCTCTCCAGAAGCGTGATGATCTCCTCGTTGGCATCGAAGACGTATTTGCCGACAAGCTCCGGGATGCCGCACTCCTCGGTGTAGAGCCCGTGGTCGTCCACCGGTGAGAGGAGCGACAGGTTGTTGGCCATTCCGAGCTGGTAGTCATCCTCACCATGACCCGGTGCGATGTGCACGCAGCCGCTGCCCGTGTCGAGGGTGACGAAGTCGGCGGGGAAAATGCCGGCTGTACGGTCAAGGAACGGATGGCGGGCTTCGAGGCCGACGAGTTCGGATCCGGGAAAGGGAGCGCCTTTTTCCAGAAGCTCGGCGCCGGTCGCTTTGAGGAACGCTTCAAGAAGCGCCTCCGCGAGGACAACCGTCTTTTCGGTGCCCTTGAGAACCACCTTGGCGGCAACGTAGGCATGGGTGGCATGCACGGCGATGGCGAGGTTCGCGGGAAGCGTCCACGGCGTGGTCGTCCAGATGACGACCGAGGCCTCGCCGGCCAGCGGACCGCTGGCGAGCGGGAAGAGGACGAAGATCGCCGGCGAGGTCTTGTCGTGATACTCGACTTCGGCTTCCGCCAGAGCGGTCTGTGCCCCGGTGCTCCAGAGGACGGGTTTTTTCTTCCGGTAAACGAGGCCGTTTTCCACAAAGCGGGCGAACGAACGGATGATGTCTGCCTCGTAGGCCGGATCGAGCGTCAGATACGGATTTCCCCAATCGCCCAGCACGCCGAGGCGGCGGAATTGGCGCTTCTGGGTGTCGATGAATTTCCGGGCGTATTCTTCCGAGCGGCGGCGGACCTCAACCGGTGTCAGGCCGGCGGAGGATTTCACCACGCGGAACTCGATCGGCAGGCCGTGGCAGTCCCAGCCCGGAACGAACGGGGCGCGGAAGCCGGCCATCGTGCGGGATTTGACGACGAAGTCTTTGAGAATCTTGTTGAGCGCG
>CAZSMN010000568.1:0-1544 GCA_964607615.1 uncultured Chthoniobacterales bacterium | reverse complement strand
TGATCGTGTAGGGGTGCGTCTGCGGCGTGTCGTCGAGGCCGACGATGTGCTTGAACACGCCGTTGTTCGCGATGTGGTGGCCGGCGGACTGGCTGACGCCGCGGTAGCCTTCGCAGGAGAACGCGAACACATTGATGCCGAGCGCCTCCTTCATCTCCTTTGCCACGGCGTGAACGTCGTCGCCGATGAGCCCCACCGGGCACGTGGCGTAGATCGAGATCGCCTTGGGTTTGAAGATGTCGTAGGCCTCCTGAATCGCCTGCTTGAGCTTCTTCTCCCCGCCGAAGACGATCTGCTCCTCGAGCATGTCGGTGGACATGGCGTATTGGAGGTAGTTGGTATCGCCTTCGTTGACGGCCTTCACCATGTTCCGGCGGGTGAGCCAGGAGTAGTAGCCGCAGCCGATCGGGCCGTGGGTGATGTGAAGGATGTCGTGGATCGGACCGATCACCACGCCACGGCAGCCCGCATACGTGCAGCCGCGCTGAGTGATCAAGCCCGGTGTCGTGCGGCTGTTTGCCGCGATCTCCGGGATGGCGTCCGGGTCGTTGACGACCATCTGCTTGGCGCGTTTCTTCGCCGTCTTCGCCGGATACGCTTTGAGCATCTCCTCCTTGAGCTGCTCCGCGCTGAGCTCCGGCGTTTCGCAGGATGTTTCTTCCGTGGTCATGGTGTGGTTCTCCTTGGGTTGGGTGCGTGAAGGACTCAGTCCATGAGACCGAAGTCCATGAGCAGCTTCTCGAGCTGGTCCATCTGGAGGGGTTTCGGAACAACGAACATGTCGTTGCCGTCGATCGCCTTCGCGAGGGCGCGGTATTCGTCGGCCTGGCCGCACTCGGGATTCCACTCGATGACGGTCTTGCGGTTGATCTCCGCGCGCTGGACGTCGTTGTCGCGGGGCACGAAGTGGATCATCTGGGTGCCGAGCTGCTTGGCGAACTCCTCGATCATCTCGCGCTCGTTGTCGACCTTGCGGCTGTTGCAGATGAGTCCGCCGAGGCGGACGACTCCGCTCTGCGCGAATTTGAGGATGCCCTTGCTGATGTTGTTGGCGGCATACATCGCCATCATCTCGCCAGAGCAGACAATGTAGATCTCCTCCGCCTTGCCCTCGCGGATCGGCATCGCGAATCCGCCGCAAACGACGTCGCCGAGAACGTCATAAAAGACGTAGTCGAGCGGATCGCCGGACTCGGTTTTATAGGCATCGAGCTGCTCGAGCATGTTGATCGAGGTGATGATGCCGCGTCCCGCACAGCCGACGCCGGGCTCAGGTCCACCGGATTCCACGCAGAGGCTCTGGCAGTAGCCGCCGGCGCGGATGTCGCCGAGTTCGACGTCTTCGCCCTCCTCACGAAGCGTATCCAGCACGCTGCGCTGGGCGAGCCCGCCGAGGAGGAGCCGGGTGGAATCCGCCTTCGGATCGCAGCCGACGACCATGACTTTTTTTCCCATTTCAACAAGACCCGCCACCGTGTTCTGGGTGGTGGTGGATTTGCCGATTCCGCCTTTTCCGTAGATTGCGACTTTTCTCATTTTCTCTG
>CAZSMN010000567.1:0-1545 GCA_964607615.1 uncultured Chthoniobacterales bacterium | reverse complement strand
ATAAATAAGATAGGCGTCATTCCAATTTTTATCGTCCCCGTCAGCAGCCATAAGCGTTACCGTAAATGGACCTCTATTTTTTATCGCTTGCTCGACCCACCCCAATACGCAGGAATGATTTCGCGTTAACAGCGGAAATAGCCTGATGATCGGCTTGGCAAAGACCCATTGCGTCGGCGAGCCGGTCAAGCCTGTTCCAGCTATCTTCATAGGGGCCTGCGAGACTCGACGGTGGCCAGTTTGCCGCCGCGATCATGCGATGTGGGCCGAATGTTTCCGCGACGTGTGAGAAAAAGGGGAGCGCCTTGTCGTCGGAGATTGGCGGATCGCCAGGATTCCAGAACGCGGAGACTTTGCAAATCGTGTCGGGCAGCCTCGCGAGATCAGCTATTCCTTCTTTCCAGAGGATCGTCGGTTCCGCCGAGAACTCAGGTGTGCCGGCATGGTCGATGATTGCCCTGAGGCCCTGGACGTTGCCGATTGCAGCGGCCACATCGGCAAGTTGATCTGGACCTGCGAGAAATTGTGCAACGACTCCCTCGTCACGCAATGCCTCGAGACCCCGAAGCACAACGGCACGGCTGATGAAACGACGATCCGGATTGATCGTCAGCGGCAGCCGCACCCCGAGCCAGCGGGGATCCTTGCGGTGATGTGCCGCCCTTTTAGCCACATCGGAAGCCTCCAGATCCAGCCAACCAATTACACCGGCCACGATATCAGCATTCTCGCGGGCGATCGCCAGAAGGCGGTCGTTCTCATCCTCTTGTTGCGCAGCCGATACGAGAATGACTTGCGAAACGCCGGACGCGACGAGCGCGGGTCGCACTCTCGCGAGAGAAAAATCTCTGTCGAGTTCAGGGATACCGGATCGAATTCGGACCGCCGCACCGTCGCCCGGCCACCAGACATGCAGGTGCGTGTCAAAGCGCATGGCGTTTGGCGACCTTGTCCAGTTCGGCCCAGAGACCATCCGGCACGGTCGACCCTATCCCTGAGAGACACTCGGCAAGCTCACGGCGACTGGCGGCGCCCAGAAGCGTGGTTGTGACGTCACTGTGTCTCGCCACAAACTGGATCGCCGCCACCTTCAGCGGCACGTCGAACCGACGGCAGGAGGAAGCAAGGTCGCGGGTCGCAGCGACGAGCCGGCTCGTCGCTGGCGAGTAGTCGTAGCTTGCGGCAGCCGGATCCGCCGCGGCAAGTATGCCTGAATTGAAAATGCCCCCGACGACGACCGCGACACCGTTCTCGGCACATGTTTCCAGAAGCCCCTCCTCCGCACCGCGGTTCAGCAGGGTCAGGCGTCCCGCTATCAATGCAGCATCGATGGGGCAGCGGCGCATCACCTCCATGACAGTCCCGACGCAGTTCGTACCGACACCGATCCTGTCGAGAAGTCCCTCCCCACGCAGGTCCGACAGCGCGTGAAAGGCTATCTCCGCCTGTTCGGGCACTCCGTCCGGCGCATGGATGTAGACGAGGTCGACGCGCCCGACGTCCATCCGGCGGAGGCTGATTTCCAGCGAGCGTCGAACGGCGTCC
>CAZSMN010000566.1:0-1547 GCA_964607615.1 uncultured Chthoniobacterales bacterium | reverse complement strand
AAGGCCCACTGGTTGAAAAACTCCCTCACCGCTTCCACATCCTGACCTGAACGCTCCGGCAACATGGCACGGAGTGAAGCGGGGACGCCGGCATTGATCAACGGCGAATCCGCACAGCGATCGATGATTTTGCGCGGGATTTTGCCGCGGATCGTGCGAGAACTCCTTTATGTCCGGCCTGCTCAGCGCCCACAACTACCTCCACCTCGTCCGCCGATGGCGGAAGGTTGCCCGCCGCTGTGGTCTCGACCTCGAGGCCTTTGCCAAGGCGGGTGACTATCCCGTCATCGCCCTCCGAAGCCGGCGCCCACCGGCAGACGCGCCCTCCGCCTACCTCTCCGCCGGCATCCACGGCGATGAAGCCGCCGCGACCGAGGGGCTTGTCACGTGGGCCGAACGCCATCCCGACGAACTTTCGCGGATCGATGCCACCATTTTCCCCTGCCTCAATCCCTGGGGGCTCGTGAACAACAACCGGCTGGATCACAAAGGCCGCGATCTCAACCGCTGCTACAATCTCCGCCGGCCGACCGTCATCGCCAGCCAGATCCGCCTTCTGAAAAGCCGCCGCTTCGACTTTGCCATCACCCTGCACGAGGACTACGACGCCCATGGGATTTACGTTTACGAGGTCTCCTGCCGCAGGCCGTTCTGGGCCGAACGCCTGCTCGAAGCCGCTTCGGAGTTTGTCCCGGTGGACCCGCGACGCACCATCGAGGGCCGGCGCGCCCGCGCAGGCATCGTCCGCCGGAAGCTGACCCCCGACCTCATGCCTGACTGGCCCGAGGCCTTTCTTCTCCACTTCCACCACGCGGACCGCACGTTCACCGTTGAGACGCCGTCCGAGTTCCACATCGCCCAACGCGTCGCCGCCCAGATCGCCGTGCTGCGCAAAGCGGTCCAGCTCGGCATCGAAAGCGATTCGCATTTTCCATTCAACCCACGCCCGATTCGTGCTAAGACTCCTCTCGTATGAACACCCCCGACCGCGTGATCAAAACCAAAGTGCCGGCACGAGTCATCGTATCGGCCACCCTCATCGGACTCTTCGTCATCGGTTTTATCATTGTCGCCGTGTGGCAAAGCGGACGCGGCATCACCGAGGCCCGGATGAGTGGCACGATCGTGGCCAAGGAATTCCAACCCCTCCAGGCCCCCGAGCGCCAGATCACTCTCAACCGCGACGGCGCCTTGAGCGCAACGAATTCCACCGGACAATTCGTCCTCACGGTCGAAGTTCCCCAAGGCGGCAATACCACCAAAACCTTCACCGTGTGGCTCAACGACAAAGCCCAGTACGACAGCCTCAAGATCGGTGACCGTTTTGACGTCGGACCTTACGTCGTGCCCGAAAAGAAGTAGCCGTCGCGTATACCGCTCCAAACGCCTGTCCGGCCATTGTTCCTCTGCTGTGGATCGGTGGAGTGGAACGAAAATCCTGTTCTCTTTGAACGTTTTTCAACGCTTCGTGTCTTAGTTTTCAACACATTTTCGTCATTACAAAGTAAAGCCATCCACTTATGAGCATCAATACCTCGGAACTCACC
>CAZSMN010000565.1:0-1562 GCA_964607615.1 uncultured Chthoniobacterales bacterium | reverse complement strand
GAAAACAGCGGATCGGAATGCGCCGCCCCATCTCCTCCCAGCCATACCGGGCATGGAGTTGCGTCAGGATGTTCTCCAGCGTAACGCCATGGAGCGGGTCGCGGGGATGGTGGGCGGGTGATGGCACGATGCGGGAGATTTTATCGAAGCCTGCTGAGAAAGAGAACCGGCATCTCAGGGAACTCCCGGGGCGTTTTATCGCGGTCGGTGGCGAACCGCATCTTGACACCGGCAGGGACCGGCGAGGAACGTGATGTTCGTGCGTGATCCTCTCGGACTCCTCTTTCTCATTGCCAACTGCTCCATTGCGTTGGCAGGCCCGGATTTCTTTGCGTTGGCCAACAGCGACAGTGGAATACCAGATCCCTATGTGCCCGGCCTCCGCAAAATGACCCCGGCCGAGATCGATGCTGTTCGCGATCAGGAAGGAAAAACACTGCTCCATATCGCAGCTGAGCGGGGCCACCAGATTCGCATGTTTGCTGTTCTCGCCGCCGGAGCCGACGTTAATGCCCGCGATGCTTCCGGAAGGACGCCACTTCACCGCTTCTTCGAGCCCGTTAACCGGAACCAGCCCGAGCTCGGCATGATGATTCTTGAGATGCTCTTCCTGGCCGGGGCCGACGTGAACGCTATCTCAAACGACGGTTGGACACCGCTTGCCGAAGCCGTACGTAACGGAGACGTCGCGGCCGCGGAATACCTCATCTGGCGGGGCGCCGATCCCAACCCTCCCGGCGTCCCGTCCGGGCAACTGCCGGTCTCTCTCGCCCACATCGGACAGAAGCCCGGGATGGTTCGCCTCTTTCAACAAGCGGACAAGAAAAACGACGGACCTCTTCCGCGTTTCGCTCACAGAAAAATCGCTGATGCGCTGACCGCTGCCGACCTTAATGGCGTGATCGATGCGATAAATGCCGGGTGGAACATGAATGAACGAGACGCAAACGGAAAAACCGCGCTCTTTCGCGCAGTCGAAACCCAGCGTTCGGATCTTGTCCATCTTCTGGTTCTGGCGGGTGCCGACCCGAACCTTCCAGACAAAAAGGGCTTCACGCCCCTCATGGCCAGCACGACCGAGGTGGGACTGCGCAACGATCGTATGGCGGTCAACCTGCTTCTTGGTGGAGCCGACCCCTCACTTGTTGCAGAAAACGGCGAGACCGCTCTCGTGGTGGCTGCACGGACCGGTTACGACTGGGCAGTCCTGCTCCTCGCGGCGGCCGGCGCGGATCCCGCCGCGCGGACGCCCCGGGGAAGCCTCGCAAACTACGTTACACACGCGCCGACCCGAGGCATCCTGCAACGGTTCGGCGTCACGCGTGACGCTGCGGCAGCCGACTTTCAGGACACGTCTCCAGCCGCTCGGCTCATCGAGGCTGCCAAACGCCGCGATATTGCCGGCTTGGGACGCCTGCTCGACGAAGGTGTTTCTCCCGACGCAATCGTTGCGAAAAACGACCAGCGCACCGCCTTGGATTGGGCGGCTAGTTACAACGCGTTCGAGGTGGTTGATTTCCTGATGGCACGTGGAGCAAATGTGAACCGTCAGTCCGAAGTCA
>CAZSMN010000564.1:0-1564 GCA_964607615.1 uncultured Chthoniobacterales bacterium | reverse complement strand
TCAAGGCCCTCGTCAAAGAGCGCACCGGCAAGAGCTTCCCGGCCAGCCCGTGGGATCAGCTCAAAGGCGCCGTCGGAGCCGTCTTCGGCTCCTGGATGAACGATCGCGCGATTGTTTACCGCCGCAAATACAACATCCCCGCCGAATGGGGCACGGCCGTCAACGTCCAGGCCATGGTCTTCGGCAACACCGGTGAGAAATCCGGATCCGGCGTGGCCTTCACCCGCAACCCCGCCAACGGCGTCAAGGAGTTCTACGGTGAGTTCCTCATCAACGCCCAGGGCGAAGACGTCGTCGCCGGCGTCCGCACCCCCGAGCCGGTCGCCCTCCTCAAGAAGCAGCTTCCGAAACCTTACGCCGAGCTCGAGAAAGTGCGCAAAACCCTCGAGCAGCACTTCAAGGACGTGCAGGACTTCGAGTTCACGATCCAGGAAGGCAAGCTGTTCATGCTCCAGACCCGCAACGGCAAGCGCACCGCCGTCGCCGCGCTGAAGTTCTCGATCGACATGGTCAACGAGAAGCTCATCGACTGGAAGACCGCCATCATGCGCAATCCGGCCGACCAGCTCGACCAGCTCCTGGCTCCGGTGTTCGATCCGAATGAGATCAAGAAGGCCAAGGTTCTCGCCAGCGGTCTCCCCGCCGGTCCGGGTGCCGCCTCCGGCAAGATCTACCTCAACGCCGACCGCGCCGCGGCCGCCGAAGAGCGCGGCGAGAAAGTCCTTCTCGTCCGCACCGAGACCTCGCCGGAAGACCTCCGTGGCATGATCGCCGCCGAGGGCATCCTCACCGCCAAGGGCGGCGTCTCGTCCCACGCGGCGCTCGTCGCCCGCCAGATGGGCAAGGTCTGCATCTGCGGTGCCTCCGCGCTGCACATCGACTACGACAAGAAGACCGTCACCGTCGCCGGACAGACCTTCAAGGAAGGGGATTTCCTCTCGATTGACGGCACCGCCGGCACCGTCTACGGCGGCCAGATCGCCACGGCTCCTTCCGAGATCATCACCGGCCTCCTCCACGGCAACAAAGCCGCGCAGAAGACCGAGAAGTTCAAAAACTTCAAGCAGCTCATGGACTGGTGCTCGAAGGTCACCCGCCTCGAGGTCCGAACCAATGCGGATAACCCCGAGCAGACCGAGAACGCCATGGCGTTCGGCGCGACAGGCATCGGCCTCACCCGCACCGAGCACATGTTCTTCGAAGGCGACCGCATCGACGCCATGCGCGAGATGATCCTCGCCGAGAAGACCACCGAGCGCATCGACGCCCTGGCCAAGCTCCTCCCCTACCAGCGGGCGGACTTCACCGGCATCTTCAAGGCGCTCAAGGGCTACCCGGCCACCATCCGCCTGCTCGACCCGCCGCTCCACGAGTTCCTGCCGCACGATCACGGCTCGCAGAACGCCCTTGCCGCCAAGCTCGGCGTCAGCGCCGACAAGATCGCCCAGCGCGTCAAGGACCTCCACGAGTTCAACCCGATGCTCGGCCATCGCGGCTGCCGCCTCGGCGTTTCCTACCCGGAGATCACCGAGATGCAGGCCCGCGCCATCTTCGAAGCCGCGGC
>CAZSMN010000563.1:0-1567 GCA_964607615.1 uncultured Chthoniobacterales bacterium | reverse complement strand
CCTCCAGAAGCATCGGGGCTTTCAGGTCCTCGAGCGTGTAGCCGCGGAGATATTCCATCACGAGCAGCACGTCACCCTTGTAGTCGAGAACGTCGTGAACGGTGACGATGTTCGGATGCTGAAGGCGGGCCAGACGTTTGGCCTCATCGATCGCCAGCTGCGAGCGCCAGCCGGACTCGCCGACCTCGACCCGGATGCGCTTCACCGCCACGCGGCGTTCCAACTGGGTATCCTGCGCCAGCATCACTTCGCCGACGCCACCGCGGCCGAGTTCACGCTCGAGGGCGTAGCGGCCCCCGATCAAGCCGTCACGGAATCCCGCGAACGAAGATTCACCGACCTTTAGCGAAAACGGGTTTCCGTTTGGACCGTTCATCCGCGCGCATCATCAACGAGCCGCATCGAGTGGGCAAGGGTTTTGCCTGCTTCACGGCGCTGGATCCCTCGCGCAGAATTCAACCTCGTGGCCCTGATGGAAGTCGCTGGGAGTGAACCCGGAAAAATCAGGGCGCCGTCAGCGAGTTGGCGATCTTTTCGGCCTGGGCAATGCCCTCGGCATCGTCCGCATCGGCCACAAACCAGAACTCGGCAATCTTGCCGTCCGTCAGTGCGCACCAGCCCATTCCGACGACGACCTTGGCATCATCCTGTTTGTCGATCGCACTTCCCGAGGTGTAGAAGCCCTTCAGGCCATTCGGCGTCCAGTCCTTCGGCTCGCCGAGGTTCGGCTCTTTGTAGTTTTCGGCCAGATCCTTGAGCGACTCTTCGATGGCATCGTTCATCGAGGTCTCGGAGCCCGCAATCGTGCGGAACGAAAACACCGCACCGGTGGGACCTTCGAGATCGAAGTATTCCCCTTCCTCGTCAGCGGGATTCAGCTTCCAGTCGTCCGGTGCCGAGATCTCAAAGCTGGCCGACTCGACAGTGGGATAGGCAATCGTCTGGACATCAGCCGCCTGGCAGACGGAAGCAAAAGCGAACGCGATGGAGAGGAGCGGGATAAGAGGCTTCATAGAAAGAATAGGATTCAGATTTTCCGGAACGGGTATGCATCCGGTTGCTGCTGGTTTTGTGCTTAGCGCGGGCCTGAAGAGTCGTCAAGGCAAACTCCACCGGCGTCTGGAACCCCTCTTTTGGGGGGATTGACATCCGGAAGCAGGGAACGGTAACACTCAAGCATCGGACATTTCCCGGCGATGCGCTCGGGAGCGTCCGGTCAAATTTCTTTTCTATGAAAATTCTCGTCACCGGCGGTGCCGGCTTCCTGGGGTCTCACCTGTGTGATCGGCTGATCGAGCGCGGCGATGAGGTGATCTGTCTCGATAACTTTTTCACTGGCCGCAAGACGAACGTCGCGCATCTTGTTGGGCACCCGCGCTTCGAGCTCGTTCGCCATGATGTGATCGATCCGTTCAAGTTCGAGGTCGACCAGATTTTCAACCTCGCCTGCCCGGCCTCGCCGCCGCACTACCAGTTCAACCCGATCAAAACCACGAAGACGTCGGTGATGGGCGCGATCAACTGCCTCGGACTTGCCAAGCGCGTCAAGGCCCGCGTTTTCCAGGCC
>CAZSMN010000562.1:0-1567 GCA_964607615.1 uncultured Chthoniobacterales bacterium | reverse complement strand
CAAAGCCGAGGATGCCTCGCGTCTGAAATCCCTTCACGACATCGTGATCGGCAAGCTCGCCAAGCGGAACATCGACCTCCGCAACGTGGAGCGCAAGGACTCCGCCATCTCCCCGCTTGGCCACGCCACGCAGGAATTCGTGATCAAGCAGGGCCTCGAGGGCGACAAAGCCAAGGAGATCATCCGCGCGATCAAGTCGGAGGGCTTCAAGGTCCAAAGCGCCCTTCAGGACCGTCAGATCCGCGTCACGGGCAAAAACCGCGACGACCTGCAAAGCGTGATCGGCTTTTGCCGCTCAAAGGATTTCGGCGTGGCCCTCGCCTTCCAGAACTTCCGCGACTGACGACAGCGGCGGGCGTCAGTTGTTGCAACAACCGCCGGCGCCGCAGCCGCATGAACCGCCGGAGCCTCCGGCCTGCGGATCTCCCATCTCCTCGTCGCCGACAAGAACGACATCAAGGGTGATCTGCTGGAGCCCGAGCTGTTCACGGGCCTGGGCGATCAGGCGGAGAGCGATCTCGTCCGGTTCATGAACGGTCCGGATCTGGATCTCGACCGGTTTGTCGCGAAATTGAGGAGCGGTCTCGACCATCTCGCCGTCGAGGATGAACGAGGCGTAAGCGTTGAGCTTTTCCTGAAGCTGGAAGAGGTGGCTTTCTTCACCGGTCCAGCGCCGGTTTTCATACATCGCCAGGACGAGCGTATCGCGGCGCGAGTCGTAAGCAAACGCATCGAGCACGCCGGGGTGCGCAATGCCCTTCGGGCGTTCGGTCAGGCTTTCGGGAACCATTGGTAGAGCATAAAGTAAACGAGCACGCCGGTCACGGAAACATACATCCAGATCGGAAACGTCCACCGCGCCCACGCCCGGTGGCGGTCCCAGCGCTGACGGAGCGCGTGGGTGAAGGTGATCAAAACCAGAGGGACGATCGCAATCGCCAAGATGATATGCGACGCGAGCATCACGTAGTAGAACGTGCGGATCGCCCCCTCACCGCCGAAGGGTGTGTGCACCCCATGGACGAGGATTTTGTGCAGGACGTAGGTGACCAGAAAGATGCACGACACCACGAATGCCGAGACCATGCAGTTCCGGTGAATGATTTTCCGCTCGGATTTGATCGCAGCGAAGCCGGTGAGCAGCAGGAGCGTCGCGGTCGCATTCAGGCCGGCATTGAGCGCCGGAAGGTCGGAGACCGTCATGAAACGTTCTTTTCGCGATCCAACCGCTGGCAGGTGCGCGCGATGTAGATCGAAAGCCCGCCGAGGACCAGAACGACCATCAGCAGAAGGGTGATCACGCTCCATGAAAAGGCGACGCCAGCCATCACGGTTTGCGGCTCATCCGGACCGGTGACCCCCGGTTGACGGCACCCGACGCACGCCCATGCGCCCGGGAGAGCCGATGCCAGAAAGACGAACGCTGTGGCGAGAGCGTGCTTCATTTTTTAGGATTTTCGCGCAGGAGGTCGCCGATGTCCATGAGAAGCTTCTGCACAACCTCGGGATCGTTGCCATCCTGAAATCCGCGCAGCCATCCCTCGCGATCCACGAGAACGAAGCGGGT
>CAZSMN010000561.1:0-1575 GCA_964607615.1 uncultured Chthoniobacterales bacterium | reverse complement strand
GCGAGGACCGTGCTCGTCACACCGGGACGGCTCTCGTTCATGCAGTCGTATTTCCGGTTGCAGAAATTGCACTGGATATTGCAGCGCGGGGCGACCGGAAGGTGGATGCGGCCGAACTTGCCGTGGGCTTCTTTGCTGAAGCACGGATGCTTCGAGGAATCGAACGTGGAGTTATAAGTAAGCATAGCCGATTTCCGAGCGGGTTTGTTTTTGTTCCATCACTGCGTTGACGATCTGGTCGAAGAGCTGCTGCGCGCCGCGGTAGCCGATGTGGAGAACGCGCTGTCCGCCGACGCGGTCGTGGATGGGAAACCCCACGCGGATCAGCGGCACGCCGAGCTTGCGCGCGATCGGGTAGCCTTTGCTGCTGCCGACAAACAGATCGGGGGCCAGGCCGGGCGCGACTTCGGAGATCTCTGCAAAGTCGAATCCCTCTTTCACGATCGTCGTGGCCGGGAGGTCCGGAACCTGCGCGCGGAGGGCCTTCTCCAAACGGCCCGAGCGCCCGCCCGAGGCGCAGAGCACCGGCTCGAGCCCGATTTCCTGCAGAAAGCTTGTGAGGCCGATGACGAGATCCTCTTCGCCGTAAACGATAACGCGCTTTTGGAAGATGTATTTGTGGCCGTCCACATAAGCATCGACCAGCCGGCTGCGCTCGCCGGCGAAGGCCCGGGGCACAGGAGATCCGCCGAGCGCCTCCAGCACAGCGAAAAGAGCATCGGTCGCGCGGATCCCGCACGGCATTGGAAGCCGGTGCAGGGGAATGCCGAACCTCCCGCGCAACAACGATCCCCCGCCCTCCTTTTCACCCAGCACACTGCCGAATTCGATCGTCGCCCGCGCCCCGCCCATGCTGCGGATCGCCTCCAGCGGCGTGCCGCCGGTCTGGATCGCCTCGTATTGCGACCACGAGCCGCCGTCCATCGTTTCGGAGTAGTCCGGTAGCATGACGAACGAGATGCCCCAGGCTTCGAAGATCTCCGCGAGATGGCGGAGGTCGGCCGAGGAGACCATACCAGACAGGATGTTGACCGTTTCGGAAGGAGCGGCCTCAACGCTCAGTTGCTCGATGGTCGAGCGCACGGCGGCGTGAAATCCGTCGATGTGCGTCCCCCGGTAACTGGCCGTCGAAACCTGAACCATGGGCGGAAGATCGGGCGATTCCGACCGGAGGTCGCGCATGATGCCGGGCATATCCTCGCCGATCGTTTCCGCTAGGCAGGTCGTCGCCACCCCGATAAAGGCGGGCTGATACTGGCGGGTCACGTTGCGGACACCGGTTTTGAAATTCGATGCCCCGCCGAAGATCGCGGACTCCTCATGAAAGTTCGACGAAGCGATATCCATCGGCTCGCGGAAGTGGCTGATCAGGTAGCGACGGATGTAGGTTGAGCAGCCCTGCGAACCATGGAGAAACGGGACCGATCCCTCGATGCCGCGGAAGGCGAGGCAGGCGCCGAGCGGCGTGCAGAGTTTACAGGCATTGCGCGTGCCCGTGCAGTGCTTGAGCGTGGGCTCCTCCAAGGGCCCATTCTCCGCCTGCGCGATGTCCTCTGCGATCATGCCCTTCTCTTC
>CAZSMN010000560.1:0-1586 GCA_964607615.1 uncultured Chthoniobacterales bacterium | reverse complement strand
TCTCGATAACTTCAAGGTGGTGAACGACACGCTCGGTCACGATGCAGGCGACCGCCTTCTTCTCGCCGTGGCAGATATCCTCAGGTCCTCGGTGCGCGCGGGCGACATTCTCGTGCGTTTCGGCGGCGATGAATTCGTCATTATTCTCCCCGACTGTGAAGTGAGCGACGCGATGCGGATCGGTGAGTCTCTCCGCGACAAGGTCGAGAATCTTGTCTTCGCCGAGGGCGGCCGCAGTTTCCGCGTCGGAGCGTCAGTGGGGGTGGCGCCGATCGACGGGTCGCGGTCTGCGGCGGATGTCATCGGCGTGGCGGATGCGGCTTGTTACGCGGCCAAGGCCCGCGGCAGAAACCGGGTGGAGCTTCACAGCGATGACGACAGCGCGCTGGCCACGCTGGTGGCCGATGCGGATTGGTCGACCCGTATCAAGAACGCGATGAGCGAGGGAACGCTGGCGATCTACTACCAGCCCATCGTCTCCATGTCGGCGCGGAAGATTCTTTGTCACGAGGTCCTGCTTCGTCTCACCGACCGGCCGAATTCCGAGCCGGTCCATCCCGCAGCCTTCATGACGTCCGTGCACCGGTCGGGTCAGGCGGCAAAGCTCGACCGGTTCGTCATTGCCCAGGCGGTTGCCGCGCTGGCGTCCGGAGGCGACTCCTGTCTTTCGGTCAACATTTCCGGCAGCTCCTTTGCGGCGGAGGATTTCGGCGCTTTCGTGCGGGGCATTCTGGACCGCTACAAGGTGGATCCCTCTCGAATCATTTTTGAGATCACCGAGAGCGAGGTCATCGCCAATGTTGCGAACGCCGTGGAAACCATGGCGCATCTGCGGGATCTCGGCTTCCGCTTTGCCCTCGACGATTTCGGAGCGGGGACATCCTCATTGAATTATCTCAAAATGCTGCCCATCGACATGATCAAAGTGGATGGAACGTTTGTGCGGAACCTTGATACCGAGCCGTTCAATCTTGCCGTGGTCAAAGCCGTCCGCGCACTGGCCGAAGCCCTCGAAGTGCCTCTTGTCGCGGAGTATGTCGAGAAGCAAGAGATCTACGACGTGCTGACGGAACTCGGGGTGGAATACGCCCAGGGCTACCTGCTCGGGCCGCCCCGTACCACGCCCTACGCGAATTCCGAATTGTTCGGCGGGTAGGGCCGCAGTTTTCACATCGCGGCGGTGTCCACACCATCGAGGTAGGAGGGCTCGAAATCGCGATGGGCGCGCCCGGGCTTAGGTGAATCGTCAGACAGCGGCCTGAAGCTTCGTGTCGCTTGGATCGGGGTGCTCACCGTTTCCGTTACGGGCACCCTCCGGCAGGCGGAAGTCGAAAACATTTTTCCGGCGGCCGGGATCGACATAGGCCGGGTCGTCGAACGTGCCGAGCTCTTTGGCGATCTTCTCAAAGATTTCAAGAACCTTGTCGAGGTCGGACTCGGTGTGAGTGGCCATGTAGCTCGTGCGGACGATGGCCTCGCCGTATCGTACTGCAGGATAAATCGCGGGCGTCGCGAACACGCCTTCTTCGAAAAGTCGCTGCGTGAAGACAAAGGCCTTCGCCTCGCTGCCAATGAGGATCGGGACG
>CAZSMN010000559.1:0-1602 GCA_964607615.1 uncultured Chthoniobacterales bacterium | reverse complement strand
AGCGAGGGCAGGGGATCGCGGTCGTCGAACCACAGAGCCGCGTCGCCGAGGACGTGGCGATTGGCCGGGGTGTCCCGCGCAATGATTGTGGCACCCATACCCATCTGCTCCAAGAGAACCGGGCGGGTGGCGTCGATGGACGTCGGGAAAAGATAGGCCTGCGAGTGATAGCTGAGCTGCCTGTAAGCTTCGCCGAACTGATAGCCGGTCATCCGGATCCGGCCGTTGCTGGTTTCCACCAGCGATCTCAGGCGCTGCTGGTAGTCCGAGACATACGGCGCATCCCCAACGACGACCAGAGGCATTCCCACGTCCGAACGAAGGTAGGCCTCCATCACGAGATGCGCATTGTTTTCCGGCGTGAGGCGTGAGACGTAAAGCAGGTAACCCTTCGGAGTCAACCCGAGGCGCTCAAGCGTTGCTATCCCCGGATCCTGCTCGACCACCTCCGCTCCATAGCTGATCAGATCGCATTCGAACCTGAAGTTCCGTTCGTAACGTGTTTTGATCACCGGATGGTCGGCAACGACCGAATCCGCCGCCAGCGTGGCCATCCGCTCACTCCACCGGAGCCAGGTTTTTCCGAGAGGCCCCCATTTCGCACGCTCCCAGTCGGCCCCGTCCACGTTGATCACCGTCCGACCACCCAGAACGCGGGGAGCAAAGCTGAAAACCGAACTCCCAACCCCGCAAAAATAGTAGATGTCATAGCCCTCGAGCATCGCCAGTCCTGTGCAAATCGCCGAGTGCACCAGCGTATCCGTCCCCTTGCCAGGAAGCGTCCGAACCCGTCGAATACGAACTCCGCAAAACTCATCCTGCGCATAGGTGTTGAACGGAAGCCGGTTAAAAACCGTCACCTGGTGCCCTATTTTCACCAACCGCACTGACACCTCTTCCACAAAGGTCTCAAAGCCCGAATAACAACGCGGAATTCCCCGCGAACCGATGAATGCGATTTTCAGAAGGGAGAGATCGAGGATTCAGAATTCCGGAGCGAGGATCTGGGAATGCCGAAAAACGGAAGCCGGCGAGGGGAGAGCATGGATCCAGTAAAACCAGACGCGGTGAGTATCGCAGCCGACCATACCATCCCACTTACCTGCCAGCGGTGCCCCCAAAACGGCGGCCCATGGCAGAAACCCGGGATGGGGCTGCTGCCAACTCAGGCTCAGGAATTACCGTCGCCGCAGCCGTCGAGGCTGCCAGATCGTTCTCGGCCTTTATCCTAGCTTGGCGCAGGTCATGGGCGGCAACGAGAGCGATCATGCCAAAGAGGATTTCGCGGCTCGGAAACGAGTGGCTGATCCAGCAAAGGAGGAACCACGTGAAGCAGAAATAGGTCGCCATGAACATAAATGCGTGCGTGGGAGTTTTTACCTGCTCGCGAAGGAGAATCGGGAAGCAGTTCTTAATAATCAGAAAGAGCATTGTTGCATAGAGTGAGAGTCCGACGATGCCGAATGTGCAAAGTACATCCCACAAGCCTTTTTCGAAGCGGCTCGTGGCGATGGCCATCTCGACCATGCCCTCAAAGTCGCGCCCTCCCGCCCATGCCCGTTCCTCGAACTTTCCAGTTCCCCGGCCGAACATGATCGTGAG
>CAZSMN010000558.1:0-1626 GCA_964607615.1 uncultured Chthoniobacterales bacterium | reverse complement strand
ACATCGCCAACAAGAGTCATCTTTTCGCCATTCGGGAGGGAGCCAAGCCGCTCCAGAAGTAATGCGGGATCGCGCATCGATGGGCAGTCGTCTCCTCACGGTCGGCGGGCTTCTGATGCTCATGGTCTGGGGTGCGACCACACCGGCGGCCGACTCGAAGACGCCCCGCGATGCACTCGGCTCCGCGAAACGTGTGCTCGTGCTCGGCGACTCGATCACGCACTCAGGACAATGGGTCGCTGATGTCGCCGCGTGGATGGAATACGAAGGGCTCGAGGCCGATGTCATCAATGCTGGCCTTCCGAGCGAGACCGTCTCGGGGCTCTCGGAGCCTGGGCATGCCGGCGGGAAGTTTCCGCGGCCCGATCTCCACGAGCGACTCGATCGCGTGCTCAGACTGGCGCGCCCCGATCTCGTGATCGCGTGCTATGGAATGAACTGCGGGATCTACCAGCCGCTCGACGACACGCGATTCGCGGCGTTCAAGGCCGGAATGGAGCGGCTCCATGCGACCGCCGAAAAGGCCGGGGCCACGATCATCCACCTCACGCCCCCGCTGTACGGCGGCCCGCCCGGATCAAAGGGCCCTGCCGGTGAGTCCGACTACGACGCGGTCCTCACGGCCTACTCCGAATGGCTCCTTTCGAAGCGTGCTGACGGCTGGCTCGTGATCGACGTCCATGGGCCGATGCAGCAGGCTCTCGAGGCGCGCCGTGCGACCGATCCGTCGTTTGCCTTCGCGAAGGACTCCGTGCATCCAGGGGACGAGGGCCATCTCGCCATCGCCAGGGCCGTGATCGCAGGCCTCGGGGACGAGGCTTCGGCAACGGCGGAAGATCTTCCTGTACGCCTGGCCCCGTTTTTGCCGGAGGTGACCATGCGGATGCAAGTCCTCCGGGACGCGTACGTGGCCGCCGCCGGGCATGCGCGGCCTGGCATGAAGCGAGGCCTGCCGATCGCTGACGCGGAGTCGAAGGCCCGGCTCATCAGTGAGTCGCTCAATGGTCGGCGCCTGCAACTCCGCGGACGCCAGCACGCACCGAGCCGCGAGTGGCGGATGGCCATCGACTGGCCGCGCCCTAAGGTGGTCGATCCGGGGCCGGCACCTGCAGGTCCCGCGCCGATCCCAAGCGATGCGATCGTGCTGTTCGACGGCCGCGACATGTCGGCCTGGAACAATGGCGACGCCTGGAAGGTGACCGATGGAGTCGTCACCGTCGGCAAGGGACAGGTCGTGACGAAGGAGGCGTTCGGCGACTGCCAGCTTCATCTCGAATTCCGGATGCCCTCACCTCCCAAGGGCAAAGGACAGGGCCGCGGCAACTCCGGCGTGTTTTTCATGGGGCGGTACGAGATCCAGGTGCTCGATTCCTTCGAAGACGGCACCGATGGCCCGCTCACCTACCCCGACGGCCAGTGCGGCGCCCTCTACAAGCAGCAGCCCCCCGCCGTGAACGCCTGCCGCGCACCGGGGGAATGGCAAACCTACGACATCCTTTTTGTGCGACCGCGGTTCACACCCGACGGCCTTGTCGAGAGGCCGGGCCGCGTCAGCGTGCTCCACAATGGCGTCGCCATCCATTCCGACACGGTCATCAAGGGCAACACCCAATGGCACGCGCCGAC
>CAZSMN010000557.1:0-1642 GCA_964607615.1 uncultured Chthoniobacterales bacterium | reverse complement strand
TGTCGCCGCTGATTCCGGAAAAGCAGTCAAAGTGGAGAATTCGCATGGAATTTTTTGGGGCGGAAACTAGCTTGAGCGTCCCATGCTCTCACACCGTCCTACCGTCCGCAACCTTGCGATGGTGCTGCTGCTTTCCGCGGCCGGTTTGGTGCGTGCGGATGCCCCTCCGGATTTTGCTGCGATGAACGAGGCATTCGGCATCGCGTTGTGGTCCGACGGCAGCCTTTGGGATGATCCTGCGGCAGAGACGGCTACGCGGCTCGGGTGGCCGGTAGAGTCGGCGACCTCGACGGATTCCAGCTTCCGCAAATACCCCGGCGCCGCCGATCTCGTGCTCGGGACACGCCCGTATTCGCTCGCCCTCTACGGGGAGGAGGAAAAGGTTGCCCGTGTCTCGATGATGTTCGCCAACAAGGGCGATTCCGTTGCAGGAGAGCTCCTCGCCGGCGATGCGCGCGCGACAAAAGATCTCAAGAAATCGATCAAGAGCGCCCGTGCCGCGATCCAGCAGGACGCCGCGACTATTGAGGGGCGTCTCACGGCACTCCTGGGGCCGCCCACCGCGGACCGGTTCGGTCAGGGGCGGCAGACCCGGGAATCGGTTAAGCGGTGGGACTGGAACGGCCATGCGATTCTGCTTGCGGCACCGGAGGACGAATACGTGGCGGTGCGGATTCTTCCCTCCACCGTGGCCGATCTCGGAGGAAGATCCCGCTTGCCCGACGCCGAGCTCCGGAGCCGGCTCCTCTCACGCGTCGAGAAGCGTCCGAATGGCGATGTTGTGCTTAAAGACATGCCGATGGTCGATCAGGGACCGAAGGGCTACTGCGTGCCGGCCACGTGGGAGAGGGTGATGCGTTATATGGGCATTCCTGCCGACATGTATGTGCTCGCCATGGCGGGCGATACGACGGCTGGCGGCGGCACGTCGATCGATGCCATCACCGCGGGCGCGCGGGAGGCTGTCATGCGCGGCGGCCGGCGGCTCGATCCGGAGAACGGGAAAATCAGCATCCGGACCGTTCGCAAATACATCGACCGCGGCCTGCCGCTCATGTGGGCGATGTATTCCATGGATGCCCTGAACAAGGACCTCAACGCCCGCATGGTCACACGCAAGGCCATGGAAGATCCCACGGCATGGACTAAAAGTCTCGACCCCGCCCGCAAAGCGGCGAAAAAGATTCCCGTTGATATCAATCAGGGCCACATGTGCATGATCATTGGATACAACGAGAAAACAGGTGAGATCGCCGTGTCGGACTCCTGGGGTCCGGACTTCGCCGAGCGCTGGATCACCGAGGAAGAAGCCAACGCCGTGAGCCAGGGAGCGCTCATGGCCATCAATTTTTAGAAACAACATGTCAAACTTCGAAACCGGCGACGCTGTCGCCCTCTACAACGTCGACCGCTGGGGCGGGGGATACTTCGGGATCAACCGCGCAGGCCATATGGTGGTCAAGCCCAAGCGGACGCGCGAGCAGATCGACCTGATGGAGATCGTGACCGAGGCGCGGGAGAGAAATCTCGCCTTTCCTCTTGTCGTGCGTTTTCACGACCTCCTCCGCGATCGGGTGGAAACGATCAACAAGGCGTTTGCCGAAGCCGTTGCGGAGATGGGCTACAAAGGCGTTTACCGCGG
>CAZSMN010000556.1:0-1651 GCA_964607615.1 uncultured Chthoniobacterales bacterium | reverse complement strand
CGAGCAGCGGAGCGACATGCTCGTGCGAAAAGGGAATCGTATTGATCTGGCCGGCGGGGAGCCCGGCGGCCGCGAGGACCTCGGCAAGGAGGAGCGCGGTGAGGGGAGTTTTGAGGGCGGGCTTGAGCACCATCGTATTTCCGGTCGCGATGCAGGGCGCCACCTTGTGGGCGACGAGATTGAGAGGGAAATTGAACGGCGTGATGCCGAGAATGACGCCGATCGGGAAACGCTTCGCATAGCCGAAATGGCCCGCTCCGGCGGCGCTTGCGTTGATGGCCAGCCCGTGCCCCTCGTCCATCAGGACCTGGGCGGCGGCGAAGCGGAAGGTGAGGATCGCGCGGTCCGTTTCCGCCTCGGCAAAAACAACCGGCTTGCCGGCTTCGGCGACGATGGTCGCGACAAAATCCTGCCGTCGTTCGCCAATGAGATCGGCAATTTTGTCCAGCGCGGCCGAGCGAACGGCCGGGCTTTGCAAACGCGTGATCTGAAAAGCCTCCGCGGCACCGGCGACGGCCTGCTCGACGTGGTCCGCACTGCCGAGGCAGATCTCGGCGAGGGATTCCCCCGACCAGGGGTTGCGGATCGTTTCGCCGTGGGAGGAGTCGACCCAGTGGCCGTTGATGAAAAAGGGTTTCACGACGGCGAGACTACATCCTTTCGACCTCGCGTTTCTCTACAAAAATCGGCAGGCCCTCGCGGGTGAACTGGTTCATGAGCTCCTCGGGATCGAGGGCCTCCGGCATCATCACTCCGCGCTCGGGAATTTTTCCGGTGGCAAGCAGCTTCGCGGTCAGGGCCGGCGGGATGCCGGTTTGCACCAACGTTAAGGAATATCCATAGCGCTCATAGGTGTCGCGATGGCTGTCCATCGAGTAAACAAAATACTCCACACGCTTGCGGTCCTTCGTGCCGCGGACTTCGGTGCCGACGCAGGAATATCCATCTACGGTCGCACCCAACTGGGCCGGCTTCGGCAGGTGCGCACTGGCCACCCGGACCGGGGAAACCTCCACACCGTCGACACGCACTTTTTTCCAGGTGTCGAGGTTGAGGAGTTGGAGGGACTTCGAGATGTTCACGACCTTGTCGGGCACGCTGTATTTGAAAACGGAGTAGCGGACGCCTTTCTCGACGAACGGCGGGTAGATGCCCAGGCTCACACCCTCTTCGTGTGCGACGGCGTAGGTTTTCTGGAGGCCGATGGGATCCGGGAAACGCACCCATTCCACCTCGGTCTCAAGGGGCTTTCCACTGACAACGCGGCCATCCTTCACGAAGTACGGTGCCGCCCCGAGCTCCTCAAAAAACGTCTCCGGAGAAAACAACACCGCAAACCGGTAACCGCGGACCTCGGCATTATCGGCGTCCAGCACGCGAATGCTTGAGGCGGTATCGAGCCGGTCCATTGCCCATCGGGCAAAGACGTTCACCGCGCCGGGATCCATGCCCATGCATAAAATGCCGGCCAGATCGCGGTCGAGGAAGGGTTGGTGGAACTTCTCGATCTCTGCCTCGAAGGAATTCTTTCCCGGCCGCTTGACGCCCGGCGCGGAGTAGATATCCGCCGCCATATCGATGTAATGGGAGCCGGCGCGCAGGCAGGCCTCGAGGACCGAGTGGTTGGTCTGGCAGACGCAGGCGTTGCAGG
>CAZSMN010000555.1:0-1662 GCA_964607615.1 uncultured Chthoniobacterales bacterium | reverse complement strand
CGTGCAAACCGAACACAATCTGCGAGAAGACCCGTGGTGGCAATTCGGAAATCGGCCGCAAAGGTTAAAACTTTGGCCCTGTTTCGGGGTGGCACGACGATTGCTGAGCTGTCTGCCACGAGTGAAAAAGGTTCTCTTTATCCAGCACGGCGACACCGACAAACCGGGTCTCCTGGAAGCTGCCCTCAGGGCGCGGGGCGTTGCGATCGATATCGTCCATCCCTATGCGGGGGGGGCGCTCCCGCAGGATCTCAAGGGATTCGATGGCCTCGCCGTGGGCGGTGGGGCCCAGAGTGCCTACGAGACCGAGAAATTCCCCTACCTCGCGCACGAATGTGAGCTCATCCGTGAGGCCACGCATGCGGAGAAGCCGGTGCTCGGGCTGTGCCTTGGCGCACAGCTCATGGCGGCCGCTCTCGGCGCTCCTGTGCGGCCCGGTCCCCAGCGGGAAATCGGCTTTTTCCCGGTGACCCTCGATCCGATCGCCCGCTATGACCCGCTCTGGTGCGGGTTACCCACTGACTTTGTCACAACCCACTGGCATGGAGATGTTTTTGATCTTCCTCCGGCCGGCATGCGCCTGGGTTCCTCCGCCCTGACGCCGAACCAGCTTTTCCGCTACGGACGGGGTCTCTACGGGCTGCAATTTCACCTCGAAATGACGCCTGAGATTTTCAAGGAAATGGTCATCGATTCACGGGATTACCTGACCGAAGCCGGGGCCGACCCTGACCGGCTGTGCCTCGAAGCCCAGGAAGTGCTCCCGGGCCTCCAGGAGACGGCGGAAACCGTCTTCTCCCGCTGGGCCGAGATGCTTTAGAGGACCCTCTAGCCCTTCTTTGGCTGGCCGTAATAGGCCCCCGCTCCGTGTTTGCGGAAGAAATGCTTATCGATCAATGCCTGTGACGGCGTGGGAGCCGAGGGATTGAGCGCGAGCGCCTGAAGTGCCATGTGGGCGACAATTTCGAGCGCCTGCGCGTTCTCGACCGCTTTCGGGCCGGAGTTTCCCCAGGCGAACGGACCGTGATTGCGCACGAGCACGGCCGGAACCGCCTCCGGATCCCGTCCCTCGAAGGTCTCGACGATCACATTGCCCGTCTCCCATTCGTAATCGCCACCGATCTCGGCATCCGTAAGTGCACGGGTCACCGGCACGGCCCCGTGGAAATAGTCCGCATGCGTCGTCCCAAGGAGCGGAAGGTCACGACCAGCCTGCGCAAAGGAGACCGCACAACGCGAATGCGTGTGGACGACCGCCCGGATCCCCGGAAACGCCTGAAAAAGCCGCCGGTGGGTCGGGGTATCCGACGACGGCCGGAGCGTTCCCTCGACGACGTTTCCGTCCAGATCGAGCAAAACCATGTCGGCCGGCGTCAGGGCATCGTAGGTGACGCCGCTCGGCTTGATCGCGAAGACGCCCGCCTCGCGGTCCAGCACGCTCACGTTTCCGAAGGTCAGATCGACCAGCCCGGTGGCCGGGAGGGCGGCATTCGCAGCGCAGCACTCCTCGCGGATGGCATCGAACCGGCTCACGCGATCATCCCTCCGGCGATGTGGTGGTAAACCTCGTTCCAGCGGAGCTCTTTGCGGAACTCCGACAGCTTCGTCTCCTCGCCGATATTCAAAAACTCGACGCCGGACATCGCGGCAAAGTCCTCCAGG
>CAZSMN010000554.1:0-1673 GCA_964607615.1 uncultured Chthoniobacterales bacterium | reverse complement strand
CCGGGCGGCGACGTCGGTGGTAATCAGAAACCGGACCCGCTCTTTCTTGAACGCCCGCATGACCTTGTCGCGGTCTTTCTGGCTCAGGTCTCCCTGTAGAACGCCGGCCATGATGCCGCGCTTCTCAAGCTCGGATCCCAGCCGGATCGCCCCCGCACGCGTGCGGCAAAAGACCATTCCGCGCCCGGCGTCCTGCGCGCCGAGAAAGTCTGCCAACCAGTCGTCTTTGTCCTCGCGGGGACAGATCACGTAGCGGTGGGCGATATTGCGGTTTACCACATCGGCCTTCTCGACCTTGATCCTCTTTGGATCCGGCCCCATGCAGTTTTCGATCAGGCGCTCGATTCTCTCCGGAAACGTTGCGGAGAACAGCCATGTGCTGCAACGGGATGGAGCGGTGAGATTCACGATGCGAACGACCTCTTTGCGGAATCCCATGCTGAGCATCTCATCCGCTTCGTCCAGCACGAGATGCCGGACCGCGTCGAGCCGTAGCGCGCCGAGGTCGAGCAGGTCGAAAAGCCGCCCGGGGGTCGCCACCAAGATATGCGTCGGACGCTTCAGCCGCTCGGCCTGCGGGCCGATCTTGTCACCACCGCCGGTCACTTCGACGAAGATCTTTCTCTTTGAAAATTTGGTGTATTGAAAAAGCGACTTCCCGATCTGCTTGGCGAGCTCACGCGTCGGCGAGAGCACCAGCGCCTGAATCTGCGGGCTGGATGGGTCGATTTTCGTAAGCAGCGGAAGCCCGAACGCCGCCGTTTTGCCGGTGCCGGTCTGCGCCTGCGCGACGAGGTCGCCGCCATCGTTGATGAGAAAAGGGATCGCGCTGGACTGGATGGAGGTCGGTGTCGAAATGCCCAGGCCATCAAGGGCGAGCACCAGATCGGCGGGTACGCCGAGTTTGAGAAAAGGAGACATAGTTTTTGAAAGGTCCGCCGCAGGGCCGGCCAAGACGGTGTTTCCCGCACCATGCACGCCGGAGTTCCGTTCGACGAGAAGGGAATGTCAGGAGAGGCTTTTGCTTCGCGACGATGGAGAAATGCGCTGTCGCGCGGGTGGTCGAACCGAGGTTCTCATCCCGCCAGCCTGCCAACAAGGTTGGCAGCGCGTACGGGATTCGAACCCGTGCACCAGCCTTGAGAGGGCTGTGTCCTAACCCCTAGACGAACGCGCCTTGCGAGAAGGGAGAGCATAGCGGTTTGGACAAGACTGGCAAGGGAGGAAAATTGTGATTAACTGGCCGCCACGTGGAAATGATCGTTTACATCAAACCGTGGTGCCCATGGTGTATCGAGGCAGTGGACTGGCTGAAGGCGAAGAAGATCCCCTTCCGTGCGGTTGATGTGCTGAGCGATGGAGCCGCCTACGCTCGCATGCGGAAGATTTCCGGACAGTCGCTCACGCCGACTCTCGAGATGCCGGATGGCGCGGTGCTGGCTGATTTTGATGTCGGGCAGCTGGACCGTTTTCTGAAAGCCCGCGGTTGAATGGTTTTCGAGATCCTTCTCGTCGTCGGCGTCGGGGTTCTTGCGGCGGCGCTCCGTTCGTTCCGGAATCCGGTCCTCTTTCGTCTCGGGACGTTCGGCCTGGTCGTTACGTCGTTTCTGGCCGGCTGGCTGCTGGGCGGGAGCCTGCTGCTGGGCGCGGTCTTTGCATCGACCTGGTTTCTT
>CAZSMN010000553.1:0-1691 GCA_964607615.1 uncultured Chthoniobacterales bacterium | reverse complement strand
GCGGCGGTCTTCGATCCATTTGACCGGACGCTTCAGCAGAAGCGCCGCCAGCGCGGTCCAACGCAGGGCACCGTAGGGACCGCTGCGCGAATACAGGCCGGGCACATCAAGTTTCTGTTTCCGGATCACAAAGTAATCGGCGATCATGACGCCTCCGATCGGCCCGAGAAGCGCGCTGTAGCCGATAAGCCATTTGAAAATGTAGCCGCCGGGGTCGGCGACGAGCTTCCATGGCATCAGCAGAATCCCTAGGATTCCCGCGATAAGGCCTCCCATCCGGAACGAGATCCGCGCCGGGCTCAGGTTGGAAAAATCGTTTGCCGGCGAGACGATGTTGGCGGCGATGTTGGTCGTGAGGGTCGCGACGATAAGCGCAATCAGACCGGGGATGGCGATGAGCGGGTGGTCGAACTTTGCCAGCAGGGCGACCGGATCCCAGATCGCCTCGCCGAAGACAACGATCGTCGCGCTCGTCGTGGCCACGCCGATGAACGCGTAGAGAGCCATCGTTCCGGGCAGGCCGATGAGCTGCCCCATCACCTGCTCGCGCTGCGAGCGCGCGAAGCGGGAGAAATCCGGGATGTTCAGCGAGAGCGTCGCCCAGAAGCCGACCATCGCCGTCAGGCCCGGGACGAAGGCCGCCCAGAATGCCTCCGGCGTCTGGAACCGCGAGGGCTCTGAAAAGATCGGTCCGAAGCCGTCCGCGGCGAAATACGCCCAAGTGAGCAGCCCTAGGCCGACGAGCAGGAGGAATGGCGCGCCGAGGTTCTCCAGCCAGCGGATGCAGTCGATCCCCTTCACCACGACCGCCATGTTCATTGCCCAGAAAAGGAGGAAACACAGCAGCTCGCCCGCCGAGATGCCCAGCCAGCCGAGCGGCACCCGCGCCGAGGGATCGAACCCGAGCATAATGGCCGCGATCGAGTAGATCGCGCTCCCGCCAATCCACGTCTGAATACCGAACCACCCGCAGGCGACCACGGCCCGCATCAGGGCCGGCACGTTGGCTCCGAAGACACCGAACGACGCCCGCAGCAGGACAGGAAAGGGGATTCCGTAAGCCGTGCCCGCGCGCGCATTCAAGGCCATCGGGACGAGCACAATCAGGTTGCCAAGAAGCACGGTGACCACGGCCTGCCACCAGTTCATGCCGCCGGCGATGAGCCCGCTGGCAAGCTGGTAGGTCGGGATGCAAACCGCCATGCCGACCCAGAGCGCGGCGATATCCCACCGGCCCCATTTGCGCTCCGTGGCACCGACCGGCGCGAGGTCGGGATTCCACAGATGGGGATCAAAACCCTCAGGCGGAGTGGAGTGGGCGGGCGACATCAAATCTCGGTGAAGTGTTGAGGCTCAATGGGAAAGCACGAACCATGCCGCCGCCGGCAGAACGCGAACTAAGACGGCCCGGGCAGGCCCTCCTCCACCCAGCGTTTCAGCGAGGCCGCGATCTCCTCCGTTTTGTTCCGGGGTGAGAGCTCCCAGACGAGTTGGCAGGAGTCCGGCAGAAGCGCCAGGAGGGTGCGGTAGTCGACCTCGCCGGCAAAAGGCACCGAGTGGTCGCGGAAGGGCCAGCGGACGTCGTGAACGTGGGCGCCGATTGCGAGCGGGCCCGCCTTTTGGAGCCATTGTGCGTGGTTGATCAGGCCGAGGGTGTGCTTGATCTGGGCATGGCCGAAGTCGTGCCAGTA
>CAZSMN010000552.1:0-1692 GCA_964607615.1 uncultured Chthoniobacterales bacterium | reverse complement strand
CAGGTGGAGACGCATCTCCTCCAGCGGCATTACGACGGATTCCTGCGCAAGGGACGCATACGCGGTGCACGCGACATCCGTGGACGCACGGGCTCGGCCAACCTCCTCGATGATCAGACGATCGTCTGGATGTGGGCGGGTCTCGGCATCCTCGTGATCGTCGGCGTGTCCATCTATCTCGCGACGCACATGTAGCGTCTGCCAAGGGCTTTGAAGAACCGCATCGTATTGCTCGGACCGCCCGCCTCAGGCAAGGGCACGCAGGCTGCACTCCTCGGAGCGGCCTTCGGGATCCCGCATACCTCGACCGGAGCCATGCTCCGCGACGAGCGGGCGAAGGGCACTGCCCTCGGAGCGGAAGCCGATTCTTACACAAGCCGCGGCCTTCTTTTTCCGGACGAACTCGCGCTCCGCGTGGTCCAAGAGTGGTTGCAGGGGAAAACCCGCTTTCTGCTGGACGGTTTTCCACGCACGATCGGGCAGGCGACGGCTTTTGACGCCTATCTTGGTGATCGGAATCTCCCGCTGGACGTGGTCTATTTTCTCGAGCTTGACCAAAGTGAGATCGAAACGCGCATCCTCGGCCGTTTGACCTGCGGCAGCTGCGGTTCAGTTTTTAACGAAACGTTCAACCGGATCTCTGCCGAAGACCCTTGCCCGAAGTGCGGCGGACCGCTTGAGCGCCGGAACGACGATACGATCGAGGCGCTGGAGAACCGGATGACCCAGTATCGCGAGATGACGGAGCCGGTGGCCCGCCACTACCGCGATTCCGGCCTCCTCAAAAGCGTCGACGCAGGCGCCGGTCGTGATGCTCTTTTTAAATCGCTCTACGACGATATCAGGGAGGCGGCATGATTATCATCAAGCGCCCCCACGAGATTGAAAAGATGCGCAAGGCCGGCGAACTCGCCGGAGAGATTCTCGGTGCTCTGGTCGACCGTGTCGCTCCGGGAGTCACCACCGCGGAGATCGACCATGCCGCTTCCCAGCTCATGTCGGAAGCCGGAGTTCGCAGCGCTTTTCTCGGCTACCATAAGTTTCCCGGTCACATCTGCATCAGTCTCAACGAGGAGGTCGTGCACGGCATCGGCAGTTCCCGCCGGATTGCCTATGGCGACATTGTGAAGATGGACGTCGGCATTATCTGCGACGGGTGGATCGGTGACACCGCGACCTCGGTGGCCGTCGGCCTTATCGACCCGGCTGCGGAGAAACTGCTCGCCGTAACGGAAAAGATTCTGGAAGGCGCTGTCGCCCTGGCACGTCCAGGCAACCGCGTCGGCGATATTTCGAACTTCGTCGAAACGCAGGCGACCGCGCACGGCTACGGCGTCGTCCGCGAGTTTGTCGGCCATGGAGTCGGCCGCCGCCTGCACGAGGATCCCCAGATCCCCAATTTCGGCAAAAAGGGATCGGGAGCCAAGCTGGCCCCGGGCATGACCCTCGCCATCGAACCGATGATCAACCTCGGCAAAGCCGGGGTGCGCATCCTCGCCGACAAATGGACCGCCGTCACCGTCGATGGCCTCCCGTCCGCACATTTTGAACACACCGTCCTCGTTACCAACGACCAGCCCGAAGTATTGACATGGCCAAGAAAGACGCTATTGAAGTAGAGGGCAAAGTTGTTGAGTTGCTCCCAAACACCATGTTCCGGATCGAACTGGCGAACGGGCACCGCATCCTCGC
>CAZSMN010000551.1:0-1701 GCA_964607615.1 uncultured Chthoniobacterales bacterium | reverse complement strand
CGAACGACGAGTCAGGACGGAAGGCGAGATACGAGTAGAGCGCCAGCAGGACCAGCAAGCCCACGACGGGAAGCACGCGCCGGGCAGAGAGAGGCTGGAATACCTTGGCCACAGCCGAAACGAAGTGGAGACGGCCCATAGGCAAATGACAGAAGATGTCGGAAGATAAGATGCCTTCCAAGATGCGGGCCTTCGCCTTGGCGAAGGGGTTTCACGGCCCGCGGACGCCTCGCAAGCCCGCTTGCAGAGCGGCCCCGGACCGCGAAACCAGCCGGAAAGACTTCCGGCTACCCCGGATCCCTTCCGAACCATCCTCCCCAATCATCTTCCAGCCGTGGCTAAAGCTCCGTGGCCCCGTGCTCAGTGAGATGCCCTCGATTGGGGATCGACTGTTAGCCCCCCGTTTTCCTCGACTTGATCACCCGCGCGGGCACGCCCACGGCGATGCTCCAATCGGGGATGTCTTTCGTGACCACCGCGTTCGCGCCGATGACGCAGCCGCGGCCGATCCGCACGTTGCCGGTGATCATCACGCCTCGTCCGATCCAGCAGTCCTCGCCGATCTCGATCGGCCCTCCACGGAAACCCTGCTCGCACATGGGCACATCAGTGCGGGCGAACTCATGGTCGTAATCACGGATGCTGACGAACTCGGCGATGCGCGTGTGTGCGCCGATGCGGATGCCGTAGTGCGAGGTGATGTAGCAGTGGTCATTGACCCCGACGTCCTCCCCCAGCGCGATGCTCCCTTGCGGCGTGGCCAGGAAGTAGCAGTCGCGGCCGATCATACTTCCTGCCCCCAGCCGGATATCCATCCCGGGCTTCTCCACCCGCACCCAACCGTTGAAACGCACCCCGCGACCGATGGACCGGAAGCGTCCAAGGCCCAGGCGGTTGACCAGTCCCCACCAGATGAATCGCCAGCGGCGCTGGGCGAACCAAACCGCGTAGATGGGCAGGAGGTGCGGAGGAACCTTGTTCATGAGGCTTTCCCCACACCAAGCAACTGCTGGGCCAGACGGGTCACGAAACTCATGGCCACGAACGTCGTGTTCGCATTGCTCGTGGTGCGGAATGTCGCGGCGCCGATCACGTGAATGTTCTCAGTGCCGAAAACACGCAGGTCTCGATCGACAACCCCGTCCGCCGCGGACCACCCCATCCTCGCGCCTCCCACATGGTGGTAGTTGTCGCGCATGGTCTGGAAAAACGCCGACTCCTGCTGCAGGAGTCCATCGAGGATCCTGAGTTCGGCGAGTCCTGAGCTCTCGAGCGCGCGCTTGCAGCGCAAAGCGAAATCCTTCATCGCCGGGAACTCCTCGTGGCCGAGGCGCCAGTCGAGCACGACCTTGGGCAGGCCGAACCGGTCGCGGACCGCCTGGTCAACGGTGATCCGGCTGTCCGCCAGCGGGGTTTGTTCGCTCTGCAAAACAAATGAAATCTTGGATCCCGAGGGCACGAAGACGCGGTTTTGCACCATGTAGCGCCACATGAGTGGCGGGAGATGGCGTCCACAAGCCACCATGTTGCGGAGGAATTCGCCGACACCCTCGATCTTGCGGCTGTAGACGGCTGCCTTGAGAAACTGCTTGAGGAAAACCATGTTCTCCCCGATCGCGCTCTCGAAGTGCAGCATCGCATGCATGTTCAGAACATGATCCCGAGCCAAGGTCTCGTTCCCGAGCCGGAGCTTGGGCTGGA
>CAZSMN010000550.1:0-1708 GCA_964607615.1 uncultured Chthoniobacterales bacterium | reverse complement strand
CGAGGTCATGGCCGACGACGTCGAGCGGCGAGTCCGAAGCCAGGAGATCGAGGCCTTTGATCCGGCCGGCCTCCGGCATGTCTGGACCGATATTGGCCTCGGTTATGTCCGGTTTAGCGATGAGGGTTCGAATCCCAGGTCGCTCGACCAGCAGCTCAACAATGTGCTGCAGCGGGCACGCCGCGAAGGTGTGTTCATCCCGTGGCATTACGTCTGCGCCGACTACGCCGTGAGCGGCACCCTTGCGTGCCGCCGCGGCTATTCGGTTGCCAAGTCGCTCGTGGAGCATCGATCCAAGACGGGCGTTGCCTGGTTCATCATTGACGACCTTGGTCGAATGAACCGTAACACGCTCGAGTCGCTGCGGCTCGGTGAGCTGGTCGAAGCAACGCAGGTGCGACTGGTCGGCGCCAGCGATGGCTTCGACAGCAGTACCCAGCAGTCAAAGATCATGCTGGCGATGATGAGCTCGTTCAACGAGGTCTTCATCGATCAATTGAAAGCGAAGGTGCGCCGCGGACAGACCGATGCCTTCAATCAGGGACACATCGTCCAGCATCCAGGATTCGGCTATCTGCTCGTCGATGTGATGACCCCCGAAGGCAAACCCGTGCTCACTCGCAAAGGCAAGATACAAAAGCGCGTCGAGATCGATCCTGAGGCAGCCGCGTGGATCGTCCGGGGTGCTGAGATGCTTGTCCGTGACAACGTGAGCCCTGGAGCCTTGGCGATCGTGTTCAACGACAACAACGTCAGCGGGAAGCGAACGTGGTCGAGTCATCGCATCCGAAAGCTCTACGCGCGCGAGCGGCTCGTGGGGGTGGAGGTCTTTCGCAAGACTAAACAGATCCGTGATCGTGACACGGGTCATGTGGACGTTGTCGAGAACGATCGTGGCACTTGGATGAGGCGAGAGTGCCCGGAGTTGCGGATCCTCACGGATGAGCTTGCCGATGCCGTCACGGAGAAGCTCAACCTCGCCTCCATGCGCTTCGGCAAGCACGCCGCGGAGCTGCGGCGGAGCGGAAAGGATCCTGGACGGCGCGAGGATGTCTATCCGACCGTGCTCATCCGGCCCGTCTGCGGCGGCTGTGGCAAGCCCATGGCCTTGAGTCGATCGACCGAGAAGTACAAGAGCTTCGTTTGCCTGGACTCGATCCACCGTGCGCATGGCTGCCGCAACAAAGGAAACAAGTCAGCGCGGATCATCGACGAGGCCGTCCTCAATGCGGTGTCGGCTCAGATCCTCGACCCGGAGTTCATGAGAAACCTGACCGCCGACGTGAATAGCCGGCTGGCTGAGGCGGCCGAGCGGCCCCGTGACCTCGAGCAGAATCTCGAGCAGGATATCGCCAGCCGACAGCGGCAGATTTCCAGGCTGACCGAGCGCCTGGAAAAGGTCCAGGACGACAGCGCCCTCGACAGCATCTTTGAAAAGGTGGCGGAGCTGAACCGCGAGCTGGAGGCAAAGCGGGTAGAGCTCAAGGAGGAGCAGCGCCGCAATCGCCGGCCACCGGTCACGAGCGTCGCGGAGGAGGAAGTCGTGGCCGCGCTCGCGGAACTCCGCGATGTTCTTCTGTCGGACATCGGCCGGGCGGCGCCAGTGCTGCGGGCCCTCGTGGGCGACGTGGTGATTGAGTCTCGCCCGGTCAAAGGGAAGAAGCGGCCGGAGATGATCGAAAAGGTCATTGCCGCGGTGATCAAGGGA
>CAZSMN010000549.1:0-1711 GCA_964607615.1 uncultured Chthoniobacterales bacterium | reverse complement strand
CATGCGTCTACCTCGCCCTCACGCACAAGCCGGCGGATTTCGTGCGCGCCCGCTTTCCGACGATCTACGAGACCTGCCTCAAGCACGGCATCGACATCACGACACAGCCGATTCCGGTGGTTCCGGCGGCGCATTACCAGTGCGGTGGTGTGAAGACCGACCTCAATGGCGAGACGTCGCTCCGCGGATTGTATGCGATCGGTGAGGTCGCCTGCACCGGTCTTCACGGGGCCAACCGCCTCGCGAGTAATTCGCTTCTGGAAGGACTCGTTGTTGCCCGGCGGGCCTTTGAAAAAGCGACCCGCAACCGCCCGGAGCGCGTGGTTTTCGATCTGCCCGAATGGCGGGCGGGCGGCGTGTCGGACGCCGATGAGCTTGTCGTCATCTCCCACAACTGGGAAGAAATCCGGCGCCTCATGTGGGATTACGTCGGCATCGTGCGCTCGGACAAGCGCCTCCAGCGCGCTGCCACCCGGCTTCGGAATCTCCATGCCGAAGTCCAGGAGTTTTATTGGAACTTCAAGGTGACCACCGACCTCCTCGAACTGCGCAATCTCGTGACCGTCGCTTCGCTGGTGGTGGACTGCGCGCTCAGCCGCAAAGAGAGCCGCGGGCTCCACTTCACGCTCGATTATCCGGAGAAAGACGACGCGAAGTTCCTCCGCGACACAACGATGCGGCGCACGTAGGGCGTCTCAGTCGCGGAGTTCGAGAACGGACGCCGTGCCATCGGCATGGCCGACTGCCAGGGCGGGACGCGAGGGATGCCAAGCGAGAGCCGAGATTCCCGAGTCGCGCCGCACACGCTTCCGCACCACGCGATCTCCTTCGAAGGTGAGGATGAGCAGCGCTCCAGTCTCGTCGCCTGTCGCGAGGAGGTTGCCGGAGAAATCGGCCGCCACCGGGTCGGCATCATGACCTTCCAGTTGGAGTGGCTCGACGCCTTCCGGTCCGGTTTCCCCCGTGCACGGCCAGACGGTGATCACCGGGCTTCCTCCGGTGGCGAGTCGTTTGCCATCGGGCGAAAATGTGAGGGCGCGGACTTTTGTCTCGAAGCCCTGGATGTGGAGAGGGTAATCGCGCGTAAAGTCGAAGAGATGGACGCTCGCTGTCTGGTCGCCGGTCACGAGCCAGCGGCCGTCCGCGCTCCATTCGACCTTGAGGCTGGCACCGCCCCAGTCGAAGCGGGAGAACGGTTCCGCTTCACCGAGCCGCCACATGCGGGCTCCGCCGGCTCCGACGATGGCAATCTCGTTCGGGCGGGAGGGATTCCATGCAAAATCGGCGATCGCCACCGGCATCGGTGGCAGGGCTCCGGTTGCCTCGCCGTCGCTGTCAAAAATGAGGAGATTTTTCCCCTGAGCCGCCGCGAGATGACGCCGATCCGGACTCGTGCGCAGGCGCTCGATCATCCCGCGTCCCGTGGGGAGGGGAGACCCGCCATCGAGGCGGATTTTGCCATCGAACCCGCACGTGGCCAGCCGCCCCTGAAACCATGCGGGCCGGCCGTTACCCATCGTGTGCTCTGGCAGGCGGCGCAGGATCTTTCCTTCTTCCGAGACGAGCACTGTCTCGCCGGTGGATGGGGTGACGGCGAGCGTCGTGCCGTCCGGCGACCACGTCACGTCCAGGACGTTGTCGCCGGTTTCGAGCGGGCCGAGTTCGGTCAGGCGAGGCATGAGCGGAATCCGGCAACGAGGCTCTGGCGGTC
>CAZSMN010000548.1:0-1712 GCA_964607615.1 uncultured Chthoniobacterales bacterium | reverse complement strand
CCGTGGTGCTGGCGGATGATGTCGATGATCTCGCTGTTGAGCTTGTTTTTGAGGGCGAGGTCCACGCCTTCCTTGACGTGCGCGATGATGATGAGCGCGCTCATGGTCGGGGTGAGATCGTCGTGGGGGTTGTGCCCGGGAGGGATGTTCTCGGTAAAGTAGTCGGGCTTGATGAGCTTCCCGATGTCGTGAAAATACGAGCCGACCCGGCAGATGGTCGGGTTGGCACCGACCGCTTCGGCGGCCGCCTCGGACAGATTGGCCACGGCGAGACTGTGGTGGTAGGTGCCGGGGGCCTCCATGCTCAGGCGTTTGAGGAGGGCGTGGTTGAGATCGCTCATCTCCAGCCATGAGATGTCGGTCGTGATTTTGAAAAGGTTCTCCAAAACAGGGAGAACACCGCTGACGAGGATGGCCGTGCCGATGCCGGTAGCGATGGCAGCTAGGCTCTGCATGCCGATCATGCGCCAGTCGGTTTGAGACGGGGCCTCCCAGACGATGGGCCCGATCTGCCCGAAGGCGGCGGCGAGGACCCATGTGGCGACACCCACGTAGACGCCGGCCCGGATGAGGCGGCTCCGACGGCGGACCTGGAAGGTCACATAGACGCCGATAAAGCCTGTGATGAGCGAGATGACCAGAAAGACGGGGTCGATCCGGCCGACGAGGAGAGATCCCCAGAGACTCGTGAACACCGCGGCGTAGAGGCCGTGATTGCGGCCGAGCATCACGGAGAGAACCAGAGGCGCGAACGCGTAGGGAACAAGCAGCGGAGCAAGCTGGAGGTCGATATTGCCGGCCGCGGCCTGAAGGAGGGTCACCTTGATCGCGGCAAGCTGAGTGAGCATAACGCCGAGCATCAGGCAGAGTCGTGAGTTCACCGCCAGCGTCTGCGGATGGTTGATCCAGAGCTGCGCGACGGCCGTGACGAAAATCAGCAGACAGAGGAGGAACTTTTTGGCCGGCTCGTCCTGATTGCCCGTGAAGATGAGCGCCGCGAGGCCGCAGACGAAGGCACCCAGCAGAATCGAGCGGGCGGTCCATCCGGTCTGGAGGGCATCCGCGAACTCGCTCTCCTGAATGGTGCGGCGCTGTTTGCCGCAGGCCATCCCCTTTTCAACGAGGCGGCGTCTTTTGAAGAACTTCCACATGGGGCGTCAGATGCGGCTCTCTCTCGTTCCGCGGTGGTCCTTGTAGGCCAGGATAATGGCTTGGACGAGCGGGTGTCGAACGACGTCGGACTCCTGGAAGAAGTGCATTCCGATGCCGGGCACGGTCCGGAGCGCTTCGACGGCTTCGATGAGGCCGCTCAGTTTATTGCGGGGGAGATCGATCTGGGTGCGGTCGCCCGTGACGACGCATTTCGAGCCTGCGCCGATGCGGGTCAGAAACATGAACATCTGCTCGGCTGTGGTGTTCTGCGCCTCGTCGAGAATGACGAACGAGTTGCTCAGCGTGCGGCCGCGCATATAGGCGAGCGGGGCGATCTCGATGACCCCGCGGTCCATGTATTTCTGGATCTCCTCGACCTCGAGCATGTCGTACAGGGCGTCGTAGAGCGGGCGGAGGTAAGGGAGGATTTTCTCCTGAAGATCGCCGGGGAGGAATCCCAGCGCTTCGCCGGCTTCGACGGCGGGGCGGGTCAGCACGATCCGGCTCACTTTCTCCTGCTTGAGCGCGGCGACGGCCGCGGCCACGGCGAGGTAGGTCTT
>CAZSMN010000547.1:0-1718 GCA_964607615.1 uncultured Chthoniobacterales bacterium | reverse complement strand
TTCGCCTACATGGTGCTGTTTTCCTACAGCTTCTTCTTCGACGGGCTCACCGGCTTGACAATCACCATCGGTGCAATCCTGACGCTCGCGATCCTCATGGCCGCCACGGCGCGCGTGAACTGGGAGGAGCGCTTCCGCCGCAAACCGAAGACCACCATCCCGCCCGCTGTGCCCGCTGCGATGCCGCAATGAACCGCCGGGACTTTCTGAAACTCTCGACCCGCGCCCTGGCCGGCGTCGCCCTCGCGGGCGGCGCCGCAGGATTGGCGGAGTCGGGTTTTCCCCGGGTCCGGCAGCAGGAGGTTTTCCTGACCGGGCTGGCGCGGGAGTTCGATGGCTTGACGGTGGCTCTGCTGTCGGATTTTCACCACAGCGCATGGATCACGACCGATCACATCCGGCGTGCGGTCGATCTCACGAATGCCCGCCGGCCGGATCTCGTGCTGCTGACCGGGGATTACATCCATCGTGGCCGGCAGTGGGTGGCCCCGTGTTTCGTCGAACTGGCAAGGCTGCGCGCGAGGGCCGGTGTGTTCGGCGTGCTCGGAAATCACGACCACTACGACGGCGCGGCGCGGGCCTGCCGGGATGCCATGCGGCGTGCGGGGATCGTGGACCTCACAAATGCCGGCGTCGACCTCCGGCGTTCGGGCTCCGTTCTGAGGCTTGCCGGCGTCGGCGATCTCTGGAGGGAAAAACAAAACCTCCGCGTGGCTCTCGGGTGGCATGGAAAGCCGGAGTCCGCTCTCGTGCTGAGTCATAATCCGGATTTCACGGAATCCGTCCGTGACCCCCGCGTTGGTTTGATCTTCAGCGGCCACACGCACGGCGGACAAGTCGTCCTTCCTGTGCTCGGTCCACCGATTGTGCCATCGCGCCACGGTCGGAAGTATCTTTCCGGTCTCTGTCAGGGTCCGTCTGCCCGGGTCTTTGTCACCACCGGCGTCGGATGCTCTTTTCCTCCCGTCCGCTGGAACTGCCCCTCTGAGATCGCCTGGCTGACGCTCCGGAGGGCTCAGATTTTGTCCTAGCGCAAAACAACCGGTGAAATCGGAAACGATGGCTTCAAGGCATCTGCCGATGGTGTCAGGATGCCTTTGTTGAATGTGGAGCGTGCCCGGCCCTCGACGGTGTCGCTGCTCCGCAGGCGGCTGGTCCCCCCGGCGCAGCAACATTCCATCAATACCATCATGCTTACCGTCGGAGACTCCTTTCCTTCCTTCCAAACCAAAGCCTGCAACGGCCTCACCAGCGATGATATCACCGAGCTGACGAATATCTCGTTCCCGGGCAAGTGGACGTTCTTTCTCTTTTACCCGAAAGATTTCACCTTTGTCTGTCCGACCGAGCTCGTGGAGTTCGGCAAGCGCAACGCGGATTTTCTCGATCGCGACGTGCAGGTTATCGGTGGCTCGACGGATAATGAATTCGCCCACCTCGCCTGGCGCCAGTCGCACAAGGATCTGAAGACGCTTCCGTATCCGCTCATCGCAGCGCAGAAACTGGCGGGCGATCTCGGGATTCTTGATCCGAAGGAAAACGTCTGCCTCCGCGCGAGCTTCCTTGTCGATCCGCAGGGCGTGATCCAGTGGGTCTGTGTGAACAATCTCTCGGTCGGCCGCAGCGTCGAGGAGACGCTGCGCGTGATCGACGCGGTGCAGTCGGACGAGCTCTGCCCCTGCAATTGGAAGAAGGGCGAAGAAACCCTCAAGGTCTGA
>CAZSMN010000546.1:0-1728 GCA_964607615.1 uncultured Chthoniobacterales bacterium | reverse complement strand
GGATCATGAAGCGGTCGTAGCAGTCGCCGATCTCGCCGCGCGGGATGCGGAACTGGAAGCGGTCGTAGATGCCGTAGCGGTCGACCTTCCGGATGTCGTAATCCACACCGGACGCGCGCAAGACCGGTCCGGACATCCCGCCGTTGATCGCGCGGCGGGCGGTGAGGGGAGCCACGCCCTGGAGGCGGGCGAGGAGGATCTCGTTGCCGACGAGGAGCGCTTCCATCTCATCCAGGAAGGCGGGAGCCTCGTCCACAAGCCGACGCGCGCGGTCTAGCCATCCGGCCGGCAGATCGCAGCGGCAGCCGCCGAAGCGCATGTAGTTTGCCATCATCCGCGCGCCGGTGAGGGCCTCGAAGAGATCGAGGATTTTTTCCCGCTCGCGGAAGGCATACATCAACGCCGTGCCCCACGCGCCCATGTCGCCAAGGACGAAGCCGAGGAAAGCGGCGTGATTCTGCAGGCGCGTGAGCTCGCCGACGATGACGCGGATGTATTCCGCCCGCTCGGCGACCTCGATGCCGGCGAGCTTCTCCACGGCGAGTGCGTAAGCCCAGTTGTTGGTCAGCGGGCAGATATAATCCAAGCGGTCGGTGTAGGGCATCGCCGCCAGCCAGGAGTTTTGCTCGGCGATTTTTTCGTGGTTGCGGTGGAGGTAGCCGAAGACGGGTTGGAGGGCGACGACGGTCTCGCCCTCGACGCGCACGTTCATGCGGAAAACCCCATGGGTCGAGGGGTGCTGCGGCCCGAGGGACAGATCGAGAACGGAGTCGCACGTCGATGTCATGGTGCAGCAGTCTCCTTTTTTACGGCGGCGAGGATGCGGTCGTGCGGCGTTGGCTCGTATTCGAAGTCCTCCGGAGCCACGTAATCCTTGCGCATCGGGTGATCGGTAAATTCGTCCCACATGAGGATCCGGCGGAGGTCCGGGTGGCCTTCAAAAATGATGCCGAAGAGGTCAAAGATTTCGCGTTCTTGAAACTCGGCGCTCTTCCAGATGCCGGTGAGCGACGGCAGCGTGACTTGGCGTTCACGGTCCACCGTGCGCAGGCGGATGGTCAGCGGGCCGTATCGTCCGGTGATCGAATAGAGATGGTAGACGGCTTCGAGGAATCCCTTGGTCTCGACCTCGCGCTGCACCTTTTCTTCCACGGCGGCGCCGTCCACGATCTTGGTCTCAATGACGGTTTGTTTGATCTTGCGCGGCGGCCAATCGACGCCGGAGACGTTGGAGGCATAGTCGAAGCCGAGCTGGTCGCGGAGGTGGCGGGCGATCGCTACGGCATCGGACGCCGGAAGGACGAGGGAATCTCCGCCGCCGGCGGAGGGGTTGGCAACGCGCTCCACGGCAGCGTTCGGGAAGTCGGACTTCAGGTTTTCGATGACCGTGTCGAGGTTCATTCGCTGAAGGCCTTCACAGGCGGGTGAAAGACGTCGGGATTGAAAGCGGGTTCGAGATCACGCGCTCCATAGGAAGGGACGGGATACTCCACCGGACTCTGGCGATCGGCGTGACGGGCTTTGTCGGGGCCGAATAGACGCTGGGCCTCGATCTTTTTTTGCAGAAGCATCAGGCCTTCGAGCAGCGCCTCGGGGCGGGGCGGGCAGCCGGGGATGACGACATCGACAGGGATGTAGCGATCGATGCCCTTGAGCACATTGTAGCCCTCTTTGAACGGACCTCCGGAGATCGCGCAGGCGCCCATCGCGATGACATACTTCGGCTCG
>CAZSMN010000545.1:0-1731 GCA_964607615.1 uncultured Chthoniobacterales bacterium | reverse complement strand
CCAAGAAAAAACGATCCCTCCCGACGCGGCGAGAGGATTTTCGCGAGTCATCCGGCCGTTTGGGTGGTTAAATACCGATACCCCGCCGCGTGCCTCATGGAAACCTCCCCCCCGGATGACCCGGAACTCCCCGACGATATCGCCTTGATGTTGCGGGTTCGTGACGGGGACGAGGAGGCGTTTGAGCAGCTTGTCGAGATCCACCAGAGCCGCGTTTTCGGAACGGTTGTCAAGATGCTCGGCAGCGATGCGGATGCCGATGATATCGCCCAGCAGGTGTTCGTCCGCGTCTGGCAGAGCGCATCCCGCTACTCACCGCAGGCGAAATTCACGACCTGGTTGCTCACGATCACCCGCAACCTGGTCTTCAACGAAATGCGCCGCCGCCACCGCTCGCGTCTCGTGCCGCTGGAGACCGACGACAGCGAGGCACCCCGGGAACATCCCGACCACTCGGTACGGACGCCCGCCGAGAAGGTCTCCGAGGCAGAGCTGCAGGATGCCATCGCCGCCGCGATTGCCGCGCTGCCCGAAACCCAGCGCATGGCGGTGGTGTTGCGGCGTTATGAGGACCTCTCGTATGAGGAGATCGCCGAAGTTCTGGAGACGACCGTGCCCTCGGTGAAAAGCCTGCTTTTCCGCGCGCGGACGGAGCTCAAAGAACGGCTGTCCGGTTACCTTGGGTGAGCGGGATCCTGTGGGCGGGGAGGTTACATTTGCTACGGGGCGTCGGTTGGTTTAGCTTACGCCCTTACCCAAAATGTCCGGACTCGCGTTAGAAATTCTCTTCATTGTTGCCCTGCTCGTTGCAAACGGTGTGTTTGCCATGGCCGAAATCGCCGTGGTCACATCCCGCAAAGCAAGGCTCAAGACCCTCCGGGACGAGGGGCATACCGGCGCCAAGCTCGCTCTGGAGCTCGCCACCTCCCCGGGAAAATTTTTGTCCACGGTTCAGGTCGGCATCACGCTGGTGGGCGTTCTGGCCGGCGCGGTCGGCGGCGCCCGCATTGCCGACTCGCTTGCCGGCTTGCTGGAGCGCATTCCGTTCCTTCAAGGTCATGCTGACTACTTGGCCCTCTTCATCGTTGTGGCCATTATTACCTACTTTTCCGTCATCATCGGAGAGCTGGTGCCGAAGCGCCTTGCGCTCAGCAATCCGGAGCGGATCGCATCGGCCCTTGCGCGTCCGATGAACGGCCTCTCGGCCATCGCCTCGCCGCTGGTGAATCTCCTCAACCACTCGAGCGATTTCATGATGAGTGCGCTGGGCGTCAAAAAGGCGGCCGAGTCGTCCGTTTCCGAGGAAGAGGTGCGCGTTCTGATCGACGAGGGCCTCAGCGCCGGCATTTTCAAAAAGGCCGAGAAGGACATGGTCGAAGGCGTCTTCGAACTCGACGAGCAGAATGTCGGCGACCTCATGACGCCCCGCGCCCGTATGATCTGGCTCTCGCTCGACGATACGGACGAGGAAAACTGGCGCCGCATCGCCGGGAGCGGACACTCGCATTTCCCCGTCTACCAAGGTACCCGCGACAACGTGATCGGGATGATCTCGGTGAAAAGCCTCTGGGCAAATCTCTCGCTGGCCGGCCGCGTCGAGCTGCGTGCGCTCGTCACGCCGCCGATGTACGTTCCCACGGCCATGCCCGCCGGCAAGCTCATCGAGGAGTTCAAAAAATCCGGCAAACACATCGCGCTGGTCGTTGATGAGTTCGGCGGACTTCAGGGCCT
>CAZSMN010000544.1:0-1750 GCA_964607615.1 uncultured Chthoniobacterales bacterium | reverse complement strand
GGGCGCCTGGCTTCGGCGCTCGATTTCGAAGGCCTCCAGCTCTGCCGTGGGGTTGATCTTGAAGATGGTCCGAAGGAGAATAATGCAGACGATGATGCCTGCCACGCCGCCCGGGTAGGCTACGGCGTAGGCCAGGGCTGGAAGGGACTTTTGAGCCGCGTCGATCGCAGGCAGGACCGCGATGGCCTGCTGGGCGGCGCCCAGCGACGGAGTATTGGTCGTGGCTCCGGAGAAGAGGCCGGCCGCCGCGAACGGGTTGATGCCCATTACCGACGCGAGGCCTGCCGTCAACACGGCGCCACCGATGACGACCGCGGCGGCGCAGAGATTGGCGGGAACGCCCTGCTTCATGAGCGAGGCAAAGAAGCCCGGACCGATCTGCAGCCCGATCGTGAAGACGAAGAGGATCAGCCCGAATTCGCGGACGAACTGCAGCACGTCGGGTGCGATGTGCCAGCCGATGTGGCCGAAGAAAAGGCCGGAAAACAGCACGCCGGTAATGCCCAGACCCACACCGCGGAACTTGATGGCGGACAGGGCGATGCCGACGACCGCGATGATCGAGAGGACAAGAACCGCCTCTGCCACCTCGTTGCCGCCGGTAAACTGTGAAAGGACACCCATGACGTGGTAAAGCGCGGCATCATCCCGTTCCTGCGGCTTCTCATCAAGCCGCGATGCAGGTTTTATCGGCGGGCTTGTTCCGGATCAATCGCCGTTCCGAATTTCCAACTCAGTCCTTCCGTGCGGAGGCGGGGGCTGGTAAGCAGAGAGCGTCATGGATCTTCTCGCGATCGATCTTCCTGGAATTAAAAAAGTGCGGAGCGGTAAGGTCCGCGAGGTTTTTGAGGTGGGGGAATACTTCCTCATCGTGGCGACGGACCGCATCTCGGCGTTCGACTGCATTCTGCCGACCGCCATTCCCCACAAGGGCGAGGTGCTCACGCAGCTCTCGGCCTTCTGGTTCGAGACGCTGGATTTTGTTCCGAACCACTACGTGACGGCGAGCTTCCGGCGATTTCCGTCCGAGCTCCAGCCGTTTGAGGCGCAGCTCTCCGGACGCTCGATGCTCGTCCGCCGCGCGCGGCCGCTTCCGGTCGAGTGTGTCGCCAGGGGCTACCTTGCGGGATCGGGTTGGAAGGAATACCTCACCGATGGGAAGGTCGGTGGCCACGATCTGCCTCCCGGCCTCCGGCAATCGCAGAAGCTCCCGACTCCGCTCTTCACCCCGGCCAGAAAAGCCGAGACCGGGCACGACGAAAACATCACCTGGAAGCAGTGTCGCGCGATGCTCGGCGACGACATCGCCACCGAGGTGCGCGACCGGACCATCGAGCTCTATGAGCACGGCAGGGCCCGCGCGGCGCAGGCGGGAATCATTGTGGCCGATACGAAGTTCGAGTTCGGAATGGAGGGCGAAGACCTCCTCTTGATCGATGAATGCCTCACGCCGGATTCCTCACGTTTCTGGCCGGCAGAGACAGCTCTCCCGGGAAAAAATCCGCCCAGTTTCGACAAGCAGTTTGTGCGCGATTACCTGGAGACGCTGGACTGGGACAAAACCGATCCCGCTCCGGCTCTTCCGGCTGACGTCGTTGAGAAGACCTCCGCGAAATACATCGAGGCATTCGAGAAGCTGACCGGCCGCAAGCTGGTCACTCCCTGACCTAATCCTTAGGAGCCCTGCCGCTCTCCGTCAGGGCGGCGGTGGCTGCGGCAATCTCGGCTGTGGAGAGGGCGTCCCAATCGG
>CAZSMN010000543.1:0-1751 GCA_964607615.1 uncultured Chthoniobacterales bacterium | reverse complement strand
CTGGACTTCGGGCTCGCGACCATGATGGAGCAACCCGCGCGACAGTCCCTCACGAAGAGCGGCCAACTCCTCGGATCGGTCCACACCATGGCACCTGAGCAATTTGAGCAGGAGCCGGTTGGCATCTATACAGACCTCTACTCGCTCGGCTGCGTCTTCTACCGTGCCCTCAGCCGGCAGGATGCGTTCGAAGGCGAGTCATCTGATGACATCATCCACGCCCACCTTGACCGCTCACTGAGGCCGCTTGGCGAGTGGCGGCCGGACCTTCCGGCAGGCCTCTGCACGTGGGTTGAGACGCTGATGGCTCGAAGGCCGGAAGACCGGCCGGCCGATGCCAACTCCGCCTTGGCGAGCCTTTTCCCCGTTCTACCTGCGAGGAGCGCTCCGAAGCCGTCCGCGATCCCGGGACACCCGGCACCGGCTGCGGAAGAAGACGCCGACATCACGCTCGACGTGGATCCATGCCATCAGGAGCAATTAAGAGGGGCCGTCGGAAAGACCGTGCGTGTCGAGGGGGTCGTTGATCGGATCTGGGAGAATACCACCGGAACCATCCGCTTTCTGGATCTCACCGGTATCTCCCACCGGGAGTTTTCGCTGCTCGTCAAGGCAGGTGATCCGGAGTTCTCACTCGACGCCCTGACCTGCCTGATCGGCTCGCGGATTCAGGCGACCGGCACGCTCTCCGAGTTCCACGGCTGCCCGCAGATCATCATCGAGAGGCCGGCTCAGTTGCGATGCTGCTGAGCCGCTGCAGGCTCGACAGCGCAGGGGATCTCGGCTTCGAGCCTTCCGAGCTGCCCCTCGCCGCGTGTGAGCGTGAGCCGGCCGCCGCAGGTCGCCAGCACGCGCTCGGCGGCCACCGGCGCCAGACCGAGGAATTCCGCATGGGAAGAGTGGCGCACGCCCGACTGAAGGCGAAAAAACTCGTCTGCCTGCGCACGCGTCAGGGCCAACGCATTCAATGCGAAGAGGAACCGTACCTTTCCGCCGGTGCATGTCACCTCCATCAGCGGCACGCCGCGGCTGAAGCACGTGGCCAGCCGTATGGCCGTCCTCATCGCTCTCCGCACAAACGGCTTCCGGACCGCAAGCAGGACGCGGGCGGGATCGAGCTGCTGGTCAACGACTATCGAGAGAGCCTCCGGGCCTTCCGTCAGAACATCGAGAAAGTCCGATAACCGTAGCGAGGGGGTACAGGCAAACGACGCGTCCTCGATGCGGGATAGGAGCTCGGCATCCTCGATCAGGTCGTGCAGGCGCTGGCTGCTCTCTTCGAAGGCCTGCCGGTAAGTTCCTTCCGTATCGTGATCGAGCAGGAGCTCGGCGATGGCGAGGATCCCGTTCGCCGGCGTGCGGATTTCATGTGAGATCATTCGGAGGAAATCCCCCTTCACGTGGGCCAGCGCGGTAATGCGCTCTTTGGCTACCGTGAGCTCCGCTGTCCGGGCGGCCACGAGCTCCTCCAGGCGGGCATTGTGCTCGCAAATCTCTCTCCTTAGCTGCACGATCCGGATCTGCGCTCCGACGCGGGCCATCACCTCGCGCTCATGGAAGGGCTTGGTCACATAGTCCACGCCACCCGCCTCAAAGGCCGCCACTTTGTCCGCCGTCGTGCTGAGAGCGCTGAGAAAGAGAACCGGAATCTCCCGCAGGACAGGATTGGCCCGCATGCTCCGGCAGACGTCGAACCCGTCGATCCCGGGCATCATCACATCGAGCAGCACGAGGGCAGGCGGCGGGCGGTC
>CAZSMN010000542.1:0-1774 GCA_964607615.1 uncultured Chthoniobacterales bacterium | reverse complement strand
ACCACTTACCCCGAATGGGATGTGCGCAGTGGAGCCTATCTGCCGGCTCATGTCCGCGTGCTGTCCTCGAAGATCGAGGCGGATTGCACGTCGCAGTCCTTCAACCATGATTCGCGCGCACAGGCTCGGATTCGGGCCGTAAGGCGACAATTCGAGGCGTTGCGCCCGGCACGGATATCGACATCAGGTCATCTCGACGGCGACGACATCGACGCAGATCGTGCAGTGCGGGCACAGGTCGATTTCCTTGCCACGGGCCAGGGTGAGGATCGAATCTGGCGACAGACCCGACCTCAAGAGCGCGATCTTGCGGTATCGATCCTGCTGGATGTGTCCCGTTCCACGGAGTCGGCAGTGCCTGGTCATGGTCATGGTGGGCGTGCCGTTATCGACATCGAGCGCGAGGCGTTGACTGCAATGGCCTGGGGACTTTCCGCCTGCGGAGACGATTTCGCGATCCACGCTTTCTCATCCCTGAAACGTGACCGCGTCTATGTGCAATGCGCGAAGCAGTTCGGCGAGCCAATGACGCCGATTGTGGAAGCCCGCATCGGATGTCTGAAGCCCGGCTTCTACACCAGGCTTGGGGCCGCCATCCGCCACGCGTCAGCCGGGCTGTCCGCCCAGTCGCGCAAGCGCAGATTGCTGCTGATCATTACTGATGGCAAGCCCAATGACCTCGATCACTATGAAGGTCGCCACGGTATCGAAGACAGCCGCATGGCGGTGCGTGAAGCGCGACGTATAGGTCATGCGGTGTTCGGCATTACCATCGACCGGGACAGCAAGTCCTGGTTTCCGCGCATGTTCGGCCAAGGCGGCTTCGCACTCATTCCGCATCCCGACAGGCTGACGCAGGCTCTGCCCGAGAGCTACCGCCAGTTAGTTCGTGTCTAAGATCGTCAGCTCTTCGTCCAGGACAGGGCGGGATCTTCGTCTGACAGTTCCCGCAATGCCGCGAGATCAGCAATCGTTGCGTTGTTCTGGCGGATCGTGACACCATGGTCGCGCAGCTTGGCAAAGGCGCGCGATAGGCTCTCTGGCTTCATGCCCAGGCGACCCGCGATCAGCGCCTTGTCATATGGCAGCGTGACGACGCAGGAACCTTCCGTTGCCTGGGAGAGTTCCAGCAAGAACTCAGCGACGCGCTGGGCACCGGTCCGGGCCTTGAGCTGCTCGACCTGGGCGACCAAGCTGTGGAGATGCAGAAATGTGGCCGAGAGGATTGAGATCGCGATCTCTGGAGACTGGCGAATGAGATTGAGGATGGTATTGGCCTCGATCCTGATCAGATTGCAGTCCGTCACAGCCTCGGCTGCAACCGGATAGACGTCATGCCGAAACGCGACAGCCTCACCAAAACTGCTCCCCTTGGTGAATACCGCAACAACGGCCTCCGCTCCATTTGGCGAAATGCGGTAGAGCTTCACCCAACCTTCGGCGACAATATAGATGGCGCTTGCACGCTCGCCTTGCAGGAAGATGGTTGAGCCGCGATCAAATTCGCGCACTCGGGCGGTCGCCATAACGGCTTCCACGACAGCTGGAGGAGTTCCCTTCAAGAGAAGCGAGGACCGTGCAATCTGCTGGTGTTCCGGGCTCATTTCGCAATCCTTGCAATTCTCCACTCTTTGCCACGGTATCCCCGCTTGTGTCACGCCTATTGAGGCAGCGCGCGCACCATAGGTGGAGTTTCGCCGGGCGGGAAAGTCAACAGCTGGTTGCAAGAACATCGGCTAGTGTACGCCCGTCGAGCTCGTTAAAAAATGCTGCT
>CAZSMN010000541.1:0-1787 GCA_964607615.1 uncultured Chthoniobacterales bacterium | reverse complement strand
GGTTTCAGAACGAATACGAATACCTCACCGGCGGCGCCACGCCGGACCGCTGCCTCAATACCGTGCAGCACATCATGAATTCGTTCCAGCTCGGCGAGAACCCGACCTGGTTCTGGCTCCATGCGCTCAAGCCGATCCGGAATGCCGAGGCGAGCGGCTACTCGCTCGGCTTCTGGCAGTCGCAGATCGATCCGATCACCGAGATCTCCAGCGAGAAGCACCGCCGCTGGCTCCATGGTCCGGAGCTGACCTCCCTGCCGGGCGAGCTTGCCAAGCTCGAGCTCGTCAGCGCCAAGCGGGGCGATGCCGGCCAGCCCGGGCTCGCCTACCACTTCATCGTCAACCAGCCGGTGACCGTTTATCTCGGCGTGCAGAAGCTCGGCGACGCCAAGCTCGACCCCGCCTGGAAGAAGACCGATCTCACCTTTGGCTGGGATGGGAATACCGATGTCGTTTACAAGCGGGAGTTCCCCGCGGGCACGGTAAATATCCCGGCTCATCCGGGCGGGAAAGACGGGAAGTTCGCTGCGCCGCACGTCGCGTTTGTCGAAGGCAGCAAGCCGGAGTCCCTCGATATCCAGATCGGCATGAACCTCCCGATCCTCGTCCGCTCGCAGGCGATCGCCTTGGAGAAGAAGGCCGCCGCCGTGAAGCCGGGCCACTGGATTTACAATCCCTACAACTGGCACGCGGTCGGCAGCTTTGCGAAGCGCATCCCGTGGAACTCCGTCGCCGTCGATATCGCCGAGGGCAAATACGACCCGGACGGCCGCATCCTCGCGTTCAAGCGCCCGGACGGAAAAATGACCATCGTCCTGTCGAACCGCTGGAAGGAGAACAAGCGGACCTTCAACATCGCCACCGGCCTCGCCGATGCAAAGTGGAAGGGTTTCCGCTACACGCCCTTTGAGGCGGGTGAGGGGACGATGGGCGTGCCTGTGGGTGAACTCTCCGGCACCTCGCTGAACCCGACGCTCCCGCCGCAGAGCTGGGAGTTCTGGGAGCAGCAGTAGGCGCCATCTTGTTCCACAGCCCCCCTTCCATGAAAATTCTCCTGCCGGTCATGTTGGCTGCCGCATCTCTCGTCGGATCGCTCAAAGCCGACCATCCTCAATACCCGATGGAGCGTCCGGCGCGCACGACGCCGGCTGCCGCCTCGGGTAACTACGCGATCCACCCCGACCAGCCGCGGCAGATCATCGAGGGCCTCGGCTTTGAGATCCAATCCGACTCGATCGGCTCCGCCAACCAGGGTCTCCCCGAGGAGCCCATCAGCGTGCCGCACGATCTCACGCCCTCCGAGCGGCAGCGGTTCTTCACGGAAATGCTCAAAGGCTTCCGCTACTGCCGCCTCGCGGGCGGACTCTACTGGCGGGGCACTGACCCGGAGAAAAAGACGCTCCAGGGCCGCTGGCCGACGCAGATGGCCGAGCTCAAGGAAATGATGGACGTCGCCGGCATCGAAGGCGTCTCGCTTGAATACTGGTCTCCCGCCCCGTACTGGAAGGCCAACGAATCCTACGTCGGACCCGTCAAAGCCACGAACGTGCTCAAGCCCTTCGGGCCGGACTTTGCCAACGATCCCGTCTATAAGGGTGACGCCGACCGCTTCTTTGCGGATTTCGGCAAGGCCCTCGTTCACGACATCCGCTTCCTCGAAGACCTCGGCATAAAGGTCTCGATGTGGGGCCTGCAAAACGAGCCCCGCTCGTGGAGCTACGGCAACGACTACTCGCGCTGCGCCTACACGAAGGAACAATACGTCACCGCCTTCAGCGCCGTCGCTC
>CAZSMN010000540.1:0-1790 GCA_964607615.1 uncultured Chthoniobacterales bacterium | reverse complement strand
GGCGTTCCTCTGCCGGCAGACCGATCTCATTGTAGCCGCCGCCGCCTCCGGTCGCGTGGTGAACGTCAAGAAAGGACAGTTCCTCGCCCCGTGGGACATGAAGAATGTCGCCACCAAGCTCGAGGCCAGCGGCTGCAAATCCTATTTCTTCACCGAGCGCGGCACGACCTTCGGCTACAACAACCTCGTCGCCGACATGCGCTCGATCCCCTGGATGCAGGAGCTCGGCGCCCGCGTTGTGTTTGATGCCACGCATTCGGTCCAGCGTCCCGGCGGGGCCGGCGACTCGACCGGTGGCGACGGCGCCCTTGCGCCGGTCCTCGCCCGCTCAGCAGTCGCTGCCGGCTGCGACGGCGTCTTTATCGAAACCCACGAGAACCCCGCCAAAGCGCTCTCCGATGGACCCAACCAGATCCCGCTCCGCGAGCTGCCGCGGCTTATTTCCCAACTCCGGAGGATCCGTGAAAATGTTCTTTAGAATCTGCCTTCTCGCGTTGGCCGCCGCCGGCACGCTTCTCGCCCAGGAGGCCAAGCCCTCACCGTCGCCTTCCGCCTCGCCCACGCCCACCCCGGCCGCCAAGGATGAAGAAAATTTCGATATCCCCGTGCCGCTCGGTATGCCCGTCAAAGGCATCAAAATCCCCCACCGCGACGAGAACGGGAAGCTCATCATGACGCTCGAAGCCGAGACGGCGCAGAAGCTCGACGAGACAACCGTCGAGATGCAGAATCTCAAGATCAACGCCCTCGACGACGAGGGCCGGAACTTGATTGTCGAACTGCCCCATTCCATCTTCAATCTTCAGACCCGTCTCCTGACGGGAGACGGTAACGCACTCATCCGCCGGGAAGACTTTGAGATCACCGGAAAGTCCGTCGAGTTCAACACCAGAACCCGGAACGGCACAGTTCGAGGCAACGTCAAAATGATCATCCTCACCACAGATACTCCGCAATGAATTTCCGCCACGCAGTTCTCCTTGCCCTCATCACGGCCGCCGCGCCGGCAGCGCTCCGCGCTCAGAATTCCCCTTCGATGAACCCCGGTGCCGTGTCCGAGCCCTCCCCGTCCGCCAGCGGAATCGGCGGATTTGCCGGCCTCGGCAAAGACCGGCCGAAGGACGCCCGCACCGAGATCACCGCGACCAAGGAGGCCACGTTTGACAATGCCGCCAGCGTTGCTGAATTTATCGGCCGTGTCGTTGTGCGCGATCCCCAGTTCACGCTCACCTGCGACCGTCTCAAGGTCATTCTCAGCAAGGACCGCAAGGGTCTCGAATCCGCTGAAGCCATCGGCAATGTCGTGATCGTCCAGGAGAACACGACCGGTTCGACCACCAAGGCGATCGGGCGGGCGGAAAAGGCCACCTATACCCCGGCCACCGGCGAAGTCATCCTCCGCGGCTGGCCGAGCGTCCAACAGGGCATCAACAATCAGGTCGCCACCGAGGAGGGCACCGTGATGGTCCTCAACCGCAGCGGCAAATCCACCACCAAGGGCGGCAGCAAGACGGTGATCAGCGATACAAGCGAATCCGGAGGAGCTCGATGAGCAGCGAGGAAAAAAAGCCCGTGGCCGATGAGAAGCCCCTCCTCCGGACGGACGGTCTCGTAAAAATCTACAACGGCCGATCGGTCGTCAACGGTGTCGATATCAACGTCAAGAAAGGCGAAATCGTCGGTCTTCTCGGACCGAACGGTGCCGGCAAGACGACAACGTTTTACATGATCGTCGGCCTGATCCAACCGAATGGCGGCCGCGTCTTCTTCCAGGATGCCGACGTCACCGG
>CAZSMN010000539.1:0-1794 GCA_964607615.1 uncultured Chthoniobacterales bacterium | reverse complement strand
CGCAGGCAGGCCTCGAGGACCGAGTGGTTGGTCTGGCAGACGCAGGCGTTGCAGGTCACCGTTACCGCGTGCTCCTTCATGAGCGCAGTGAGCGCATCGGTATCCATCGCGTTAGCCTGCACAACGACAAACCGGTTTTTTGGCGTTCGGGCTGCCAGTTGCTGGGCGAAGACGGGATCGACATCCGCCAGCACGATGCGGTCGAAACAATCGTAATCGTGGAGTTTTTGTCCGATGACGGAACCGACGCCGCCGATTCCGATAACCATTGCATTTGCCATAAAGAGGTGGCCCGTTGTCGGGGCGCGTTTGCTGGAACTTAGCTCCGGAAGGGCATTCCCGCAAGTCGACTGAGTGCCGGCCGGGGCAAAATGCTCCTGTTCATCCCGGGGCGCAGGCATCAAAATGCACCCTTTCCGCCATGACTCCATCTGACGAAAAACTCGGCTCCTCCCAGCGGCGTGCCGTCCTTCGCGAGCTGAAGCAAAGCCATGGTCTCGCCGTCCGCGAACTCGCCGACCGGCTGGATATGAGCTACATGGGGGTGAAGCAACACTGCCTTGCGCTCACCAAAGGCGGCTACATCGCCGGCCGGAATCAGCATCGCGGCCTCGGGCGGCCGAGCATGGTTTACCGGCTCACCAAGAAGGGGCAGGCCGTCTTTTCAAGCCCGTTTGGCGCGCTTTGCCTTTCGATGCTCGAGGAGGCCCGGACGCTGTTCGGCCCGACGGCACCCGGGAAAATTCTCTTCCTCCACTTCCAGAAGCGCGCCGGGGCCTTGAAGGAAAAAATCCCGCAAGCGGCTCCGCCAGCCGAGCGGTTGGCACGGTTGGCCGAGCTTCGGAGTGAAGAGGGGTGCATGGCGGCCGTCGATGGCGATTGCCTTGTGGAGTATCACGCGCCTCTGGCGGAACTCTTCGAGGCGTTTCCCGAGGCTTTGGTGATGGAGGAGTCGATGCTTGCCAAGGCGTCGAATCTGCCCCTCCGCCGCCGGGTCCCCACCGATCCACTCCGCCACGAAATCCGCTTCGGACCGTAGCATTTCGTTGCTCCCCAGGGGCGCGTTGGGTAGGCTTGCGGCTTCCAATGAAGACAATTTTCGTGACGGGCGGAGCCGGATACATCGGCAGCATCTGTGTGGAGCAGCTTCTCAATGAGGGCTTCGAAGTAGCGGTTTTCGACAACCTCAGCGAGGGACACCGCCGCGCGGTCGATGATCGCGCCCACTTCCTCCAGGGCGACCTCGCCGACCGTTCGGTCATCAAGCGGGCAATGGGGGAGGTCAAACCCGACGCCGTCATGCACTTTGCGGCCAACGCTCTGGTCGGCGAGTCGATGTCGAACCCGTCCAAATATTTCCGCAACAACGTCTCGGCCGGCATCAATCTCCTCGATGCGGCCGTTGAGGCGGGCGTGAAGAAGTTTGTCTTCTCCTCGACCTGCGCCACGTTCGGCATCCCCGAACGCATGCCCATCGACGAGACGCTGCCCCAGCGTCCGATCAACCCCTACGGCGAGTCGAAGCTCATGTTCGAGCAGATCCTCCGCTGGTATCACGAAATCCACGGCCTGAGCTTTGTTGCCCTCCGCTATTTTAATGCGGCAGGCGCGACCGAGAAGTTCGGCGAGGACCACCGGATCGAGACCCACCTCATCCCCAACGTGCTCAAGGTCGCGCTCGGCCAGCGCGAGTCGGTGGATATTTACGGGACAGATTACCCCACGCCGGACGGCACCTGCATCCGCGACTACATCCACATCCTCGATCTCGCCCAGGCGCACATGCTGGCAGTG
>CAZSMN010000538.1:0-1801 GCA_964607615.1 uncultured Chthoniobacterales bacterium | reverse complement strand
CATCTGTTCGTTGTTTTTCGCGATCAGTGCATAGCGCTCTTCGGTGTCGCTCCGCGCCGGAAACTCGACCCGGTCTTCATCCAGCCACAGGACTTGGGCTTCGTCAAAATCGATGCCGTGCTTCTCCTTGTTGGTCTGGCTCTCGATTGGGTCATATTCGACCTCCATTCGGTATGAAAAATATACCTTCCCGTTCGTCTACCGCAAGAGATCGTTTTTTGTCGAACGTTCCGTAGAGACTTCTCACCAGGCATGGTGAGACATGGTGCAGGTTGTCCCGAATGGACACTCCTCGTGACGTAGCGGCTTACTGGCGTTCGTAAACGCCCTTGTCGCGCTTCTCAAAAACGGTGAAGCCCGCTTTTTTGGCGTCGGAGACGGAGAGAGGCTTGGTCAGCTTGGGCGTGCTCGGCAGGGAGAGAACCCTGCGGATGGGTCCTTTACAAACGGGACAGTTGGTTGGGTGAGGGCGGTCCGCCGGACGCCTCAGTTCGAATCCCTTCTTGCAGACGCGACAGCCTTCGGGTCTGTCGCTCTCGTATTCGTAGATCGGCATCGTGAAAAACGTGCCGTCGGGGAGCCGGAGATTACCAGCTCGACTTCGTCACGCCGGGAATAAGGCCGGAAGAGGCCAATTCGCGGAACGTGAGACGGGAAATCTTGAAGCGGTTGATGAAGCCGTGGCGGCGGCCGGAGACGCGGCAGCGGTTCACAAGGCGCGTCGGGCTGGCGTCACGGGGCAATTGCGCGAGCGAGGCGTAGTCTTTCTTCGCCTTCAGTTCTGCACGAAGCTCGGCGTATTTTTCCACCGTCTTCTGCTTGCGCTTGTTGCGCTCGAGCCATGCTGTCTTTGCCATAGAAGGAGGAGAATCTCATGGCTTGCCGGATGTGACAAGCCTTTTTCTAAAAATTTTCGCGAGTTGGTTTTATCCCCGGGCGATGCGGCGCAGGAGGGCGTCGGCCATATCGGCCGGCGTCTCGGCGACTTCGATGTTCGCGGCGCGCAGGGCTTCGATCTTACCGGCGGCGGTTCCCTTGCCACCGCTGACGATGGCGCCGGCATGGCCCATGCGGCGTCCGGGAGGCGCAGTGGCGCCGGCGATGAACGCGGCGACGGGCTTTTTGCAGTTCGCGCCAATCCATGCAGCGGCTTCTTCTTCGGCCGTGCCGCCGATCTCGCCGATCATGATGATGGCTTCGGTCTCCTCGTCGGCATTGAACATCTGGACAACGTCGAGGTGGGACGTACCATTGATCGGATCTCCGCCGATGCCGACGCAGGTCGATTGACCGTGTCCGCGGCTGGAGAGCTGCCAGACGGCCTCGTAGGTAAGGGTACCGGAACGGGAGACGACGCCGACCTTGCCTGGCTTGTGAATATAACCGGGCATGATGCCGATCTTGCACTGGCCGGGGGTGATAATGCCCGGGCAGTTCGGTCCGATGAGGCGGCTGTTGCTATCCTTCATCGCGGCCTTCACGCGCATCATGTCGAGGACAGGAATGCCCTCCGTGATGCAGATGACGAGCTCGATGCCGGCATCGACGGCCTCAAGGATCGAATCGGCCGCAAACTCGGCCGGAACAAAGATCATCGAGGCATTGCAGCCGGTCTCACGGCGGGCTTCGACAACGGTATCGAAAACCGGGATCTTGCTTTCGAAGAGTTCGCCACCGCGCGCAGGCGTGACGCCGGCCACGAGGTTGGTGCCGTAATCCATGCAGGACTTGGCATGGAAGCCGCCGGCTTTTCCGGTGATGCCCTGCACGAGCAGGCGCGTGTTTTTGTCAACGAGGATGG
>CAZSMN010000537.1:0-1830 GCA_964607615.1 uncultured Chthoniobacterales bacterium | reverse complement strand
CGCCTTGCTCCCCTCGCCGCCGAGCTTCTCCTCGCGCAGGGCGACACGGGCGCTTCGCCGGAGCGCGTGGTTTTTCGTGGCGTGGTGGCAACCTGCGGCGGTTTTGCCTCGGTCCCGTTTCCGGATCTCGTCCGCGAAGCCTACACGCGAAGGATCAGTCTCAGCGCGACGGGTTATTACCGGACGCCGGAAATCCACTACGACCGTGCCAAGGGCAAGGGCCGGCCATTCTTTTACTTCGCCTGCGGGGCGGCGGCGACCGAGGTCGAGGTGGATACGTTCACCGGGCAGGTCCGGGTCGTCCGGGTCGACATCCTGCACGACGTGGGCAGCAGCCTCAACGAAGGTATCGACCGCGGGCAGATCGAAGGCGGCTTTGTGCAAGGTATGGGCTGGCTGACGGGCGAGGAGTTGCTCTGGGACACCAAGGGCCGGCTGCTTTCCCACGGCGCCAGCACGTACCAGATCCCCAGCATCGGCGATGTGCCGGTGGATTTCCGGGTCCGTTTTCTCAGCGATGCTGCGCAAGAAGGAACCATTCACGGAAGCAAGGCCGTCGGTGAGCCGCCGCTCATGCTGGCCATCTCGGTGCGGGAGGCAATTCGCGACGCGACAGGAGGCGGCGCCCTTGGCTCGCCGGCGACGTGCGAGGCGGTTTTCCGGGCGCTACGGCTGGGGTAGGTCAACTCGGCACTTGAAACGTTTGCAAGCGGGCTTACTTTTCGGGCTCAACCCAATCACACTATGCCTTTCGAACTTCCCAGCCTGCCGTATGCAGCCACCGCGTTGGAGCCCAATATCGATGCCAAGACGATGGAGATCCATCATGGCAAGCACCACGCGACCTACGTCGCCAATTTGAACAAAGCCCTCGAGAGTGCCCCCGAGTTGGCCTCGAAGTCCCTCGACGATCTCATCGGCAACCTCGCAGCCGTTCCTGAAGCGATCCGCGGCGCGGTCCGCAACAATGGTGGCGGACATTGGAACCACTCCTTCTTCTGGGGCCTCATGGCTCCCTCCGCAGGCGGCGCTCCGACGGGCGCCCTCGGCGAGGCCATCACGAAGACCTTCGGCAGCTTTGACGAGTTCAAGGCGAAGTTCGAAGCCGCTGGCCTCGGCCGCTTCGGCAGTGGCTGGGTCTGGCTCAGCGTGAAGCCGGATAAGTCGCTCTGCATTTGCTCGACCCCGAACCAGGACAATCCGCTCATGGCGGGGGTGGCCGAATGCCCCGGCACGCCGGTCATCGGCTGCGATGTCTGGGAGCACGCCTACTACCTGAACTACCAGAACCGCCGTGCGGATTACCTCAAGGCCTGGTGGAACACGATCTCGTGGGAAGCCGCTGAGAAAAACTACCAAGCAGCTCTCGCTTAAGTTAGCATCCCTTCAAGTCAAACGCCCGGCGCTTCGACGCCGGGCGTTTCGTTTTCACTCCTCATCATGGCACGCCTCAACTCAAACTACCTCAAACTCAAAGCCGGCTACCTTTTCCCGGAGATCAATCGCCGCGTCAAAGCCTTCACGGATGCGAATCCCGACGGCGCGGCACGCCTCATCCGCTGCGGCATCGGCGATGTGACCGAACCGCTCCCCGCCGCCGTTCGCGAGGCCATGCACAAAGCGGTGGACGACATGGGAGCGCGCGAGTCCTTCAAAGGCTACGGGCCGGAGCAGGGGTATGAGTTTCTCCGCCATGCGATTGCCGAGAATGATTACCGCGCCAATGGCCCCGAAGTCGCCGACGATGAGATCTTTGTTTCCGACGGTTCGAAATGCGACTGCGGCAACATCCTCGACGTCTTCGGACACGACAATCGCATCGCGGTGATG
>CAZSMN010000536.1:0-1835 GCA_964607615.1 uncultured Chthoniobacterales bacterium | reverse complement strand
TGGAGACGGGTCATCGTGTTGCGAATGACTTTTGCGACGCGGGCCTCCGTGGGATCCGTCGGCTCGGCATAGGCTCCGCCCAGGCCGACGAACCCCTTCTCGATCTTCAAGCGTTCGGCAACGCTGATGTCCTGCCCGAATTCCTTGGCGACCGATGCGCTGATCGTGCTGCCACCGACCGGGATGCTACGGCTGAAAACCCTGTCGCCTTCGACAAAAATGAGGTTCGTCGTGCGGGCACCGATATCGACGAGCAGCGAACAGCCGGTGGCCTCGGGATAGTTGTAGCGGAAAGCATTGCAGACCGCCATCGGCGCCAGATCAATCGTCTGTGGCTTCAACCCGCCCTTTGCGACGGCATTGCTGACTTCGATGAGTTGATCAGCCTTCATGGCGACGAGGACGACGTCCCAGGCCCCGTCATGCTGTTTACCCATGATCTGGTAGTCCCAGACGACCTCGTCGATCGGGAACGGCACATTCTGCTGGGCCTCGAATCCGATGATACCGGTCACGTCCTCTGCCGTGTGTCCGGGAAGCTTGACGAAGCGCGCAAAGACCGACTGCGCCGGCAGGCAGAAGTTTACGGGCTCTTTGGCAGCCTTGAGCGTTGCCACTCCTTCCCGGACGGCTTCTTCGATCTGGATCGGCCGGGTTGCATCCGCCGCCGGGTCGACGATCAGCTCCGTCTCATGATAGGCGCGGAGGCTCAGTCCGCCATTGGGGAGTTTGTGAAACTCGGCCAGACTGACAGTCTGCATGCCGAGATCGAGAGCAAGAATACGGGAGGTCTTCGCCATGGGGTGTAATCCTGAACCAGCGCCTAGTTTTTGGCGGATGGTTTGACCGCCTCGTAGAAATCCCACTCCAGCGGGGCAAACGGGGTTTGGTCCTTGTTCAGGACAAAACCGGCGGTCGGCGCGTAGATCGGGTTATCCCACCATCCCTTGTCGCCTTTGACGCTGCCTTTCGAGGTGGCGATGGCCAGCAGCCCTTCTTTACCGGTGACGGTCACGCCGTAGTCCACGAGCATGGCCTGAGCGTTCACGGGGACTTTGCCGGCAAAAAAGCGGGCAAGTGTTTTCGGGCTGACGAAGGCGACGGAATGAAGGCCCTTGCCTTGCGGGACATGGACATGGGTGACGGAGCCTGTGAGGAGCGTCGGTTTGCGGTCTTCCGTGTCGGCCTCGTTTTTCAGAAGGATGTAGTAGTTGAATGTCAGTTCGTCGGCGTAAAGCGGACTTTTGGGATTCGCAGCCCGATCGAAGGTCACCTCGACTTCCAACCACTGGCCCGGGCGGCCGGACGATTTCTTGCTGTAACCTCCAACGTTGATCTTCGGCGAGTCAATGAGGTTTGCCTCGATCTTCGAAATCTGAATTTCCGAATTCAGCGGAACTTGGGAGAAGGCTGTTGAGCAAGCAACAAAAAGGGAGGCAAGCAAAGCGAGGGGATACTTGGAGGAACGCATACCAGAGCGGGATACTATCTTCCACTCAGCCTGTGAGTAAATAAAGAAAACCGATCATATAATCCCGATTTTCCGAGGTTTCCTGCCGTCGCCACCGTGCAGGCACGGACCTTCAAAAAAATATGATCGAGCGTGCCATTGCCGCTCAGTCGGCCGCTTCAGAGACGCGGTCCAGGGAACAGCGAACCGCCACCCAATCGGTCTGCGGGAGAATAAACTTCCGGATCTCCACAGTGACCGATGCGGCGGCATAGCGTTCTAGCACGCCGGCGGCCACCTCGTGGGCGAGCGTCTCGATCAGCCGGCGGGGACGGGCCCGCACGATCTCTTCGACCGAACTCACCACGGCGGCGTAATCCACGGT
>CAZSMN010000535.1:0-1838 GCA_964607615.1 uncultured Chthoniobacterales bacterium | reverse complement strand
GAATTGGCATGGTGAAAATCCTCGAGAAGCTCGGGCACACGGTCCATTACCCCGAGTCCCAGACCTGCTGCGGCCAGCCGGCCTTCAACTCCGGCTATTGGGATGAGGCCCGCTCGGTCGCTTGTGGCATGCTTGATGCCTTTCGCGACGCCGAGGTCATCGTGGGCGTTTCGGGATCCTGCGGCGCGATGTTGAAGGTTTTTTATCCCGAGATGTTTCACGGCCAACCGCGCGAAGCAGAGGCGAAGGCTTTGGCAGCGAAAACACACGAATTCTCGTCCTTCCTCGTCAACGTGCTCGGCGTGACCGACCTCGGCGCGGAGTTTCCGGCCAAGGCAACCTTCCACGACGGCTGCCATGGCCTGCGCGAACTCGGCATCAAGCGCGAGCCCCGCGCGCTCCTGGCGAATGTGAAGGGCCTTGAGTTGATCGAGATGAAAGAGGCCGAGACCTGCTGCGGGTTCGGCGGCACGTTTTCGGTGAAGTTCCCCGAGATCTCGACCGCCATGGGCGAGGTGAAATGCGCCTCGATCCTCGAGACCGGCGCCGACCTGGTGATTTCGAATGACTCCAGCTGCCTGATGCAAATCCAGGGCCTGCTCGACCGGCAGGGCAAACCGGTTCGCTCCATGCACCTCGCAGAAGTCCTTGCCCACTCAATGTCATGAGCACTCTCGAAGCCCGCCAGTTTCACAAGGACGCCGACCGCCTCACGCATGACCTGCGCCACCGCGGCCTCATCCAGAAAGCCCTCGGCGGCTACTACGTCAAACGCGACGAGCAGAAGTCGAAATACACCGACTGGCAATCCGCGCGCGCCAGCGCCGCCGCCGCGAAATACGAAGCCGTCAATCACCTCGACCAATACCTCATCGAGTTCACCGACAAGCTCGCCGCCCGCGGCACCAAAGTCTTCTGGGCCGCCAATGGCACCGAGGCTTCGGACTACATTTCGTCCGTCGCCAAGTCCGCCGGCGTCAAGCACATCATCAAGTCCAAGACAATGACCGGCGAGGAGATCCACCTCGGCCCGGCTCTTGAGAAAGCGGGCTTCGAGGTCGTTGAGAGCGACCTCGGCGAGTTCATCGTCCAACTCCGCGAAGAGCCGCCCTACCACATCGTTTTCCCGTCGATGCACCTCACCCGCGGTGAAATCAGCGAGACCTTCGAGAAGAAGCTCGGCTCGGCCCCCGCCGACACGCCCGAGGAACTGACGATGATCGCCCGCGACGTCATGCGGCAGAAATACTGCAATGCCGACATGGGCATCAGCGGTGCCAATTTCGCCGTGGCCGAGACCGGCCATATTTCGATCACCGAAAACGAAGGCAACGCCCGCCTCAGCACCACCCTCCCGCGCGTGCTCGTCACGATTGTCGGCATCGAAAAAGTCGTCCCGAAACTCGACGATCTCGCCGTCCTTCTCCCCATGCTCGCCACCGCCGGAGCCGGACAGAACATGACGTGCTATAACACCATGCTTGGCGGCCCGCGGCAACCCGGTGAGACCGACGGCCCGGTCGAGTACCACGTCGTCGTTCTCGACAACCAGCGCACGACCCTCCTCGCCGACGCCGAGCAGCGCGACGCCCTCCACTGCATCCGCTGCGGTGCGTGCCTGAACGTCTGCCCGATTTTCAAAAACGTCGGCGGCCACTCCTACGGCACCACGTATCAGGGCCCGATCGGCTCGGTCATCACCCCTCACCTGCGCGGGCTCCAGTCGTGGAAACACCTTTCCTTCGCCTCGTCGCTCTGCGGCGCCTGCACCGAGACGTGCCCGGTGACGATTGACCTCCACCACCACCTTCTGCAAAACCGCCGCAACGCCATCGCCG
>CAZSMN010000534.1:0-1844 GCA_964607615.1 uncultured Chthoniobacterales bacterium | reverse complement strand
GAGGTTGAAGATCAGCAGGACCTAGAGGCAGATCACGTTGAATTTCAGGATGGAAAGAAACATGATGGAGTGCGGGGGCTAAACTTGGCTGCGATTGGGAAAAAATCAATCCACAGTCGCCACGAGGCGCGAAGCAATCTGCCGTGCGATCGCATCCGTCTCGATAATCTGGTCGAGGTCCGGATGGTCGGTCTGGGGACATTCGTCCATCGTTTCCGCCACGACCTCCCAGATTTTCGGAAATCCGATCCGGCGAGACAAAAAAGCATCAACGGCGACCTCGTTGGCGGCGTTCAGGACGGCAGGAAGCGTTCCGCAGGCCGTCCCGGCGCGGACGGCGAGCCCGAGGGCAGGAAAATCCTCCGTGCGGGGCGCTTCGAAGTCCAGACGCCCGATCTCGGCAAAATCCAGCGGCCGGAGGGCATTCGGCAGCCGCTCGGGCCACGTCACCGCATAGTGGATGGGAAAGCACATGTCCGAATGGCTCATCTGGGCGAGGATCGACCCATCGACGAACTCCACCATCGAGTGGACGATGCTCTGCGGGTGGATCGTCACATCCACCTGGGAAATCGGCAGGCCGAAGAGCCATTTGGCCTCGATCATTTCCAGGGCCTTGTTGAAGAGCGGGGCGGAGTCGATTGTGATCTTCCGGCCCATGGTCCAGGTCGGATGCTTGAGCGCCGCCTCGGGCGTGACGGCGCCAAACTCCGACGCCGGAAGCGTCCGGAACGGCCCGCCCGAGCAGGTCAGGATGATCCGCTTCACCGACTCCATCCGCCGGCCCTCGAGACACTGGAAGATGGCATTGTGCTCGCTGTCGACCGGAAGGATCCGGACGCCGTGGTGGCGCGCCGCCTGCATCACGACCTCGCCGGCCATGACCAGGATCTCCTTGCTCGCCACAGCGATGTCTTTTCCCGCCTGAATAGCCGCCAGTGCCGGACGGAGGCCGGCCGTGCCAACGATGGCGATGAGCACCATATCCGCCTCAGGCATGGTCGCCAGCTCGACCAGCTGGTCAGGACCATCGTCGCCAGAGGAAAGCACACACTTCGCCTGCGGCCATTCCGCCGCGACCGCGTCGAGCGCATCGCGGTTGTGGTGGGCCGATGCGCCGACGACTTCCATCCGCCCGCCGAGACCGCGGGCGACCTTCAAAGCGCTCTGCCCGATCGATCCTGACACCCCGAGAATGACGACGCGCTTCCTGCTCATGAGACACCCAAAACCAGACGCATGTAAAAAAACAGAAGCGGTGCGGTGAAAAGAAGGCTGTCAATCAGGTCGAGCGTTCCCCCGATCCCCGGCAGCAGGTGGCCAGAATCCTTCTGGTTCGCTCCCCGCTTCACGATCGACTCCGCGAGGTCGCCAATCACCGCAGCGAAGCCGAGGGCAAGGCCGAGGATCGTGACATCGTCAAACCGGAACGCCGAGAGCTTCCCCGGCATCCACGCATAGAGCCAGTAGCTGGCCAGAAGCGACGTGAAGAGCGCTCCGAAGAAACCCTCCCACGTCTTCTTGGGGCTGATATGCGGCGCAAACGGATGCCGGCCGAACAGGCTGCCGAAAACATACGCGCCCATGTCGCTGAACTTCGTCACCATCACCAGAAAGAGGACGTAGTATTGACCCGTCGTCTCCCCGGATTCCGTCCGAGGAGTGAGATAGATAATCTTGGTGATAAAGCTGAAAAGCCACGGGATATAGAGAAGCCCGAAAACCGTATAGCTCATTGCGCGAAGCGGGTCCCTCGCCGCTCCCCGGAACATCTGCCGCGCGAAGATCACGAAGAGGAAAAGGACCAGCACAACCAGCTCGAAGTCGTAGGCATTCTCCGGCCC
>CAZSMN010000533.1:0-1844 GCA_964607615.1 uncultured Chthoniobacterales bacterium | reverse complement strand
TCGACGACCCGAGCGTGATCTCCGCGGAGCCCTTCCGCCGCTGGCCCAAGGGCCCGGTTTTCACGAGCCTGCCGGAGGAGTTTAAAAAGCTGGAGATGGTTTCTGCCAAACGCAAGGACCCCAAGGCCCAGGCGGTCGGGTATAACTTTCTTAGCAACAAGCCGGTGACCGTCTATCTGCTCGTGCAGGATGCCGACGGTGGGTCGCTGGAGCCGGAATGGGAGAAGACCCATCTCACCGCCGCGTGGGACGGTGGCACCGATCGCGTCTACAAGCGCGCGTTTCCCGCGGGAGAAATCAAAATCCCCGCCCATCAGGGCAAAGTGAACGGCCTTCCCGCCGCACCGCACCTGGCCTTTCTTGAGCCCGAAAGCGCCGAGGGTTTCAAGCCCGAGATCGGAATCAATATGCCGATTGAGATCCGCTCCGAGGCCCTCGTCCTTGAGAAAAAAATCGCGTCGGTAAAGCCGGGACACTGGATCACCAATCCCTACAACTGGCACGCCGTCGGGAGCTTTGCTAAGCGCATTCCGTGGGATTCCATCGCCGTCGAAATCGCCGAGGGGAAATACGATCCGGACGGCCGCATGCTTGCCTTCAAGCGTCCGGATGGAAAGCTAAGTATCGTCCTTTCGAACCGCTGGAAAGAAAACGAGCGCCCGTTCTCGATCGCGACGGGACTGCCGGCCGACACGCAGTGGAAAGGCTACCGCTACACCCCCGAGGAAGCGGGCGAGGGCACGATGGGTGTTCCCGTCGGCTCGGCCTCCGGCGCTCAACTCAAGCCCGTTCTCCCGCCGCAGAGCTGGGAGTTCTGGGAGCAGCAGTAATCAATTTTTCCAACCGCTTAGCACCGCCACAACTCACGCTTATGACCCTGACCTCGATCCGTTGCTCCGCCTTCTCCGCAGCCGCTATGATTTTTCCGATCGCATCCACCTTGGCAGCTCCCGCGAACGAACTTAAGCCCGGCGAATACGCTGTCTTCCCCGACAAACCGAAGCAGACGATCCTCGGCATCGGCGTCGAGATTCAGTCCGACTCGATCGGTTCGGGGAACAACGGTCTCCCGGAGGAGCCGATTGCCGTGCCGCACGATCTTACGCCAGAGGAGCGCGAGCGTTTTGCCAAGGAGATGCTCGCCGGATTCCGCTACCTCCGCCTCGCCGGCGGGCTCTATTGGCGCGGTACCGATCCGGAAGGGAAATTCCTCCAGCCCCGCTGGCCCGAACAGCTCAAGGAGCTCAAGGCCATGATGGATACAGCCGGAATGGAGGGCCTCTCGTTCGAATACTGGTCGCCCGCCCCGTTTTGGAAGGCGAACAACTCCTACGTCGCGCTTCGCGAGAAAAACAGCCGCGAGCGGAACCGCCTCCGGCCGTTCGCTCCCGACTTTGACAAGGATCCCGTCTACAAGGGCGATAAGGACCGGTTTTTTGCGGACTTCGCCAACGCCGTCGTCACCGACATCAAGACGCTCGAAGCCGCCGGAATCAAAACGTCGCTCTTCGGCCTGCAGAACGAACCGAACGTGAATCACACGATCTACTCGACGTGTGAGTATCCCGATTCGCCCTCCTACGTCCGCGCCTTCCGTGAAGTTGCCGCAGCCGTCCGCAAGCACGATCCGAAGATCATGCTCTTCGCGGATACCTACCATCACTTTCCAAAGCTGATCGGGCCTGCGATGGACGATCCGGAAGTTGCTTCGCTCGTTGATGCGTATGTTGTGCACACGGTCGGCGTTCCCAGCGAGCACGTCCGGAAAGTGCACGCGGAGATCACGTCCAAGCTCCCGCCGCGCCCGTGGTTTCAGAACGAATACGAATACCTCACCGGCGGCG
>CAZSMN010000532.1:0-1846 GCA_964607615.1 uncultured Chthoniobacterales bacterium | reverse complement strand
CTATGCGACCCGCCAGATCATCGAGGCCGTGCGGGGTGTCAACGCCCTGCTGATCGAGACCAACCATGACGAGGCGCTTCTACAGCAGGATACGAAGCGGCCTTGGTCGGTAAAGCAGCGCATCCTCTCAAGGCACGGCCACCTTTCGAATGCGGCCGCTGCCACGCTCGTGGCGGAGGTCGCCACCGAGGCCCTGCAGCACGTCGTGCTCGGTCACCTGAGCCGTGATTGCAATTCCGCCGAACACGCCACCAGCGCGGTTGAGAAAAAGCTGCGTCCCGGTTGCTGCGCCCGCATCCACTGCGCACCGGCCGACGGGGAGTCCGTGCTGACGCTCTCTATTTGATCGAACCCGCCGCACCGGCCACGGCCGCTGTGAGTCCGACAAATCCGATACCCACCCCGCAGCAAAGAAGGAAGACGATCACAAACGCGACGATCGGCCTCCAGATTTCGGTCTGGTGGGCCTCCTTCAGCGCGATGACCGAATAAACGATCGAGGCCACCATGTAGAGGGTCGCGCCGCACAGCGGGATCACCTGCGCGACCGATGTCGAGGCCGATGCGTAAGCGAGGGCGCGGAACGTGGTTTCAAAAGGCTTCTTTGCGCCACCCACGACCATCATGGCCACATGCATCAACCCGGCCGAAACGAATGCACCGATCAGGAGGAACAGCGGCATCAAGATCACGACGCCGATGAAGATGCCGGCCAGAACCGGCCCCGACAGGTGCTTCGCCTCCTCGCCGAGCATCATCGACGGATTAATCAGCGAGGCGGCTCCCTGGTAGATCATCGCGACCGCTCCGGTCAGCCAGCCGAGAAGGATGTAAAATTTCAACGGCTTCGCGAAGCCGCCCGCCGTCGGCATCGCCTGAAACGTGCTCACCGGCTGGCCGATCACACTTTTCACGCTCTCCACCATGGCACCCATCGATTCCGTCCGTTCCCAAGCAGGCTCCGGCCGGGACGAAGGGATCACACTGTCTTCCGGAAGAAGCGGCGCGGCGGCGGGCTCGATCGATGGCTCCGGAAGACTCGTGAACGTGGACAGCGGCTGCCAGGACGCCATCGGTTCCTGCCATGCCAGATCGGTCGGGAGGAATTTCCCGCTCTTGAGGCCGTCTGCGACCTCCTGCTCAGTGAACTGACCGATGTTTTGGCGATCGCGGTTGATGAAAATCAGGGCCATGCGCTGTCTTAAATCAGAATCCACGCGGCCGGTCAAATGTCGCTGTCCCTGCATCGGCACGATCCACGGAAGCTTGGGCAAATTATAGACTTCCCAAACGTCGGGCGCCCGATTTAGGATTCCGTCCAGTATGAACTGGCTGCTCATCGCCGGAGGTGCTTTTCTGGGCACACTCGCCACCCCCCAAGAACCGGAAATGTTCAACCACACGCTCCGTGGTGAGCGCGTGCCTGCCAAGGAGGTTGTCTGCCGCAACATGTGGGGAACTCCGATGCTTCCCGACGGCAAGGGCGGCTACAGCGTGATTGCGCCGATCAATCCCGAGTTTATCGCGCAGAGCCTGGTCCAGCCTCCGAAAACATCCGGCCCCGTCTTTCGTCCCGCCACCGTGACCCTCACGACGGCATCCGGACCGGTCGCCCAGTGACCCTTTCCTGCCGGCGGGAGGCTGTGCGTCTCCTGACCGGCTCTCCGTCGGGCAACGCCTGCCGTTTCCGCATTCACCTCCAATGACGGAACCCGAGCCCCTTCCCACGTGTCCGAAGGGTTCGTTTAACGCCCATTGGTTCAGTCTGCTCAACGCGGTCTCGTTCCAGATCATCCTTGGAGCACCGGTGATCGTTTTCGCGAAAAGCATCGGCGCCAGTTCCACG
>CAZSMN010000531.1:0-1847 GCA_964607615.1 uncultured Chthoniobacterales bacterium | reverse complement strand
CACTTCGGGCGCGCGGAAAGAATGGCTTTGTCCAGATCGACGTCCAGCTCAAGCGGCGGCACGATCTCATTCCGAACCTTGTTGAAACCGCGAAGGGCTACATGGCCCACGAGCGCGACACCCTCGAAGCTGTGATCAATGCCCGCAATCAGGCCGTTGCCGCCACAGGGGCCGCCGCCGCCAACCCTGTCGATCAGGCCGCGATGGGGGCGCTTGCCGGTGCCGAATCGATGCTCACCAAGTCGCTTGGTCGCCTCTTCGCGCTCGCCGAAGCGTATCCAGATCTCAAGGCCAATCAAAACATGCTCGCGATCCAAGAGGAGTTGACGAGCACGGAAAACAAGGTGGCCTTCGCGCGGCAGTCGTTCAATGACGCGATCACCGCCTACAACACCTACCGCGATTCATTCCCACCGGTGCTGCTTGCGGGCGCATTTGGCTTTCAGCCAGCGTCGCTCTTGGAGTTTGAAGACCGCGAAGCCATCCAGGCGGCGCCCAAGGTCTCCTTTTGAGCGTCTGGGTCACAAGTGGCTCATCCTGACAAAGCCATGGCTGGCGGCGCATGAACTTTTTTGAGCAACAGGATCAGGCTCGTCGCAAGACCAAGCAGTTGGTCGTGCTCGTGGTCGTGGCCTTGATCGGCTTGGTCGCGGCAACGTATTTCCTCGTGATGGGGATTCTCGTTGCTGGCAGCGGCCAGATGGCTGAGAACGATCCTTCTCTGGCCCGGGTCGGGCCGGTCGGATTTTGGAACCCCGAGCTGCTGGCGTTCATCTCCGCTGCCGTCGGCATCATCGTCGGAGGCGGGAGCGTGTACAAGACGCTTCAGCTTGCGGGAGGAGGCGAGCCACTGGCGCTCTCCCTTGGCGGACGAAGGCTGCTCGAGAACTCGACTGACCCTCTCGAACGCAAAGTGCTCAACGTCGTCGAAGAGATGGCCTTGGCTTCCGGGCTGCCGGTGCCCCCGGTCTATCTCATGGATCATGAGCCCGGCATCAACGCCTTTGCCGCCGGCTACAAGCCCGAAGAGGCGGTGATAGGTATCACCCGCGGCTGTGTCGAACAGTTGACACGTGAGGAATTGCAAGGCGTCGTGGCCCACGAGTTCAGCCACATTCTCAACGGCGACGCTCGGCTCAACATCCGGCTCATTGCGATCGTTCACGGCATCTTGCTCGTAGGATTGATCGGTTACTACGTCTTCCGCATGGCGGCGTCGACGAATACCCGCCGTCGCAACGACAAGGACGGCGGAGCATTTCCGTTTCTCGTATTCGGGCTTGGCTTGATGGCCGTGGGGTTTGCGGGCACGCTGATCGGCAACCTCATCAAAGCGGCTGTCAGCAGGCAGCGCGAGTTTCTCGCCGATGCTTCCGCGGTTCAGTTCACCCGCAACCCCGACGGCATCGCGGGGGCGCTTAAACGTATCGGCGGATTCACCGAGGGCTCACGCGTGAGCGCGGCGCGGGCTCCGGAGGCCTCGCACATGTTTTTTGCCACCGGCGTTTTTGAGTGGTTCGCCACGCATCCTCCGCTCGCCGAACGCATTCGCCGCATCGACTTGGACTGGCAGTCGGAAAAGCACCTCACGCCCGAGCAGTTGCTCGCGGGTACGTCGGGGCCTTCCCCGGCTGTAGTCGGTTTCGCATCCGGGAGCGCCGCCACTCCTGCGCTCGAGAGAACCATGCCTTCTCCCGAGCAGGTCGTGGGGGCCGTGGGGCACCTCGAACCCGGGTCGATGGCACGTTCGCGCGAGCTCTTGGACGCGATCCCCCCAATTCTGCGCCGCGCCGCATCCGACCCGTCGGGCGCGTGTGCCGTGATCTTCACGTTGTTGCTCGACGATG
>CAZSMN010000530.1:0-1855 GCA_964607615.1 uncultured Chthoniobacterales bacterium | reverse complement strand
GTCTTGAGCTGTCCGTCGGTCTCAACGGCGATACGGCTGCGGAGATTGTTGAGCACGAGCGTTTGGTGGGTCTCGGCGAGGCCGAGTTCCCACGGCATACCGGCGTGCTTGATGCTCGAGAGCGGCGAGGCGCCGGTGCCGCCATCAAATCCGCTGATGAGGACGACGTCGGCGTGGGCTTTGGCCACACCGGCGGCAATCGTGCCGACTCCGACCTCGGAGACGAGCTTGACGGACACGCGGGCGCGGCGGTTGGCGTTCTTCAGGTCGTGGATGAGTTCGGCAAGATCCTCGATCGAGTAGATGTCGTGGTGCGGCGGGGGCGAGATGAGGCCGACACCGGGCGTGGTTCCGCGGGTCTTGGCAACCCAGGGGTATACCTTTGTGCCGGGCAGCTCTCCGCCTTCACCGGGCTTGGCTCCCTGGGCCATCTTGATCTGGATCTCGCGGGCATTTGTCAGGTAGTGGGCCGTGACGCCGAAGCGCCCCGAGGCAACCTGTTTGATGGCCGAGTTCTTGGAGTCGCCCTGTTCGTTGGTCCAGGTGAAACGCTCGGGATCTTCTCCACCTTCGCCCGTATTCGAGCGTCCGCCGATGCGGTTCATCGCAATGGCGAGAGCCTCGTGGGCTTCAAGGGAGATGGAGCCGTAGCTCATGGCGCCGGTTTTGAAGCGCTTCATGATCGATTCGGCAGACTCAACCTCCTCGATGGGAACCGGGGTTGCGTTGGTGAATTCCAGAAGGCCGCGGAGCGTGAAGTGCTTGCGGTCCTGATCGTTCACCAGGGCGGCGTACTTCTTATAGGTCGCGTAATCGCCCGTGCGGACGGCTTTCTGGAGGTTGTGGATCGTCTCCGGGTTGAAGAGGTGTTCCTCTCCGCCGTTGCGCCACTGGTATTCGCCGCCGGCATCGAGCGTCGGGATGGCGTCACCGCGCGGCGGGAAGGCACGCTGGTGGCGGGTGAGAAGCTCGGCCCCGATTGCATGGAGGTCGGCGCCTTCGACGCGGGAGGGCGTCCAGGTGAAGTATTTGTCGATGACGCTGTGGGCAAGTCCCACGGCCTCGAAGATCTGGGCACCGCGATAGCTCTGGATCGTGGAAATGCCCATCTTGGCCATCGTCTTGACGACGCCCTTGATGGCGGCTTTGACGAAGTTCTTGATCGCCTTTTTGTGGTCCACGCCGACGAGCAGACCCTGACGGATCATGTCGTCGAGGGATTCGAAGGCCAGATACGGGTTGATCGCGCTTGCGCCGTAGCCGATGAGGAGCGCGAAGTGGTGGACTTCGCGGGGTTCGCCGGATTCCAGAACCAGGCTCACCCGCGTGCGGGTGCCGGTCCGGATGAGGTGGTGGTGCAGGCCGGAGACGGCAAGCAGGGCCGGAATCGCCACGTTGTTCTGGTCAACGCCACGGTCGCTGAGGATAAGGATGTTTTTTCCGCTGGCAATCGCGTCGTCCGCAGCCTTGCAGAGCTTGTCCATCGCAGCGGCCAAGGCATCAGGTCCCTCGCTGGCCGGGAAAAGGATCGGCAGGGTGACGGGGTGGAAGTCCTTGTTTTCGACGTGGCGGACCTGCTCCAGCTCCGTGTTGGTGATGATCGGGCAGTCGAGCTTGATCATCCGGCAGCTTTCGGGTTTCGGCTCGAGGAGGTTGCCCTCGCTGCCGAGCATGGTGACCGTCGCGGTCACGATCTCCTCGCGGATCGGGTCGATCGGAGGGTTGGTGACCTGTGCGAAGAGCTGTTTGAAGTAGCTGTAGAGAAGGACCGGGCGGTCTGAGAGGACGGCAAGCGGCGTATCGGTGCCCATCGAGCCGAGGGGCTGGACGCCATCCTTGGCCATCGGCCCGAGGA
>CAZSMN010000529.1:0-1875 GCA_964607615.1 uncultured Chthoniobacterales bacterium | reverse complement strand
ATGGACGTGAAGATCAGCGCAGGCGGGAGAGGATTTCATCATGGCTGCCCGTTCGCGGACACCCATCCGTCATACGTCATCGCCCGCCGCCCGGCAAGCGCGGCGCCGACGATTGAAAGAATCTGCTCCCTGATCGCCCGATGGTCCCAATCCGGCGGATGAATCCCGATTCTTAAAAGGGGATTTCGCGATTCCATCCGGAAGACCAGCCGGTTCCAGACCAGACTGCACTGGCGGCGCCAACCTGCGCGCACGCTCCAAACGAGGCTTCGCGAGTTCCAGACATGACCCGATACCAGATCGAGAACCGTGGCGATCCGCGTCGTGTAGCGGAAGCCCATCGCACGCACTGCCCTCTCTGCGTCCTGCCCCAGAAGCCACGCCGGCGCGACAAAGCCCGGAACATCGCCAAGACCGCACTCCATGAAAACCTCCTTCGCCTGCCGCAGTCGGGCCGTCGCTTCGTCAAAGGTCAGATCGAAGAATTCTCCCTCTCCCGCCGTGTAAGAACCGGTCACCAACCGCTTCACCGGGCCATCCGCCGGTTTGGCCTCCCGAAGGTGCCAGAATCCATGCACCACCGCCTCGTGCCCCGCCCCGCACTGCCGCTTGATCCAATCCTGGAAAATCCCATTTTTGGAGATCAGGCCACGATGGTGATGATCGCTGATAACCAAAAGGGAAACCTGTCCCAGACCGACTGCCGCAAGGTCGCGGAGGATCTCATCAGTCCGCTCCTGAGTCACCGTGCTCACGTCATGGATCGATACCACGAGGCAAGGCGGGCCATTTTCTCTCGGTGCATTCACTGTCCTATCCGTTTTTTGCATTTGCCAAGCGTCCCTGATAGGGGAAAGTTCTCCCGATGTCAGAAGAAAATCCCAAGGCGCCGAAAGATCAGCGCCAGCGCCCGAGCGGAAGCAACGATCCTCAGATGAACTGGCGCGGCCTCGTGCTCTTTGCCGTAGCCCTCGCACTCATCGGCGGCGCCTTTCTCTTCCGGGGAAATAACTTCGCCCAGTCCGAGCTCATCGCCTACCCGAGCTTCGTCGAACTGGTCAAAGCGGGCAAAGTGATCTCAACAGCGGATGAACCCCTCGAGCTCGTGGTCGAAGAGGGCCGGAATACCCAGTATTTCCAAGGCAAGGTCAAACAGGTTTCGAAGACCACCGGGCAGGAGCAGATCGTGCCCTTCCGAACGCCGGTGTTCACGGCCTTCGATGGCTCTGAGACCAAAGCGCTCCTCGCCGAGGCAGGCATCACGCCCTCGGTCGTGCCGAAGTCGGACTACCTCGCCTCGGCCATCGTCAGCTTCCTTCCGATCGTCCTCTTCCTTGTCATCCTCTACTTCTTCTTCCGCTCACAGATCAAGATGGCCGGCAAGGGCGCTCTCAACTTCGGCAAGTCCAAGGCCCGCATGATGTCGAAGGAGAAAAACCGCATCACTTTCAAGGACGTCGCCGGAGTCGAAGAGGCCAAAGAAGAGGTCCAGGAGCTGGTCGAGTTTTTGAAAGATCCGAAGAAGTTTCAAAAGCTCGGCGGCCGGATTCCGAAAGGCGTCCTCATGGTCGGCTCGCCGGGCACCGGCAAAACCCTTCTCGCCCGCGCCATCGCCGGCGAGGCGGACGTTCCGTTCTTCTCCATCAGCGGATCCGACTTCGTCGAGATGTTTGTTGGCGTCGGCGCATCTCGCGTTCGCGACATGTTCGAGCAGGGCAAAAAGTCCGCTCCCTGCCTTATGTTTATTGATGAAATCGACGCGGTCGGCCGCCATCGCGGCCACGGTCTCGGCGGCGGCCATGACGAGCGCGAGCAGACGCTCAACCAGCTCCTCGTGGAGATGGACGGCTTCGATACCCAGGACGGCGTCATCAT
>CAZSMN010000528.1:0-1878 GCA_964607615.1 uncultured Chthoniobacterales bacterium | reverse complement strand
CGGCCGTGCCGTAGAGCGTTTCGTCGGTGACTGGTGCGATCGCTCCATTAACATACGTATTGACCATCCGAACCATCAACCACTTGTCGTCGGTCATGGTAAAGCGGCGATGCCGTGTTTCCGGCTGGCAGTTCTCTGGAAGCCTCTGGCAGAATTGGACAAATCCGATCGGCGGGAGGGTCTCTCCGAATTCACGAGCAGCCGGCGGGTTAGTGGAGGCGAACGTGGCATTTGATGTCAACGGAAGCCCCGCGATCCCCAGCAGGCAGCTTACCGCAAGCGTGAGCACGGCAGCTAATTGGTTCAAGCTTTCCCCCCAAGTGCAATCATTAATGAGTTCTTAACCTGAGACACCGACCGGCTCGATGCAATCATTACTGAAAGATTAAGTTAACGCGTGCCCCGGTGGCCCTCCCCCCAACAGCCTGAAACATAGAGTTGTCGGATCTGATGAACTCCATCATAAGTCGAGGCACTGGGTATTTTCGCGACAATGAAGCAGCGGAACATTCGCGCAGTCGAATTCCACCAACCGAAGCACTGCAATTTTAGCGTGAGATGGTGGGGCCAAATTTGTTGGTGGAATGAATTGCGCTAGCGATTACGGAAACCTTCGGCGCACCACCCCATCACCGCCGCAAGGCTCCAGAACAGCGCAAGCACGAGAATGAGCATGAAGTCGCCGAATTGCGCATAGAGAGTTCTCGGCAGTGCGGGGGGGAGCTGTGCATCAATGGTGCCTGACGCGCCTGTGTCCATCTGCGCAACAGTGCGACCTTTTGCGTCTATCACAGCGGAAATACCCGTGTTGGCGGCTCGAATCACGGGAAGACCTTCTTCGACCGCGCGCATCTTCGCCGAGGCAAAATGCTGCTTCGGGCCAATGGACATTCCAAACCAAGCATCATTCGTTGCATTGAATATCCACTGGGCACGGAATTGCGGATCGATGACGTGCCCCGGAAAGATAATCTCGTAGCAAATTACCGGCGCGACAGCTGGTATGCCCGGCAGCACCAGCGTGCGCGGTCCCGATCCCGCTGTGAAGTCACCTGGTGTCTCTACGATCCGGTCGAGAGGCAACCAGTTCGGCAGAGGCGTGTACTCACCGAAAGGCACGAGGTGGTGCTTGGCGTAGCTGGCCAGATCATCCCCGGACGAATCGTAGACCTGTACTGTGTTATAATAATTAGTTTGTCCGGCTATCTCCACGCGGGCAGGAACGCCAGTCATCAGAAGTGTACGCGGTGGCAGGGTAGCTGCGATACTGGCACGTGCTTCGACATCCTCGGCTAGATACCCGGGGAACGCCGTCTCGGGCCAAAGCACAATATCGACTGCGCGACCTGCAGCGGTCAGCGAAAGGTAGCGGTTCAGCGCTTTGTATTTCGCGCCGGGGCGCCATTTCTCCGTCTGCGGGAAGTTTCCCTGTACCACACGAACAGACACCCCTGTGGGCGTCGGCTCTGGGTCGTTCAGCCGGGATATCCCAAAAGTCCATAGAGCGAGTGGCAGGAGAACTGCGGACGCAAGCGCAGCGCGTCGAAAGCTCCCTCGCGCCATCCAAGCGGCTCCCGGCATCGCACCGATCAGGACGACGACAAAGCTCATCCCGGAGCTCCCCAACCAAGCAGTCGGCTGACGCAATGCATCAAAGTCCGCAACAGCATATCCGGCGAGGTTCCATGGAAAACCCGTCAGCAAGTGACCACGCAGCCACTCCCCGCAGGTCCAAGTTGAAGACAGCAGAAGTGCTGCAGGCACCCCCGAACCCGAAACCCGTGAAAATCGCGCGAAGACCGCTGAAGCAACGGCCGGAAATACTGCAAGAAGGGCCGAGAGGGCCGCCACGGACGGCAATGCCAGAGCACCAAAGCG
>CAZSMN010000527.1:0-1878 GCA_964607615.1 uncultured Chthoniobacterales bacterium | reverse complement strand
GTTGTCCCGGTGCTGGAGCAGCTGGTCACGATAAACGGACAGTCGATCGACAAGCCCGCCCAGGACATCACGTTCCGCGGGTTGACTTTTCGCTACACCACATGGCTCGCTCCGGGCACAGACCGCGGACTGCCCGACGCGCAGAATAATGTCTTTCGGGAGAATGCCCAAGCCGCCAACCAGGCTGTCGGGGATCATGAGTCGGTCGGGGACGGCGCTGCGCTGCGCGCGCGCTACGCCCGTGCAATCACCATCGAGCGCTGCCGCTTCTTGAACTTGGGGGGCATGGGCATCGTGTTTGGCGCCGGAGCCTCCGGACTCAACATCACGGGCAACACCTTCCGCGACATTTCAGCCAACGGCATCCAGATCGGGGACTATTTCCGCTGGGAGGATCCGAAGAGCGAGAACTACGTGATGCCGGCGGACAAACGGCTGCACCTCTCCGACAACCGCATCACCAACAACTTCCTCGACCGTTGCTCCGTCGAGTATCGCTCGGCCGCGCCCATCGGCATCTCATTCCCGCGAGACACGGTGATCGCGCACAACGAGGTCTACAACGCCCCCTATATCGGCATTCATCTCGGTTGGGGATGGAAGCGGATCGAGGCCACCGCCATGGGCGGGAATCTGATCGAAGCGAACCGTGTGCAGAACACGATGGTCGAGTTGGCCGACGGGGCCTGCATCTACACGCTTGGACCCAGCGACCCCAACCACGCACCAACCATCCTGCGAGGCAACCACGTGCTCCGCACCCGCTGGGGACACGGTCTCTATTTCGATGAAAGCTCCTCGCGCTACGAGGCACTGGACACGGTCGCGGAGAAAACGGGCGACGCTAATGTGAAAATCAACGGGGACTTCAATCGCGAGATTGCAGTCCGAGGCCTCTACTCGGAGAAGACGCGCAACATCGTCAGCAAGCAACTGGACATGCAGAAGCTTCATCTGCAGATCGACGATGTTCGCCCCTTGAGCGATCCGGCGAACGCGGAGGCGGCCGAGGGGATCCGCCGGACCGCCGGGCTGCAGCCGGACTTCGCCTCCGCGCGGTATTACCCGGATGACGTGTTTGCCTACGAGTTGGAGGAGGGCGAAACCACACTCTCTGCGCAGGCAACGAACGGAATGGACCAGAAGCCCGCCGTGATGGGCTATCGCGGAATGGGATACATCGACGGGCTCCTTTCCGCCAAAGGCGCCTCGGTGAGTGTCCGCGCGCCCCTCACCGAGGGAGGCGCCTACGAGCTGCGCTTCCGCTACGCCGGAACCGAACCGACTTCGGGACTCGTGCTGACCGTAAATGGGAAGGACGTGACCCTGCCGGAGTTGCCGGCCACAGGCAGCCGCCTGACTTGGGACACCTTGCGGCTGCCCGTCCAACTCCAACCCGGCGAGAACACGGTCACCATCACCAGCGGAGGCAAGGCGAAGCACGCTTTCCAAGCCGACCGGATCGAACTCGTTCCGGCACGGACTGCATCAGGACGCGAGGCGAACAAAGCCTTGTGACAAAGAAGGGTGACGATCTGTTGCCTTCGGTGACCTCGCCGGATGGACGCATAGAGGTGGTGCTTCGGAACACACCAGCCTTTACGTATGCCATCTCATTCGAGGGATCTTTCTTGATTGCGCCCTCTGGGCTGGGGCTCGAATTCGCGGATGGTCTCCGCCTCGGAAGAAGTGCTCGCGTCTTGGGATACGAAAAGCACGAGACACGCGAAGTCTGGCGGGATGACTTCGGAAAGTTCAGCAGCGTCACCGACCACCACAATGAACTGCGCGTGCAGATGCGCGAGGAAGGTCCGCGGCCCGTTGATTTCGAGTTGGTTGTCTGCGCGTATGACGACGGCGTGGCTTGGCGTTACGTTC
>CAZSMN010000526.1:0-1879 GCA_964607615.1 uncultured Chthoniobacterales bacterium | reverse complement strand
CGGCGCATCGAGCGAGCAGACCCGCTGGACGGGGGCGTCGAGCGAGTCGAAAACATTTTCCTGAATGGTCGCCGCGATCTGGGCCGACACGCCGCAGAACGGCTTGTTCTCATCCACGAGAACCGCACGGTGGGTCTTGGCGACCGTGCGCAGGATGGCCTCCTCATCGAGCGGACGGATCGAACGCAGGTCGAGGACCTCGGCGTTGATGCCATGCTCGGCCTGGAGGATCTCCGCCGCCTTGAGCGCTGTGAGAACGGCGCGGCCGTGGGCGATCAGAGAAACGTCGGTGCCCTCGCGCTTGATGTCGGCGACCCCGAGCGGGATGACGTATTCCTCTTCGGGAACTTCCCACGACTCGCCGTAAAGGAGCGTGTTCTCCATCACGCAGACCGGATCGTTGTCACGGATGGCCGCTTTCATGAGGCCTTTGGCATCATAGGCGGTGGCGGGGCAGACAACTTTGAGGCCCGGCGTATTGGCGATGAAATTCTCCGGCGTGTGCGAGTGCGTCGCACCGACGTTGGTCCCGCCATTCGCCGGACCGCGGATCACGATCGGGCAGCTCAGGAGTCCGCCGCTCATGTAGCGGCACTGGCCGGCGTTGTTGATGATCTGGTCCCATGCGACGTAGGCAAAGCTCCAGAACATCAGCTCGAGGACCGGGCGAATGCCGAGCATCGAGGCTCCGATGCCCATGCCGATAAAGCCGGCCTCGCTGATCGGCGCGTCGACGACACGCTTGTCTCCGAAGCGTTCCCAGAGGCCTTCGGTCACTTTGTAGGCACCGTTATACTGGGCGACTTCCTCGCCGATAATGACGACGTTTTCGTCGCGGATGATTTCTTCTGCCAGGGCGTCGTTGAGCGCCTTGCGGTAGGTGATAAGTGGCATTTTCTTGGAATCCTGAAAGTGGGTTTCGGCCTAGTCTCCGAAGAAGTGGCGTCCGGTCTGGCCGGCTTCGGTCTGGTTGTCGACCTCCCAGTAGACGTCGTCAAAGATCGACTCGGGAGAGGGATCTTCGCTTTCCAGCGCGAACTGGGCGGCTTCTGCGGTCTCCTGCTTGACGACACCGTCGATCTCGTCGGCCTTCTCATCGCTGAGAACGCCCTCATCGAGGAGGCGCTTGCGCCAGAGACGGATCGGGTCGTGATACGTCTTGTAGCGCTCGATCTCATCCGCGCTCCGGTATTTCTTCGCATTCGCATCCGCGACCGAGTGGCCGTAGTAGCGGTAGGTATCGACCTCAAGGACGGTCGGGAGCGAGGATTCGTGCGCGCGCTCGATGGCATTCCAGGTCTTCGCGCGCACTTCGTAGAGATCCTCACCATTGGCGACATCCCATGCGATACCGTAGCCCTCGGCACGCTCGGCGAGGCAATTGCGCATGGCCGAGGATCGCTCCATGCTCGTGCCCATGGAATACTGGTTGTTCTCGATCACATAGATGACCGGGAGCTTCCAGAGGGCGGCGAGGTTCAGGGACTCGTGATAGACGCCCTGGTTCACAGCGCCGTCGCCGAGGAAGCAGAGGCAGCTGCCTTTCTGGCCTTTGTATTTCACCGCATACGCCAGGCCGAGGCCGAGCGGGGTCTGGCCGGCAACGATGCCGTGGCCGCCCCAGTAGTTTTTGTCAGGCGCAAAATAGTGCATCGAACCGCCCTTGCCCTTCGAGCAGCCGGTCGCCTTGCCGAGGAGTTCGGCCATGCAGGCGTTCATGTCCATACCGACGGAAAGGGCATGACCATGGTCGCGGTAGGCGGTGATGATGTGATCGTTATCCCCAAGGAGGGAGACGGTGCCAACGGCCACAGCCTCCTGGCCGATGTAAAGGTGAAGAAAGCCTCCCATCTTGCCTTGGTTGTAATACTTGAGCGCG
>CAZSMN010000525.1:0-1887 GCA_964607615.1 uncultured Chthoniobacterales bacterium | reverse complement strand
CCGAACTGCACGACGGCGATCACGCTTCTCGCCCTCAATCCGCTTCACAAAAAGTTCCGCCTGAAGAGGATCTTCGCCTCGACCTATCAGGCCGTCTCCGGCGCCGGCGCGCGTGCGATCGACGAACTCCGCCAGCAGGTCGATGCGGTCGCAAAAAACCTCCGTCTCGAGCGCGAGATCTTCCCGCACCAGATCGCGTTCAACGTGATCCCGCAGGTCGATGCGTTCCTCGATAGCGGTTACACCAAAGAGGAGATGAAGATGCAGAACGAAGGACGCCGGATCATGCATTTGTCGACCTTCCGCGCATCGGTCACCTGCGTTCGCGTGCCTGTGTATCGCGCCCATTCGGTGGCGGTGAGTGCGGAGTTCGAGCGCCCCGTCGTTGTCTCGGAAGCTCAGGAGGCCATCAAGGCCGCGCCGGGTATTCAGCTTGTGAAAGAGGGATATCCCATGCCGCTCGACTGCGCAGGCAAGGATGACTGCTTCGTCGGACGCATCCGGCTCGATTGCGCGCTGGAGAACGGTCTTGCGTTCTGGGTCTGCGGTGACCAGCTCCTCAAAGGCGCTGCGCTCAACGCCGTGCAGATCGCCGAGCTCCTCTAGGCCGGCCCTGGCTTGCCATGTCGTCCTCCGCCAAGCGAAAGGTTGTTGCCATCGCCGGCGGAGGAGCGGCCGGATTTTTTGCCGCCATCGCGGCAGCTGAAGCGGGCGCTGACGTCATCCTGCTGGAAAAAGGGCAGCAGCTTCTGTCGAAGGTCCGGATCTCCGGCGGCGGGCGGTGCAATGTCACGCATTCGTGCTTCGATGCCCGCGAGCTTGCCAGGCGCTATCCGCGCGGTGGACGCGCGCTCATCGGACCGTTCACGCGGTTCGGTCCGCAGGAAACCATCGCGTGGTTCGAAAGCCGCGGCGTGAAGTTGAAGACCGAAGCCGATGGCCGGATGTTTCCGGTCACGGATTCTTCGCAGACGATCATCGACTGCCTCGGGACGGCGGCGGCGCGTGCGGGCGTCCGGATTTTTCCCGGCACGGGTGTGCTCAGTGCCATCCGCCGCGAGGGTGGGGGATTTGTCCTTACGCTGACGAAAGGTCCGGCGCTGGAGTGTGATGCCTTTCTCTGGGCGGGCGGCGGCTGCAAGCCGGGGGCGCATCCGGCGGTCGAACTCGGGCACACACTCATCCCACCCGTGCCGTCGCTTTTTACCTTTCATGTCGCGGCGGACTGGATCCGTGCGCTGGCGGGGATTTCGGTGGACCCCGCGACGGTCCGCGTCGAGGGCACGCCACTCAAGGAAACCGGTCCGGTGCTCCTCACGCATGCGGGCCTCAGCGGACCGGCTATTCTCCGGCTCTCCGCATGGGGGGCGCGAATTCTTCAGGAGCGGGACTACCGCTTTGATCTCCATGTCGGCTGGCTGTCCGGGAGCGGGCTGGACGACGTGCTCGAGGAGATCGGGAACCGCCGCCAGACATCCGGCGCGCAGACCGTGGTCCGCTCGCGCTGGCATCCGCTTCCGGCACGGCTCTGGGAGGCCCTGGTGCACGAAGCTGGCATTCCGGAAAGCGAACGATGGTGCACTCTCGGGCGCGACGAGGGGAGGCGGCTTGCCCGGCTGCTGACGGATACCGTGCTGCCGGTCAGCGGGAAGAGCATGAACAAGGAGGAATTTGTCACCTGCGGGGGCATTCCTCTGCCCGAGGTGAATTTCAAGACCATGGAAAGCCGGATCGTTCCCGGTCTCTTCTTTGCCGGTGAGGCGCTCGATATCGACGGCATCACGGGAGGATTCAACTTCCAAGCCGCCTGGACGACCGGATGGATCGCCGGGAGGGCGATGGCGGGCGAGACGAACGATCGCTGATTTGCCGGATTTTGTGTTTTTA
>CAZSMN010000524.1:0-1897 GCA_964607615.1 uncultured Chthoniobacterales bacterium | reverse complement strand
GTGACGACCTCGCCGTTGGGCATGAGGCGCGGGTAGACGTAGAGCTTCACGCCGTGTTTGAAGAGGCGCCCCAGGCCTTCAAGGATGCCGCCTTCGAGGTTTGCGTAAAATTTCTCCTCGAAGAGCTCGTGCATGCCGGGAATGCCGAGCGGGAGGCCGATCATGCGGTCGGTGTAGATCGAGAGGTAGTTCACAAGGCGGTGGTATTCGCCGTAGTTCGAGATGAGCACCGTGCGGCCGAGGGCGCCGAGCATGTCCACGCGGTCCAGAAAATCCTGCAGGTCAAGTTGGCCGGTGGAGAGCAGGTTTTTCATGGTGATCTCCATGAGGATCTCCGGCTCGGTGCCGCGCACGCTCTCTTCCTGCTCGAACATGCGGAGCGCACAATCAAGCATATCGTTCGTGATCAGCGTCACGGGCCGGAAGCTTCCGCGCTCGACGAGAAGGGGCTTTTTGTAAAAGGCGTCGGCGGCCTGGACAACCTCGCCATCGGACCGGAAAAGCGCCGCCTTGGTGAGGCCTTGAACCACGAGCTGGAGGCTCATGATGCGGTTGTCCACGCCCGGGAATGCAGGCCCGGAAAACCGGATCATATCGACGGCGATGCGGGCCGCCGTGAGGTCGTCCATGAGCGAGCCGATGAGCTTCTCCGGCTCGTGGGCGAGGTTGAAGGCCCCGTGGATGAGGTTGACGCCGAAAATCCCGAGCGCCTCCTGCTGCTGGAGGTTCTCCGCATCGAGCATCCGGACATGGAGGATGATGTCGCTGAACGGCGCGCGGGGGGCGTGCTGGAACCGGAGACCCATCCAGCCGTGCGACTCGTCATGGCGCCGGAAGCTCCGCGCGGCGACGGTATCGGCAAAAACGAAAAACTGCCGCTCGGCGCCGACGGTTTTGTCGAGGCGCTCGATGAGAAGGTCCTGCTCGTGGGTGAGCATGGTGTCGAGGCGGGCGCGGCTCACGTAGCGTCCGGAGGCCCCGTAGATGGCGTCCGAGAACGTCATGTCGTAGGCGGAGATCGTCTTGGCCACGGTGCCTGCGGCGCCGCCGACGGCGAAGAACCGGCGTGCGACCTCCTGCCCGGCTCCGATCTCGGCAAACGTCCCGTAAAACCGGCGGTCCATATTGATCTGGAACGCCTTTTTGTTCACATGCTGCTCGGCGAAACGGTCCATGCCGCCTGTGTTACCACGGCCTGCAAGCCGGCGGGAAGCCTGCGGATGAGGAATTACTCCGGCCAGCAGAGGAGCTTGGCGAACCGCATCCCGGAATCGGTCAGGCGGGGCTGGCCGGCCGGACCGCCAACAAGGCCGCGGGTGAAGTGCGAGTAGGCCATGCCGGTGTCGCGCACCCATTCGAGGCGGGGCTCGGCCACCGCGGTGGAGCTGGCGACCGCCCGCACCGGCACGCCGGTCTGTGTGAAGGAAACCGTCCAGGCTGGTGGATTCGCGATTTCGCCAGCCGGCACGAGCCATGGGTAATCGCGCAGGATCGAGGGCGGTGGAGATGCCGGCAGGGTGATTTTGAACGCCGGCTCGAGCGAAGCGATGTGGGCGGAGAGCCGGAAACCGGGATTTCTATTCGCGGCCAGAAGGACCGCGGCCGGATCGGTGCCAACGAGGTTCATGCCGTTGAAGATCCCGTGACGGTTCGGCGTGCCGCCCTGGAAGGTGTCGTACCAGCCTTGGAAATTGCGGCTCAGGAGCATGGCGACCTCGAAGTGAAGGTGGGACCTCGGGCGGTCGATGCCGGCTCCGGTGTAGCCCATGCGGCCGATGACCTCGCCCTGCCGGACCTGCCGGCCGGGCTGGACGGCGATGGTCGAGAGGTGGGCGTAGAGCGTGTAGAAGGGCGAGCCGTCGATCCGGTGCTCGATCACGACATAGCGTCCGTAGTT
>CAZSMN010000523.1:0-1901 GCA_964607615.1 uncultured Chthoniobacterales bacterium | reverse complement strand
ATCGAGCCGAACCGGTTTTTCGAGACCCTCCAGCAGCCGCTCTCGACGTTCTCGATTGATGTCGATACGGCCAGCTATGCAAACGTCCGCCGGTTCTTGAACGACGGCCAGCGTCCGCCCGAAGGCGCCGTGCGCATCGAGGAAATGGTGAACTATTTCTCCTACGACTACCCGCAGCCGAAAGGGGGACATCCCTTCTCGGTGACGGTGGATGCGACGACGGTTCCGTGGGCCGATGGACACAAGCTTGTGCGCATCGGGCTCAAAGGGCGCGAGCTTCCGAAGGCGGAACGTCCGGCCTCGAACCTCGTTTTCCTGATCGATGTTTCGGGCTCGATGCAGTCCGACGACAAACTCCCCCTCCTGCTTCGCTCCCTTCAGGCCCTCGTGGCCGGTTTGCGAAAGGACGACCGCGTGGCCATCGTAGTCTATGCCGGGGCAAGCGGGCTTGTTATACCCTCGACGTCTGGTTCGGAAAAAGAAGCTATCTCCGCCGCGCTCGACCGGCTCGAGGCCGGAGGTTCGACGAACGGAGCCGCCGGCATCCAACTGGCCTACGACACCGCCCGCGCCCATTTCATCAAAGGCGGCAACAACCGCGTCATCCTCTGCACGGACGGGGATTTCAATGTCGGCGTGACCGACCAGAGTTCGCTTGTCTCGCTTATCGAAAAAGAGCGTGAGAGCGGCGTGTTCCTCTCGGTTCTCGGCTTCGGCACGGGGAATTTGAAGGACTCCACCATGGAGACGCTTGCGAACAAAGGAAACGGCAACTACTCCTACATCGACTCGCTCAGCGAGGGCCGCAAAGTGCTTGTGGAAGAAATGGCGGGCACGCTCTTCACGATCGCGAAGGACGTCAAAATCCAGGTCGAGTTCAATCCCGCCCAGGTCGCCGGCTACCGCCTCATCGGCTACGAGAACCGCATCCTCGCGAAGGAGGATTTCAACGACGACAAAAAGGACGCCGGCGAGATCGGCGCGGGTCACCGCGTCACCGCGCTCTACGAAATCGTCCCCGCCGGACAGCCTGTGCCAGAAGCGACCGCAGTGGATCCGCTCAAATACCAGACGCCGGAAAAACCCGCGCCCGCAGCGGAGGCATCTGCCTCGAACGAATGGCTCACCGTCAAGCTGCGCTACAAGCAGCCCGATGGGCGCGAAAGCCGCCTTCTCAGCGTGCCGTTCGTGCCGGGGTCGGTGCCTGCTTTTGAAAAAGCACCCGCTGACCTTCAGTTCGCCGCGGCCGTTGCCGGCTTCGGCAGCAAGCTCCGGAACGAGCCCCGGGCCGAAGGCTGGACGTGGGACGGCCTTCAGGCCACGGTCCGCCGCACGCTCGGGACGGATCCCGGAAGCCGGCGGGCGGAGTTTCTCACTCTCATCGAAAAGGCCAAAGCGCTCGACCCTGCAATCGACCAGTGACGCGGAGCGAATCCGCCGATAGACTCGCGCGATGGACAAACCCACCTTCGCCAGTCTCGGCCTGCCGCCCGAGATTTTGAAAGCCGTCGAGGCGCTTGGCTTCGAGCAGGCATCGCCGATCCAGGCTGCCGCTATTCCCGTTCTCATGGAGGGCCACGACGTGGTCGGCCAGTCCCAGACCGGCTCCGGAAAAACCGCTGCCTTCGCCATCCCTGCCATCCATGGCTGTGACGCGGCGAGCAAAGCCGTTCAGGTTCTCATCCTCTGCCCGACCCGCGAACTCGCGACGCAGGTGGCCGACGAGGTGCACAAGCTCTCCGCTTTCAAGAAGGGCATCCACGCCGTGCCGATCTACGGCGGCGCTTCCTACGAGCGTCAGTTCTTCGAGCTCAGAAAAGGCGTCCAGATCGTCATCGGCACGCCGGGCCGCGTCATCGACCACATCGACCGCGGCACGCTGCGGCTCGACAGCGTGAAGA
>CAZSMN010000522.1:0-1914 GCA_964607615.1 uncultured Chthoniobacterales bacterium | reverse complement strand
TTGATCTCTTCCGCTTCTTCCTTGGTCACGCCCTCTTTGAGGGGCTTGGGAGCGCTCTCGACGAGAGCCTTGGCCTCTGCGAGACCGAGGCCGGCGACGGCGGCGCGGACTTCCTTAATGACGGCGATCTTGTTTCCGCCGGCTTCCGTGAGGATGACGTCGAAGGAGGTCTTCTCCTCAACAGGTGCCGCGGCGGCAGGTGCGCCGGCGGCCGCAACGGCCACGGGAGCAGCGGCGCTGACGCCCCACTTTTCTTCGAGTTGCTTAACGAGGTCGGCAATCTCAAGGACGGTGAGTCCGCTGAGCTGCTCTACGAGTGCTGATGTGTCTGCCATAATAGGTGTCTTTTGATTTTGGGATCGTCGCGCCCCGAAGCCTCAGGGCATTTGAGTGCAGCAGCCGCCGCACCGACGAAGAACCGGTTGTTTTTTTGTTAATCGTCCGCCGCGGCTTCGTTCGTCGGACGAAAGGGTTTTCAGGCCGCGGCGTCTGCCTTGGCTTTGAGAACGCGGGCGAGGCTGGCGCCCGGCTCGTTGAGAATGCGGACAAACTGGCTGGCCGGAGTCTGCAGAAGGCCGAGGAGCTTGGCCTGGAGCACTTCCTTGCTCGGGAGGCTCGCCAGTTCGTTGACCTGAGCGACCGTGAGGGCCGCGTTATCGAGAACGCCGGCGCGGACGACAGGCTTCTGAAACTCGGCCGCGAAGGTCTTCAGGACCTTGGCGGCGGCGCAGATGTCAACCTCGCCGGTGACGATCGCCGTCTGGCCGCTGGTCGAGCCGTCGAGCTCGGGCATCGAAAGCTCCTTGGCCGCGATGCGGAGGAAGGTGTTGCGGACGACGCTGAGCTTCGCCTGCACGCCACCCAGACGGGTGCGGAGTTCCTCGAAGTGAGGAACCTTCATTCCGGAGTAGTCAACGACGATCAGGTAAGGCGATGCCTGAAGGCGGTCGCGGAGATCGGAAACGATGAAAGTTTTTTCGGGTCTCATGGATGTGGGAAGTTACTCAGTTTTTGAGGAAGGGAGCGGGATCGACCGCGATGCCGGGCGACATGGTCGCGCTGAGGGTAATGGTCTCGACAAAGGATCCCTTGGCCGTGGCCGGACGGGACTTGACGACGGCGTCGATGACCGCCGCGCCGTTCTCAACCAGAAAATCCTCGGTGAACGAAAACTTCCCGACCGGGACAGCGATGTTGGCATTCTTGTCGAGCTTGAACTCGACACGGCCGGCCTTGACCTCCTTGACCGCTTTGGCGGTGTCGTCGGTGACCGTTCCGGTCTTCGGGTTCGGCATGAGGCCGCGCGGCCCGAGAACCTTGCCGAGCTTGCGGACTTCGGTCATCGCCGCAGGCGTGGCGACCGCTACGTCAAAATCGGAAAATCCGCCGGTCACTTTTTTGATGAGGTCTTCAAATCCGACAAATTCCGCACCGGCCTCTTTCGCGGCCTCGGCGGCTTGTCCTGTCGCGAAGACGAGGACGCGGACATTCTTGCCGCTTCCGTTCGGGAGAGGGCAGGTACCACGGACCATCTGGTCGCTCTGGCGGGGATCGACGCCCAACTTGAAGGAAAGCGTGACCGTCTGGTCAAACTTCACGGGAGGCAGTGTCTTGAGAGTCTTGACGGCCTCGGCGAGGGCGTATTTCTTATGTCCGTCAACGAGTGTGACGGCGGACTTGTAGCGCTTGCTGCGGGATTTTTGCATGATGGGTTTGCAGTTCGAACGACCCGTTCAGGTCTCCTGCGTTGAGTGGTTGTCCCGATCGTCGGGAGCTCGCGAATCTAGGGATACGGGGAAGGTTGTCAAAGAAAAAAGTAAATTAATTTGACATCGTTTCCCGCTCCCCTAACCTCTCGACTCCGCTGCGGCGCGTTCTCTTCGCCGTGCACCCACTCTACATGAACGCCCAAAT
>CAZSMN010000521.1:0-1945 GCA_964607615.1 uncultured Chthoniobacterales bacterium | reverse complement strand
AGGACGCGTTCGTAGTTCTTTTTGATCCAATCCATGGGAGATCAGTTTTTCGGGGCAGGGGGTTCCGTGAAGTCAAGCATCTCCAGCCGCATGGTCGCTTGCACGACCTCCCGGCCGAGGATGACCTGCAGATTCGAGCCTGAGGCCGCAGACGTGGCGTCGGCGGCCGTGGTATCAGAGCTCACGGTGGTCACCGGCGCAACCCCGGCATCACCACCACGGGCGGGCGGGTTCGGGCTGGAATTCTGAAGGCGGAGCCAGCGGACGACCAGAAAGTGGTCGGAGCCCAAAAGAGAGTTGAAAGCGACGCGGAACTTACCCTGTTCGGCCGTGAACGAGATATCAAACGGGAAGCGCTCCACGACGGGTTCGGACCCTGCCTTCTGGCCCGGTTTGGGCGGCTGGCCGGGCTGAGCGGCGGGCGGCTGGGCATTCGATGCGCTCTCTTGGGGCAACGGTTTGCGGTCCAGTGTGTCGATGCTCTGAACTTTGAAGTCGATCAGCCGGTTGACAAGCGTCCGGATGACTTGAAACTGACGCTCGAGATAGGGCGTGGCGTTCTCCGATGGCACCTGGGTCTGGTAGTCGTTGAAACCGAGGTAGAAGTTCTCCGGGAGCTCAACGCCGGCGGCGGCGGCCTTCTCTCTCGTCTCATTGACAGCCGCACGGAGAGCATCCTGAAACTGCTGCGGGGTGAAATTCTCCGGGAGAGGCTGCTCCATTTTGGCCATCTGTTGGCGGAGGCCCGAAATGCGCGCGGTGTATTCCTCGAGACTGGCTTTGAGCACGCCAAGGTTCTCCTCATTCGGAAACGGAACACGGTTCTGGAGAGCATGGAGCTCGGAGACCGAGGCCGTGTAGGTGTCGGTCGCGGCGGTAAAGGCCGAGGAGGCTTGGAAGATCAGATATCCGAGGACAGCCGCTCCGACAGCGGCAACGGCACTGAGTCCGGCGAGAAAGGGGTTTTCCTTAAACCAGTTCATGGGATCAAGATGGGATTGCGAAGCGGGAGGTTGAGCGTGTAGCTGTATGCCCAGCTCTCACCGGTCGGGGTTGTTCGCTGTATGATCACCTTGTTCTTGTCGTCACCAATGGCAAAAACCTGGGAATCGCGCAGGTTTTCGACGAATTCGTCGATAATACGTGCCTCTTTCTCGTTCGGCGGATTGTCGAGATACAAGCCTTGGATTTGAAGCGCCGTGATGGCCGGAGGACCCGCGGGGGCCTGTCCCGGACGCGGGGGCGCCGGCGGAGGCTGGGGGCTTGACGCTCCAGAGGCTCCCGCCCTGGAAGACGCCACGATCGGCTTGCCATCCACCAGCGGTTCGATCTGGGTGATCCAAATAAAGCGCGGGGGAATTTTGGAACCAAGTTCGTCAAGGATCCCCGCCCACATCGATCGCTCAGCCGCCGCCAGACGCAGAGGAGCGGAGAGGGCCTCAAGGCTCTTCTTCTGCTCGGTGATCTTGTCGATTTGGTCAGCGACGCCTTTTAGTTGTGCCACATCCGCCTGCACCGTGGCGAGGACCTCCTCGGTGACCGTGGTGGCGCGTCCGAGGTAAAGCCATGCGGCCACGAGGGCGAGAAGGAAGCACACGACCGCCATGACGAGGAATGGCTTCCTGCGGGCGAGATCCTGCTCGCGAACCACATTCGGCGGACGAAGGTTAATCTCGATCGGGCAGTCGCCAAGCGCCCGGAGGGCTGTTCCGACCAACTCGCCCACCGTGTGGGCTTTCGACGAAAGCTTCTCCGCTACGGAAGCATCGCTGACCGTCACATTCCGGAGCGGGTTGAGGAATTCGACGGGTGTCTGCAACTTCTCGCTGAAGAATTCGGACATGTAAGGGAGGCTGACCGTCCCCCCGCAAAGGAAGACACGAACCGGTTGGCTCCCGCTCTGGCTGGTGCGATAAAAGCTGATCGAGCGGGCGATCTCGGCGTG
>CAZSMN010000520.1:0-1954 GCA_964607615.1 uncultured Chthoniobacterales bacterium | reverse complement strand
AACTTCGGCAGCCCGCACCCGGAGGGCTACCGCAAGGCGCTCCGGCTGATGCGCATGGCGGAGAAATTCGGCATGCCGGTTGTCTCTCTCATCGACACTCCCGGGGCTTATCCCGGCGTGGGTGCCGAGGAGCGCCACATCGCGGAGGCGATTGCCGTGAACATCCGTGAGATGATGGTTTTGAAGACACCCGTCGTCGCCGTCGTGATCGGTGAGGGAGGGTCCGGTGGAGCACTCGGCATCGGGGTGGGGGATCGCGTCCTGATGCTCGAGAATGCCTACTACTCGGTCATCAGTCCCGAAGGCTGCGCCGCGATTCTCTGGAAGCACCGCAAGCATGCACCGGAGGCGGCCGAGGCTCTCAAACTCAATGCCGGCGAGCTCGTCAAACTCGGACTGGTCGATGGCGTGGTGCCTGAGCCTGTCGGCGGTGCACATCGCGATCCTCAGTCTGCGGCGGACAATCTGAAGTCTGCCGTCGTGAAGGCACTTCGGGAGCTCGAGAAGCTTCCGTGCGAGAAGCTCCTCCAGCAGCGTTACGACAAGTTCCGCCAGATGGGGGTCTTTCAGGAATAGGCCCCGGGGCCTCGTTTTCCAGCCGGACGATTCGTGCCATGAGGATTCTGGACCGCTATATCGGGATGGGGGTGTTGATGACGACAATCTTCGGAGTTGTCGTGCTCAGCCTCGTCCTGGTGCTGGGAAACATTTTCAAGGAGCTCCTCGATCTGCTCATCAATAACCCGGACGTTCCTCTCACGACCGTCCTGGCGTTCATCGCTCTCGTCCTTCCGTTTTCGCTGACGTTCACGATCCCCTGGGGGTTCCTTACCGCCCTCCTGCTCGTCTTCGGACGCATCTCGGCCGATAACGAGCTCATCGCGCTCAAGGCGAATGGCGTCAGCGTCCCGCGGATCTGCGTGCCGGTTTTCGTGACGGCCGTGGCGCTCACGCTGGTCTGCTTCTGGATCAATATCGAAGTCGCGCCGCGCGCCGAACAGGCGATGTCGCGGGCGCTTGTGGACATTGCGACCAGCAATCCGGCAGCGCTCTTCCGGGCTGATGAGGTCGTCGATCAGTTTCCCGACCGCCGGGTCTACGTGGGAGGCAAAGACGGCGACAAGCTTCTCAACATCATCGTCTTTGAGATGAATGAATCCAAAGAGGCGCTCAAAATGGTCTATGCGCGGGAAGGGGTGCTGACCCCCGATCCGGAGAATTCGCGGCTCCTGCTGCGGCTTTTCAATGCGCGCTTCGAACAGCGCGACGAAAAGGATCCGCGCGACGTCTCGAAAATCCAACAGGGCATCGTGATGAACGAGGGCGTGTTTCCCATCTCGCTCGAAAAGTTTTTCGAAGAATTCCAGACTTCGCGGCGGATGAGTTCTCTCACTCTCTCGGAGTTGATCTCATTTTTGATGCAGGGGGCCGGCAAAAGAGAGACCGAGGCCTTCGTCGAACTGAACAAGCGGTTCTCGACATCGCTCGCCTGCGCTGCCTTTGCGCTGATTGCCATCCCGCTCGGCATCACAGCCCATCGCAAGGAGACGTCGGTGGGATTCGCGCTGAGCCTGATCATCGCTTTCACCTACTTCTTCTTCATCATCATGGCGGATACCTTCCGGAACAATCCGGCGGTCTTCCCCTCGGTGCTGATCTGGGTGCCGAATGTCCTGTTCTTCGGCCTCGGCAGTTACCTTTTTGCCCGGCTCGCCCGGCGATAAAGGAAAAGATCAGCGCGAGCGGCGCTGGAAGTCGGCAATCGCCCGATCGGTCTCGCGGTCGGTCACGCGTTTTTTCAGGTCGGCCCGCTTGTCTCCGGCATCTTTGCCCTTGCCCAGACCGAGTTCGACTTTGACGCGGCCCTTTTTCCAATACAGGCGGAGTGCGACAACCGATCGGCCGGCCCGTTCCACCTCGCCCGTGAGCTTGTCGATTTCCGCGCGGTGCAGGA
>CAZSMN010000519.1:0-1966 GCA_964607615.1 uncultured Chthoniobacterales bacterium | reverse complement strand
GATATTAGATTTACTAATACATGCAACACCATGAGCGCTACTATTCAGAAAATTGATCACCTCGGGATTGCGGTAAAGTCGATCGAAGCCGCCCTTCCGTATTACGAAAACGCGCTGGGACTCAAATGCGAGCACATCGAAGAGGTGCCCTCCCAGAAAGTCCGCACGGCCTTCTTCGCCTGCGGCGAAGTCCACCTCGAGCTTCTGGAGCCGACCGATCCCGAAAGCACCATTGCGAAATTCATCGCCGACCGCGGCGAGGGAATCCACCACATCGCCTTTGCCACCACCGGCATTGAAGACCAGCTTTCGCAGGCCAAGACGGCCGGCGTCCGGCTCATCCACGAGGTTCCCTTTGATGGCGCCGGCGGCAAGCTGGTGGCCTTCCTTCACCCGAAAAGCACGCTCGGCGTGCTGACGGAATTCTGCCAACCCAAAGAAGGCGCGGCATCGCACTAACTCATCCCATGGCTATCAAAAAAGAATTCTCAGAAGAGCTGAAAAACCGCCGCGAAACGATTCTCGCCGGCGGCGGCAAGGACAAGCTGGAAGCCCGTCGCAAGAAGGGCCTCATGACCGCCCGAGACCGGCTCGACTCCCTTTTCCAGCCCGGAACGTTCATGGAGTTCGGTATGCATGTTCAGCACGCCTGCCATAACTTCGGCATGGAGAAAAAGGAGCTTCCTGCTGACGGCGTTGTCACCGGCACCGGGTACGTGGGAGACCGCCCTGTGGCCGCCTACAGCCAGGATTTCACGGTCGCCGGTGGATCGCTCGGCCAGATGCATGCGCAGAAGATCTGCGGCATCATGGACTTCGCGCAGCAGTCCGGCATGCCGGTCGTCTGCTTCAACGATTCCGGTGGTGCACGCATCCAGGAGGGCGTCGAGTCGCTGTCCGGCTACGGAAAAGTGTTCTTCAAGAACGTGCTTCTCTCCGGCGTGGTCCCGCAGATCGCGGTGATAGCCGGCCCTTGCGCCGGCGGTGCCGCCTACTCGCCCGCCCTGACGGACTTCCAGATCATGGTCAAGGACCAGGCGAACATGTTCATCTGCGGACCGGACGTGATTCTGGCAGCCACCGGCCAGAAGTGCACGATGGCCGAAGTCGGCAGCGCGGCGGCGCACGCGACGATCAGTGGCAACATCCACTTCGTTGCGGAGAACGATGCCCACGCGATTCAGATCGTTCACAAGCTCCTGTCGTTCATTCCGTCGAACAACATCATGGACCCGCCGCACGATCTAAGCGTGCCGCTCGTTCTCGATGAAGATCCGGGCATGGACGATCTCGTACCTGAAGATCCCAAGAACCCGCTCGACGTGAAGGATATCATCGGCCGCCTCGTGGACGATGGGGACTTCTTTGAGGTGCAGATGGACTGGGCCAAGAATATCGTCGTCGGATTTGCCCGCATCCAGGGCGTGGTGGTTGGAATTATCGCCAACCAGCCGAAAGTGAAAGCCGGGGCTCTTGATATCGACGCCTCGGACAAGGGGGCGCGCTTCATCCGCTTCTGCAACATCTTCAACATCCCGATCGTGACGCTCGTCGATACCGGCGGCTTCCTCCCGGGCGTCGCTCAGGAGCGCGGAGGCATCATCCGTCACGGTGCGAAGATGCTCTTCGCTTACGGTGCCGCGACGGTTCCGAAGATCACCATCATCCTTCGCAAGGCCTATGGCGGCGCCTACCTCGCCATGTGCAGCCAGGACCTTGGCGCCGACCTCGTCTTCGCCTGGCCGACCGCCGAGATCGCCGTCATGGGCGCTGAGGGGGCGGTCAAAATTCTCTACAAGCGCGAGATCGACAAGGATCCCGCCTCGGAGAGCAAGCTCATCGCCGACTACCGCGCGAAGTTCGCCTCGCCTTACCAGGCCGCAGGCAAGGGAATGATCACCGACGTGATCAAGCCCTCACAGACCCGCGCCGCCGTGGCCATGGCCCTGCGCAATACGCTCTCCAA
>CAZSMN010000518.1:0-1982 GCA_964607615.1 uncultured Chthoniobacterales bacterium | reverse complement strand
TAATGCTGACTGCGTGCACCACGCTTGAGAACCGCAGGGACCTCTACTTCCCGCAAAAGGTCAACGGGCCCTACACCCGCATGCTGAGCGAGAAGCCGAAGAAAGAGAAAAAGACACGCGTGGTCGTGAGGACCGTCACGGTGCCGGTCTCGTCGCGTTCCGACGGCAAATCCGTCGTCCGCTAAGTCTCAGCGGTCTTCGGAGAACGGGTTATTGTCCGCCTCGTAGCCGGCCGACGTCATCGGGCCATGTCCCGGGCAGAGCAACGTTTCGCGCGGGAGCGTGAGGATCCCGCTCCGCGTCGTGCGCAGGGCATCGGCATAAGAGACTTTTCCTCCGCCCATCGATCCGGCAAAGAGCGCGTCGCCGACAACAGCAACCGGCCGGCACAACCCCGAGACCACATACGTGATCCCGGCAGGCGAGTGTCCCCAGGTGAGTCGTGTTTCGATCTTTAGTGACCCGAAGGAGAAGGTCCGCCCGGCTTCGAAGGTTTCCGCCCCATCGACCGGCTCGGTGATCCACGCGGGGGCGCCGGTTTTCTCGCGGAGCCGGTCAAGATCGTAAATGTGATCGCCGTGCGCGTGCGTGAGGAGAATGGCCGACAGCTTCAGGACGCGTGCATCGAGCGCTTCCAGCATCCCGTCGCAATCGCTTCCGGTATCGAACGCAACGGCACTGCCGCCCGCCGGATCGGCGATCAAAAACGAATTCACCTCCATGTCGCCGAAGGGCGTCGTGAATATCAGGACCTCAGGCGGAATCACGCCCGCGTCGGGTTCATACGCGCCGGCAGCCACGGCCAGAAGGCCGGAAACGTTGAGCCCGAGCGCCGGGGCGATGGCGCGGAGGACGGCGGGATCCGCCTTCCCGATGCCGTCTTCGACCTCGTTTGCCGTCAGCCCCGCTGTCCGAGCCAGCGTGGCGGTGTCGAGGTTCAGGCCGCGGAGGGCTTTTCCGACAATATCGGCAGCGTTGTCTTCGAGCTTCATGCGATGCGGGTGCGGATCTGTGCGCGGAGGATCATGTAGAGAACGAAGAACAGGAAGACTGTGGAAAACAGCAGCACCATGGCATTGAACCAGAGCAGTCCGATCCGGGTGCCGAAGTATTCTTTCACCGGGCCGAAAAAGACGTTCAGATGCCGGCTCTCGCGATAGTCGCTCTGCTCCATTTCGGCCTTGGAAATCAGATCGGTCACTTTCTGGTTCACGTAGAGCTGTTCGGCGGTGACGCCCGTGCCGGCGCCTTCGAAGGCCTCCGGATCGAATTTTCCTCCGGCGATGACCTGATCGATGCGCCGGAATTGTTCGTCGAGCTTCCTCGGGTCCGAGGCCTCGAGGCCGGAGAGGACGGCAAGCGTGTCCTTGAGATCCTCGAGGCGCTCCTCGTCGGCGGTGGAGGATTCCTTGTTGCTCACGATCTCGTTGATCTTCCGCTGGATCAATTCCTGCCGCTTCGTGAGAGGGTTCAGCTTGGCCTGTGCGAACACGAGAGCCTCGTAAGACCAGCGCGTCGGCATGAACTCGCAGATCAGCGGCACCTGGAGATCGCTGCGTGCCGGCATGGCACTCTCGGGATGCCGGTTCACCCACTGCTGGATCGTGTAAACAAAGTCCAGGTTCCGGTTCATTTCCTCGTACTTGATGAGCGCACCGCTGAGAATGATCTGAGGGATGAGCACCGCCGGGATGATCAGGATGCCGGTCTTGCTTTCATTCACGAGCGAGGAGATGACGAGGCCGATCGCCGCTCCGCTTCCCGTCGTCAGGAACATGGCGATAAAGACAATCCAGAACCCGTCACGCATCGATAAGAGCCAGTTCCCGATCCATGCGAAGAGCGCGCACTGGATGAGCGCGAACACCGCCAGCGTGAGGCCCTTGGCGAGCACGTAGTAAATGAGACGCACGTCGAGGTTCCGCTCGCGCATGAGAACCGGGCGGTCGCGGATGATGTCGTCGACGCTGTTCGTGAGGCCG
>CAZSMN010000517.1:0-2005 GCA_964607615.1 uncultured Chthoniobacterales bacterium | reverse complement strand
GGAACGCTTCGCCGAAATCGAGCCAGTAAAAGCGGAGCGACTGCGCCGGTTCGGCCTGTGCGAAGAGCCACCAGCTCAACACGCAGCCGACGGCTGCGGAGGCGATGGCAAGTCCGGCGCTAAGGGGCTTCGAGAACCTCCCGGCAAACAGGATGAGCGTCGCCGCGGCGAGCGGGGTGAAAAGAATAATCCAGGGAGCGGTAAGCGTGCTCATCAGAACTTCAGGGTCTCCAGGTCTTCAACGTGGGTCGTCTGCTTGGCCCGGAAGAGGGCGACAATGATGGCAAGGCCGACCGCGACCTCCGCCGCTGCGACGGTGATGATGAAAAAGACGAAAACCTGCGCGTTGTAGTTGGGCAGGCCGTCCATGAGGTTGAATCTGGAGAAGGAGACGAGCGAAAGGTTTGCGGCGTTGAGCATCAGCTCAAGGCCCATGAAGATGATGAGGATGTTGCGCCTCAGGAGCACGGCTGCAAGGCCGATCGAGAAGAGCAGTCCGCTGACGATCAGATAATGCGCTAGGGTCGGCACGCTAGGGTGAAAGGGAAGAGGTGGAGTAAGGTCATTTCAATTCCTTCCGGCTGAGCACCACCACGCCGACCGTTGCGACGAGGAGGAGGACACCGATGATCTGGAAGGGGAGATTGAAATTCCGGAAGAGCGTCTCGCCGATGGCGGCGACGTCGTTGACCGCCGGATTCGAAAGGGCAGGCTTCGTCACGTGCAATGCGGGGAGCGTGGCGACCACACGCGCCAGGGCGGCGACGAAGCCGCCGATTACCAGCCCGCCACCAACCCATGCGGAGATCTTGACGCTCCGGCGCTTTTCCGCGCGGAGGTCGAGAAGCATGATGATGAAAAGGAAAAGCACCATCACGGCGCCGGCATAGACGAGCACCTGGACAACCCCGATAAAATAGGCGTCGAGCGTGACAAAAAGCGCGGCCAGACCGACAAACGTCATCACCAGGCACATCGCGCTCGAAACGGGATTCCGCAGAAACGCGACCCCGACGGCAAAAATAAGGGTCAGAAGCGAGAAAATCCAGAAAAGCGCGAGCTGCATGAATGGTGGAAAAGGCGGAAAGTTTCTAACAGGCGGGTTGCTCGCAGGCTACTTTTTTTCGTTCCACTTGTTCACAACGCCGTCCATGACGCCGCCGAGCTCATAGAGTTTCGCCTTGTCGTGCTTCATCTCTTCGCGGCTGTAGCCGGTGATCGAATAATCCTTGCGCAGGAAGATCGCCTGCTCGGGGCAAACTTCCTCGCAGAGACCGCAATAGATGCAGCGGATCATGTCGATTTCGAATTCCTTCGGGCGCTTCTCCACCTTGCCCCAGCGCTCGTCGGCCGGGATCTGCTCCGGCTTGATCGTGATGGCCCGTGGCGGGCAGATAAACTCGCAAAGCTGGCAGGCGACGCAGCGCTCGCGGCCCCACTGGTCTTTTACCAGAGTGGGGGCTCCGCGATACCACTCGGGCAGGTTGTCGTCCCACTTTTGCTCGGGATATTGCATCGTCACCTTCGTTTGTCCGGTCAGGCGCTTGATGATGTGCTTGAGCGTGATGACGAGCCCGGCGACGATCGCGGGGAGGTAGAGCCTTTCGGCGAGAGTGAGTTTGGGACGCTGGACGGCAAGGGCCATAATGGAAAGATGAGTTCGTAACAAGGTTCGCCCAGCCTGACAACTGCGGACTCAAAAATCTGGCCGCACGAGGTGCATTGATCGGTGAATTCCGCCCCATCCGGGCACCGCATTGGTCGGCCGTCGCCGGGCACGACAGTCCAGCGCCGGGGGAGGTTTGGTTCCGGAAAGACGCGCCCTTTGGATCCCCGCTCCCAGAGAGGCGGGGAAAAGCCGGGCTTTGGTGAATGCGCGGCGTCGGGGGGCAGAAATCGTCCGAATGGCTTGTGGGCGGAAATTTTCCATCTTTTCCGGTTGCCTCGTCTCGGTCGGCTGGTTACTTCTTAGCGTTCCTCGGGCCCTGCGTCCGGCGCAAGGCGT
>CAZSMN010000516.1:0-2018 GCA_964607615.1 uncultured Chthoniobacterales bacterium | reverse complement strand
GTTCTGAATTTTGCCGATTACCGACAGAAATTCGAATCAGACTTTCAAATATCGAACCCGTTTTGCGACCGGCTTGGAGCTTCCGTATTTCAGGCTGCTTTCAGCTTTTGAGGTCACCTTCGGGAGATCAACTCCGCATTGGCAGGATTGCCAGCGGGAGAATCAGAATATCGAGCGGTTTGTTTCCGTCAACAGTTTTCTCAAACTTTTTTGAGGATTGTTGAGCGGGCTACTTTCACCGACAGCTTTTTTGGCCTTCGGGTCCGCCGGAGCGGGCCGCTGAGAACATCTGCCTTCGCAACTTTGTGGCTGCGAGGGACGTGAAAACTACCTGAAGTGGAGTTGAAGTCAATAGCTTTTCTTAAAAAAGTTTCAGCGCCCTGATTCCGCAGGACGTGATGAGAAACGCGCTGTGGCCCGCAAACCCGCATAAACAAAAGGGCCGCGGTTTTCCGCGGCCCTTCGAATCGGGTGATTTCCTTATCGTATTTTTTTACGCAAGCCACTCCGTGTGGAAGAATTCACCCTCCGGCTTGTCAATGCGTTCGTAGGTGTGCGCACCGAAGTAATCCCGCTGCGCCTGGAGAAGGTTCGCAGGCAGGCGTTCCGCGCGATAGCTGTCGAAGTAGGCGAGCGCCGCACTAAAGGACGGCACGGCTACTCCGTATCCGATCGCCGTCTGAATCGCGAGGCGCCAGTTCGCCTGCGAACGGAGGAGGATGTCGCGGAAGTAGGGTGCGAGGATGAGGTTCTTCAGCGCAGGATCGTTCCGGTAAGCCTCGGTGATTCTGTTGAGGAAGCGGGCCCTGATGATGCAGCCGCCTCTCCAGATGGATGCGATGTCTTCGAAGTTGAGATTCCAGTTATAGAGCTTCGATGCGGCTCCGAGCTGAACGAAACCCTGCGCGTAGCTGATGATTTTACTGGCGTAGAGAGCGTCGCGCACCGAGGCGATAAGTGACGCACGATCCTCCGTATAAGGCCCGGTGACAGGACCGGGAAGAAGAGCACTCGCGGCGACTCTTTCGGCCTTGAGAGAGCTGAGGATGCGGGCCTCTACCGCGCTGCCGATGACGGAGAGCGGAACGCCCATTTCGACGGCGTGACCGACGGTCCATTTGCCCGTTCCTTTTTGCCCTGCTTTGTCGACAATCACATCCACGACGGGCTTGCCCGTCTCACCGTCCGTGCGTTGGAAGATCTTTGCCGTGATGTCGATGAGGAAGGAATCAAGATCTCCGGCATTCCATTCGGAGAAGATCTCCGCGAATTCGGCAGCGCTCGGATTGAGCGTCGCCTTCAGGATGGCGTAGGCTTCGCAGATCAATTGCATGTCGCCGTATTCGATCCCGTTGTGCACCATTTTTACGTAGTGGCCCGCGCCATCCGGTCCCATGTGCCGGCAGCAGGGCTCTCCTTCGGCCACCGCGGCGATGCGGGTGTAGATGGGTGCGATGGATTGCCATCCGCTCGATGAGCCGCCCGGCATAATGGACGGCCCTTTGAGCGCACCTTCCTCCCCGCCGGAAACTCCCACCCCGAAGAAGTGCAGGCCCTTTTCGCGCAGTGCCTTTTCGCGGCGCTGCGTGTCCGTCCAAAGTGAATTTCCGCCGTCAATGATGATATCGCCCTCCTCCAGCAGGGGAATGAGCTGCTCGATGACAGCATCCACCGGAGCTCCCGCCTTGACCATGATCTGGGCTTTGCGGGGCCTGGCGAGGGATGCGACAAATTCTTCCAGCGTCCGGCAGGGGACGATGTTTTTCCCGTTCGCCCTTCCCGCTGCGAATTTGTCGGTGACCGCCGTGGTGCGGTTGTAGACCGCGACGCGGAACCCTTTGGATTCCATATTGAGGACGAGGTTTTCGCCCATGACGGCGAGGCCGATGAGGCCGATATCACAATTGCTCATTTGATGTTTTGTTTAGGTTTTGCAGGCAGGGGTGGATCATCGTAGGGTGGGCGCGTGTTTGCTGGCAACCGAGATCTGCCCGCGTCCGGCTGATGAATCTTCCCAA
>CAZSMN010000515.1:0-2028 GCA_964607615.1 uncultured Chthoniobacterales bacterium | reverse complement strand
ACACGCCCATGTCGGAGGCGAAGACGCCGGTGAAGATCTCGCGCACGAACTGCGCCCCCGTCGCTGCCGCGATGGCGACGCTCGCCGTCGGGTCCCACAGGTAGTTGACGCCGAAGGGCACCTTGATCATCGGCTTCAGCGCGGCCACCACGGCGGTCATGGCAGCCGTCGATTCCGGCGTCGCCTTCAGCAGGTAGGGCCGGTCGTTCTCGTTGCCGAACATGATGGCGTCGACGCCGCCTGCCTGCAGCTGCTCGATGTCGGCGGCCACCCCGTCGATCAGCTTCTGCATGCCGCCCTTCTCGTCATAGAGCGGCGAGCCCGGCATGGCGCCGATATGCGCCATGGCGATGATTGCCTTCTTCTTGCTGCCGAAAAAGTCGAAGACCATGGGATCGCTCCTGGTTGAGCGCCAGACGCGTCACGTTCCGGGCTGCGAGGACTGGAGCGGGCGATGGGAATCGAACCCACGACATGCAGCTTGGGAAGCTGCCGTTCTACCACTGAACTACGCCCGCGATGGTCGTGAGATTAGTGGAGCGAGGCCGGGGCGGCAAGGGGGCCCTTGGCGTGTCAAATGCCAGCCCGGCTGCCCGACGCCTACACGAAACTTAGGGCGGATCACCTGCAGTGCCCGCGGCGAGCTTGCTTCTTCTGTCTGCCTTTCCGATAAGTCCCAGAGCCGTGGCGATCGCCACCGCATGAGCCTTCGTCCGCGCACCCAGCTTCCGCTCACCCTTTGCGAGATACATGGCCACGGCGGACTCACTTACACCAAGGACATTGGCCGTCTGCTTGGCGGTAAGGCCACTTGCCGCCAGTCTCAGTACCTCCAGTTCGCGTTGGCTGAGTTCATGTCTCATTGGTTCTCAGCGTCTGGAACCCCCATCCGAGAAGTCGGACAGGAAGTACGCTGCTCCACTAAGTACTGCTTGACCCTCTCAAGCGGAGTGCCGCCAGTGCTGGCTGCAACATAGGATGGCTGCTACAGGTCACCCTTCGAGCAACGGCAGGCAATGTCAGTATGCTGTTATGTCAGCAACTACCGGCTAACACGGGCGACGACGCCATCCACGCCCTCGCCAACGGAAACCATGCCTCTAAATGGCCATTCTCTGCCATGCCCGCTTGCGATCCCGGAAAGTCCGTCGCAGGTCAAGCCCGCGATACCTATGACTTTGCGACCCAGGCTAGAACGCGCCTGAATGAAGGCATGCAGTTTGTCGAGAATCGCGTCACACCACTTGTAAACATGAAATTTGGATTGGTGTAACCGATGTCTCCGGAGCCTTGCCCTGATCGTCGATGCAAGTGCGTTAAGATCTGCTTCGAGGCACGATGATGACATCACCTTAATCCCCTGCCGCTTTGCGCTCGAAAAAACATATATCAACTTACGGGGAATACGAATTCGTGGTTACACTTACTCGTACGTGTTTGTTTCGGGTAGCTCATATATAAGAAACGCTAAATATACAAAATCTACTATAGTATTTGTTCTCGTCACTGATGCTTTGGACTGCGCAAAGCCGAACCCAGATTGATTCGTGTGAGCCTCATAGATCCACGTCTATGAAGACGGCAACGTCGAGATCTCGCCCGGAAGGTTCAATTCCTTCTGTCATCTCATTCCGTGAACGAGTGCAGAGGCATGTCGCTTTGAGTGCAGCCGGAAGATGTGTGCTTTCAAGAGGTCGGCGACACGGGAATGCCTTTGGAACATCAGTTGCCGGGAATGAGCGGTGTCCAGAGTTTCGCGATGGGAATCGAACCCACGACATGCAGCTTGGGAAGCCTCCGTTCTTCTGCAGGACGACGCCAGCGATGGGTTGTGGAGTAGTGGAGGTGAGGCAGGACGGCTAGGGGTGTGGATCTCCGTTACACCCAACTCCCAACCACAACAAGGCAGAGGGAGGGCATTGATATGTGGGGTGTTCTTTATGCAGAGACAAATCTCAGGTCTCCCCCCTTCGGGTGTGGGAGTTTTCATGGATGAGAATGCTTCTTGAAGCGATGGAGACGGCAGGG
>CAZSMN010000514.1:0-2052 GCA_964607615.1 uncultured Chthoniobacterales bacterium | reverse complement strand
TCACGGACTCTTCATCAAGAGTTCACGGAGCGCCGCCACGGTGTGGCGCATGAACCCGTGCTTCCGATTCGCCGTCCTTGTTCTCCTGATGCTCTCCGCGACCGCCGCGGCGGAAAATGCGCTGGACGGGGCTCAGGTGACCCTCCCTTACGGTGAGGTGCGCCGGCTTCTGGAGGCCTCGGGGGCTCGTGAGCGGACAGCTCCTCCCGTGCCCTACGTGATCCGTTCGGCGCGCTATGACGTGAGCGAAGCGGGCGGAATCCTCCACGGCACAGTCGCGTTGGATGTGCAGACCTTTTCGGAGGATCCGGTGTGCGTGCCGCTCCTGGGGGCCGGTGCCGTGCTGGAGGGTTTCGAGCCTGCGGAGATCGCTGTCGTTCGCAGTGACCGGGGCTTTGCTTTTCTCAGCGAGAGACGCCAGCGCCTCACGGTGCGGTTGGCTTTTCGTCTGGAGGGAAAGTCTTCCGGGAGCGGAACGGTCTGGGAATGCGGCACTCCGCCGGCAGTCGTCAGCGTCCTTGGTTTTGAAAACGAGGTGCCCGGCGTCCGGGTGGAGGGTGGTTTTCCTGCGAAGGATGGAACGTTCTGGCTGCCGGGCTCCGAAGGGCGGTTCAAGATCACCAGGACCGCCGAAGGGGAGAAGACCCGGGAGATTGTTCCGATGCCTCCTGTTGTGCGGGAGGCCAGGCATGCAATGCGGGTGGTCTCCGATGGCGTCTATCTCAATGAGTGCGAGTGGAAGATCCGCCATGAAGCCGCGTTCCGCTGGAGGGTGCAGCTTCAACCTGACGACCGGATGGTGGTTTGCCGGGTCAATGGACGCGTCCAAGCACCGGTTCGCATCGATGAACGGACGCTTGAGATCGAGCTTTCCGGCACGGCCGGGGAATCGAGCGTAGCGTTTTCTTACACCGGCAAAACAGCGGCCTTCGGTCCGGTTCGCGGAGCCATCGAAGTCCGGCTTCCGTCGACCGACCTTCTGGTGGAGGCGACGGATTGGAAGCTCACCCTGCCGTCGGCCTATGAACCCGTGGCGATCGAGGGGAACTGCGAATTTCTCCCCGCCGGCAGCCCGAATGAGGTCGTCCTCCGCAAGGAGCTGCTCCGCGCCGAGGCGCCGGGCGTCCGCGTCTTTTATCAGAAACCCGATAAATCCCAAAAACCATGACACCACTCCGTCTCTTCGCCATCCTGTTCATCACCGCCTGCACCGCCGTTGCATGGTTTATCCTTGGCTCCGCCCTCACGGTCCGCTCATCACAGCCCCGGCTTGCGGAGGCGGTCAGTGGCGGGTGGGGCCCGCCGCTTGAGCAGCTTCATCCCGGAGCCTGGTACGAGTCGCCCGGCTCCCAAAGCGGCCGAACGGCGGTTCGTCCCTCGGCGAGCCACGTCGAGGTGACGCTCGCCTACGAGCCGAAACGCAAAGGCCTCCTCTGGCATCGGGCCTACGCGGCGGATTTCCGCGCCGAATACACTTTTGTGAATCCCACGCCGATCCCGCAGACGCTCTACGTCCGCTTTGCGCTGCCCTCGCCGCAGGCCAGCTACAATGCCTTCTCGCTTACGCTGAACGGAAAGCCCACGACCGCGAATGTCACCGGCCGCGAGCCCGTTACCGAGGCCGTCCAACTCCCGCCGGAGGGAAAAGCGACGCTCGTTGCCGCCTACCGCACGCGGGGTTTGGACCGCTGGACTTACTCGTTCGGCGAGGAGGCCCGGGTGCAGAATTTCGTGCTGAAAATGCGGACAAACTTTGCCGAGATCGACTTTCCGGCAGGGTCGCCCACCTCCCGTCAGCAGGCCGGGGAAGGATGGACGCTCGAATGGGCGTATCCGGATGAGATCGGTGTCCGCCCGGTTGCCATGGAGATGCCGAAAGTGCTCAACCCGGGTCCGGTCGCCTCGCGGATCACGTTTTTCGCGCCGGTCTCGCTCCTGTTCTTCTTCGCAGTGCTCATCGTCCTGTGCCTCGTCCAGGGTGTGAACCTGCATCCGATGCACTTCTTCTTTCTGGCGGCAGGGTGCTTTGCGTTCCAACTCCTCTTCGCCTAC
>CAZSMN010000513.1:0-2073 GCA_964607615.1 uncultured Chthoniobacterales bacterium | reverse complement strand
TCACGACGCCCATTCCGGTTACGACTACTCTTTTTTCACTCATTTCAAAAGGCTTGCGGTTGGTGGATAACAAATGGCGGTCGGCTACTAGGCGGGATGCCCTTGAAGATGGCAATTAAAATTTTGCAGGGAAAGGTATTCCTGCTCAGAACAGCGGGGGATATTCCCGCTCGTTGAGGCTCCCGCAGCGGGGGCAGGACGGCAGGACGGCGCGGGAGCGGTCCTCGTATTCCATGCTGCATACGGCGCAACGGATGCGATAGCGGAGGGCTTGGCGCCGGCGCCACCGACGGCCGACCTCGACGGAGATCCAGACCATGAAAATTCCCGCCAGCAGGACGAGAAGCGAGATAAAGACCAACCAGGGAAGCTCGATCCGGATCATTGGGCCTCCAACCGCCGGACGTCCGCCCCCCAATGAACAGCGACAATGTCCCACACGACACCCGCATCCGGTGCCGGCTCAAATCGCAGATCGGAAATTCGCTTCCCTGCCGCCGCATCGAGATCGGCGCTACCGGAGCTGCTCTGGAGAAAAACCGCGTCGACCGAGCCATCCGGCTGCACCGCGACCAGAAAGCGCGCGGCGTCCAGTTGGGCGCGCGGTGAAGCTTCGAAGACCACGTCCTCCGGAAAAGCCACCGTCCTGCCAGCGAGAGCGCCGGCAGCGCTCAGAGAGGTACGGGGAGGCCCGGAAGGTCGGGCGGCAGGTATTCCGCCTGCCCTCAGGAGGCGGACTGAAGTCCGTGGCACGGGTACCGCCTCCGCCGGGAGGGCGTCTCCACCGGCCTCCGGCGGCAGACCCGAAAGTTGCGGCGGGCTGGAAGCATAGGATGGCCGGTATCTGGCGGCGGGGGGCGTCTCCGCGATACCAAGTCCGCGGCCGGGGGCAAAAACCGCCGGGTCATCACCTTCCACGAGTGTCTGTAACCGCTCGGCATCCGGGGACCCCGGCAGGGTCAGAAAGGCTTGAACGGCATCAACCCCGTCGCTCTGGGGTGCCGGGTAGGCGATGGCGAAAAGAAAAAAAATGCCGGCATGCACGAGAGCGGCCAGCAGGATCGTGGCGGGGAGAACCAGTTGAAGACTGTGCCGGCCGGGCCAGTCGAAAAGCAGAGAGGCGACGTTTTTCACCGGCCCTCCGCGGTCGCGATCACGGCCGGGTAGCCGAGTTCCAGCGCGATCGTCAGAACGGCCGTCACATCCTCGATCGGCGCCCGGCGGTCGGCTTTGATGACGATGGTTCGCTTGAGGCCCTTCTGCGCTGAGAGCTTTTGGCGCAGCGCAGCGGGTGTGACCTGCTCATCTTCAAAGAAGGTCTGGGAAACGGGAGGCCCGGTGATGCTGACCACCTGTGGATCCCTCTGCGGCGCGAGCAGGAACGGCGACTCCGGCACGTTCACCGCGATACCAGGCTGCAGCAGAAACGACGTGCTCAGGACGACAAAAAACACCAGGACCAGAACAACATCCAGCGCCGGAGCGACAAAGATGAGTGCAGGATGGGGTCCGGGTGTTCTTACGAGCTTCACGCGGATTTTTCGTTATCGGAAGGTTCGTTGAGGATCTCGATCGTCTCGATCGCCGCCCGCTCGATGTCGTGGAGAACGTCATTCACCCGCGCCGAGATGTAGCTGTGCGCGACGAAGGCCGGGATCGCTACCGTCAGGGCAGCAGCCGACGTGAGGAGGCTCTCGTAGACGCCGGCCGCGATCTCTGCCGCGGTCGCGTAGCCCCCATGGGCGGAGATTTGCTGGAAGGCGCTCATGAGGCCGAGGATCGTGCCGAGCAACCCAAGGAGGGGGGTGGCGTAGGCGATCGTTCCCAAGAGGGCGAGATTCCGCTCCAAACGGGGTACCTCCAACTGACCGGCCTCGAGCGCGATTTCCCGAAGCTCGGCGCGCGGCGCGGAATGCCGAAGGAGCATGGCATGGAGCACCCGGGGCACGGGTCCCGGCGTGCCCGCGCATTCCTGCACCGCCTCGGCAAAGTTCTTCTTGCGCAGAAGATTGGCCAGCCCGCGAAGGAAATCGCCCGTGTGAATCGATGCGCGGTGAAGATAGAGGATACGCT
>CAZSMN010000512.1:0-2080 GCA_964607615.1 uncultured Chthoniobacterales bacterium | reverse complement strand
AGGCCGGGGTCCAGCTTTGGTGCTGCCCATTCCCTTCTCACCTTGCGCGGACTTGATCCGCGCATCCTTTTTGCGGCCGCGGAAAAGGACCCCCGGGTCAAGCCCGGGGGAGGTGAAAAAATGGAGCGACGTCGGACTGACCGAAAGCTGGATCCCGGACTTCGCCGGGATGACGGCCGGTGGTCGTGGCGCAGCCTTGCCCCCGCCGCCTCCCGCCCATACGCTCGGCCAGCGAGCGGCAGGGGGAATCATGACGGACAACCGCACACGCCTGAAAACCGCCGTGCTGGCGGCGCTGGGCTATATCGCCATCATGGCCGTGGGCATGTTCACCTCGGGCCATGTCTTCGGCATTCCCTATGGCGCGCCCGAGATGACGCTGGTGCTGCTGCCCTTCGAGGTGGTGATGAGCCTCTACGCGCTGGTCATGGCGCGGCGCCTCTTCGGGCACTGGCAGTGCGGCTTCGGCCCCGTGGACTGGCGCGGGCTGTGGTGGCTGGCGCCGAGCTTCCTCGTCGTCGCGGCGCTGTTCGTGGCGCTGTTCCTCACCGGCACCGTCACGCTCACCGGCCTGGCGCTGGCCGTCGTCGCGACGATGATCCTCGTCGGCTTCTCGGAGGAACTGGTGTTCCGCGGCATCGTGCTGAAGGCAGCCCTGCCGGCGATGGCGACGGGCCGGGCCATCCTGCTCTCCGCCGCGCTCTTCGCGAGCCTGCATGCGGTGAACGTGCTGGCCTTCCTGCCGGTCTCCAACATGCTGCTGCAGCTGGTGCTCACCTACACCTTCGGCCTCGCCATCGCCTGCTTCGCGCTGCGGGTGAACAGCCTCGTGCCGGTCATCACCTTCCACGCCCTGTGGGACATGGTGCAGTTCCTCGGCGGCCTCTGGTCCGCGGACTTCGGCGTTCTGATCCCGCTGGGGATTTTGGTCAACGTGATCGCGGGAGGGGCGCTGTGGTGGCGGGTGTTAAGGAAGCGGGGGTGAGGGGGGAGCGCCTTCGCCAGTCCATTGTTGTGTTAGCGTCGCCGATCGAATGGTTGGCTTACAGGCTAGAGCTTGTTTGGTTCCCGGCCAAGAAATCTCATAATTGACCATTAATAAAACCTCTAGTAGCATATCTCCACGCTAGATGGGACTGTCTGTTATGAGTTCTGAGTCCTTCGAACTTGTCTACGATGGTCCCGCACTGGCACGGCACCAGATGGACGTAAGGGAGTTAGTCCCAGCATTGAGAGGGTTGGGAGACGCTATTCGATCTGCAAATGCGGTTGTGAATGGCGAAAGGACATCCATTCAGGTTCTTGTGAATGCCGAATTTCGGCGGGGCAGTTTTGCCATTTCTGTAGACGTTCTTCAGAACGTTCTTGATGCCACTAAGAATCTGTTGGGTCAGGAAGACATCAAAACAACCAAAGACATTTTAGAATGGCTTCCATTAGTCGGAGCGTTGGGTGGCACCGGTATCTTTGCGTATTACCGATGGAGGGCTGGGCGAGAAATTGAGCCCATTGCCGAAACGGAATTGAACGGAGCTGGGTCGGTCCAAGTCACTGTGAAGGGTGACAAGAACCAAGTGATGGTTATTCCTGCTGAGGTGTTTAAGCTGAGCAACGATCCTGCTGTTGCCAAGGCGACTAAGGAAATAGTTAAACCTCTGAAGGCGCCGGGGATCGAAACAGTTCTCGCGCGTTCAGTTGATAGTCAGGGAATAGAACTAGGTAAGGAAGACGTCGCTCCAATAGAACGCTCCTGCGATGCGACTCTATCAGAGGATAAGGTTCTTTCTCGGAACATCGTCGTCGCACATCTTCGACCATACGATGCCGAGTTCAATCCAGGAGCTAAGACATGGGGCTTTTGGTATGGAGGAAGTCACATCACCGTCGACATATCAAACACGGGAATTGCCAAAGACGCCGTTGATCGAAGAAAAGTGTCGATGGACGATATCTACAAAGTTGAACTTGAGATCACTGAGAGACGACTGCCAAGCGGTATTCACAAGAATGAATATAAAATTCTGAGTTTATACGATCGGACTTCCGGCCCCACGCAAATTGGTCTGTTCGATGATTCCCA
>CAZSMN010000511.1:0-2088 GCA_964607615.1 uncultured Chthoniobacterales bacterium | reverse complement strand
AGACGACACCTTCCGTCGGAATCCGCTCGCCGAAGTCAGTCTTGATCGAATCCACTCCGATCGCCGCAAGCCTCCGGATATGCCCGCTGAACCACCGGCAGGCCTCCGGATTGGTGAAGTCCACAATTCCCATCCCCGGTTGCCAGAGGTCCGTCTGCCATGGCGTTCCATCGGGCTTTTTCAAGAGATAGCCGGCATGCGCGGCCTCCGCGAAGAGTGGAGACAACTGCCCGATGTAGGGGTTCACCCAGACGGAAACCTTGAGTCCAAGATCGTGCAGGCGCGCGAGCATGCCCTCGGGGTCGGGAAAGACGTCGGGGTCCCAAGTGAAATTGCACCACTCGAACTCGCGCATCCAGAAGCAGTCGAAATGGAACACATGCAGCGGGATGTCCCGGTCGAGCATTCCTTGGATGAAGGACGTGCACGTTTTCTCATCGTAATTCGTGGTGAACGATGTCGTCAGCCAGAGGCCGAAAGACCAAGGCGGGACCAGCGGAGGACGGCCGGTCAACGCCGTGAGCCGCCCCAGCACCTGCTTGGGAGCGCCGCCACCGATGACGAAATATTCGAGGCTCTCACCGGGGATGCTGAACTGGACACGGCTGACGTTCTCCGTCCCGATCTCGAATGTGGCATGCCCGGATTCGTGAAGCAGCACCCCGTAGCCGCGGCTGGAAAGGTAGAACGGCACCGACTTGTAGGCTTGGTCGGATCCCGTGCCGCCGTCCTTGTTGCTGTTTTCGAGCACTTGGCCGTTCTTCACGAACGCGGTGAAGCGTTCGCCCAGCCCGTAAACCGTCTCCCCGACCCCGAGAAGCAGCTGCTCGCGCATGTGGGGCGCGCCATTGACGCGGGCGAACCCGGCGTTTCGCTGACCCGTGGCTGTCAGCAGGCGCCCCCCCTCAAAGAATTCCAGATTCCACTCCGGACCGGAAATCCTGGCCGACAATTCACCGGCCTCGATGACCGCTCCCTGAGCGGTCTTGAGAATGTTCGGCCGCCATCCATCGTGCTCGATGACGGGAAAACACGGCTTTGGACCGGCCAGATCGGGGCCGCTGAAATGCTCCACCCGAACCTTGATCACACCCTCCATCGGGCTGCTCAGCGTCCACGTCAGCACCGGCCCTTGCAGGGTGTCCCCGCGATGGAGAATCCTCCGCGTGGCCACAATGGCCCTCAAGAACCCGTCTCCTACCTCGATCCGCCGCAATTCGATGGCCCGGTCAAGCTGCACCCCTTCGCGAACCAACCACTGACCATCGGTGAACTTCATTTTCTTGAGATGGGAACCTCCGTCGGCTTGCTTGGACGATACGGCCTCTGGGGTGATTTAACCTTTAGACTCGGCTTCGGCGATTTCAAGATAAATCAACATTCGGTGCGAAATGGGCGCCGGCGGTCAGTGCCCGCACGGAAAGCTGCTTTTCGGCGCGGCTTCCTCCCCCGCCGCATCGGACCGCCACGGCATCGCGCACGGCCCGGGCGGTGAACTCTGCAGGGCGCCTACGGACGGATGACTTCGAGCTTCACATCGTCGTGCTCGAACTCGATATCGCGGTTGAATCCGAATCGATCGTGATTGAAGGACAGAGCGTGGATCGTGATCGGTCCGCCGTCTTTGAACTCCCCGGTCACCTTGCCCTCGCCGAGATTGAAACTCACAACTTGGCCCATGGGTTCGACCTCGAACTTGTGGGTTGAGGTCCAGGTTGGCTTCTCGGAACTGCCCTGGATGAATCGGATGCTGATCTGTCGGGGCTTGTCTTCACTGGGCAGGGCCATGAAGGCTGAGAAGCGCAGGTTCTCCGGCTGCACGCCCGCTTGGCGGCAGATTCCCGCGCGCCCGAGTGAAGCGAACCAGTAGGACTGCACGCCCTGCGAATTGGCTCCGGAGAAGCGGAACACGAGCCCCCAAGAGCCATCGACGCCAACCGACGGCTCAACGGCGGCTTTGGCGGCGCCCCGAAGTTTCCGCACCCGATGGACCTGCGCGTCCTGTTGCGGGCGTGGCATCGCGAAGGACGCCACGAGCTGATCCGCATGGTGACGATGACGCTGGACAAGATGGCCCACGGCGGGATT
>CAZSMN010000510.1:0-2131 GCA_964607615.1 uncultured Chthoniobacterales bacterium | reverse complement strand
ATTCCGTCTTTATGAAATTTTTCGAAGGGTGCACAGCATTGATCACAGGGGCCTCCTCGGGGCTGGGCAGCGAATTCGCACGCCAGCTCGCTCCGTATGCGCGGTCTCTCGTGCTCGTCGCCCGCCGGAATGACCGTCTTGAGGAACTGGCCTACAGTCTGCGGGCCATCCATCCGGACCTCGACGTCCGCATTTACGTCGCCGATCTCTCGCTCGAAGACAAGCGCTCGGCTCTCGCCGGCTGGCTGGAAGCGGAAAATATCGGGATCGATTTTTTGATCAACAATGCCGGTCTCGGCGATCACGGGGACTTCGCATCGAGCGAATGGGACCGCGTGAAGGCGATGCTCGACGTGAATATCGCGGCGCTCACCCATCTCACCCATCTCCTCGTTCCCCGCATGCTCCGCAGCGGCCGGGCGGCCGTGCTGAACGTCAGCAGTGTGGCCAGCTTCTTCCCGCTGCCGAATATGGCGGTTTACTCCGCCACGAAGGCCTACGTGACAAGCTTCTCCGAGGCCATCGCCATGGAGCTCCGGCCCCGCGGGATCACGGTCACCGCGTTGTGCCCGGGACCGGTGCCGACCGAGTTTTTCGATGTCGCCACGCGTCCGGGCGATGAAGATTCCGCTTCGCACTTCAAGACCTTCCCGGCGCTTGTTGTTTCGCCGGAAGAGGCGGTGACGGCCGGACTCACGGCTGTTGCCCGCGACCGTGCTCGAGTCATCCCGAACCCGCTCCTGGCCGTCGCGGTGGCGGCCGCTCTGCTCGTTCCTTTCTGCATCGTCCGGCAGATTCTCCGCTGCAAGGCCGATTCGCTCTGAGCTTTTTCTAACCCATGCCACAAATCTCCACACGCACCACGGGCGGGATTTCCTTCGCACAGGCCTTCGAGCTGATCAATCCGCACCTCTACACGGTCGAGGAACGGATCCGCGCGCAGGCCAAGGCCTTTGATCCGGCGGTCGAGGGCTACGTCTCCTACGTGTGCAATGCCGGCGGCAAGCGGCTGCGACCCGCGCTGGCTCTCCTCTCGGCGGGAGCCACGGGAAAGATTTCTTCCAGCCATGTCGATCTGGCTGTGATTCTCGAGCTCATCCACATCGCGACGCTCGTCCACGACGACATTATGGACGGTGCCGAACTCCGCCGCGACCAGCCGACGGCCAATGCCAAGTGGGGCAACGCGATCACGGTTCTTCTCGGCGACTGCCTTTTCGCCCATGCGCTGAGGCTCTCGACCGGATTCAGCAATAGCGATATCTGCCGGCGCATTGCCGATGCAGCCACCGAGGTTTGTTCGGGCGAGATTATCCAGACCCAGCGGCGTTTTGATCTGAAGCTCTCGACGGCGGATTACTACCGCATCATCGAGATGAAAACAGCGGCTCTTTTTTCCGCGGCTTGTGAACTGGGCGCCTTCATCAGCGAGGCCAGCCCGCCCGTGATCAGCGCGCTGAAGAGCTTCGGTACCAAGCTCGGCGTGGCCTACCAAATCTACGATGATATCCTGGATCTCGCCGGCACCGAGGAGGAAACCGGCAAGACGCTGGGCACCGACATCCGGAAGGGAAAATTCACCCTGCCTGTCCTGCTCATGTTGCAGTCCGGCCGCGAGCTTTCCACGCTGCGCGAGCTTCTGCTCAACGAGGACAAGGCCGATGCGGCGATGCTCAATGGCATGCTCGAACAGACGGGCGCGATCCCTGCGGCGATCAGCGTTGCCAATCGCATCCTCACAGAGGCCACGCAGCAGCTGGACAACATCCAGGACAATAAATACGCCCGGGGCCTCCGAGCCATTGCGAGTCATCTCGAAGGATTGCTCGCGCGATTCTAAATTCTGCATACCCGCTCCGTGCCGACGCAGAGCCTGCGAGAAATGCCCGCCTCGGAGCGGCCGAGAGAGAAGGCCGAGCGCCAGGGTGTGACCGCCCTCACGGACGCCGAGCTCCTCGCGATCTTCATCCGCACGGGTGTTCCCGGAAAAGATGCTCTCCAGGTCGCCTCGGATCTCGTCCGGGATTGCGGTGGCCTCACCGGACTCGCCCGCTCGACACCGGTGGAGATCCGTGAAAAGGGCAGCGGAATCGGTGCGGCCAAGTCGCTTGAACTGGCGGCCGCTTTCGAA
>CAZSMN010000509.1:0-2137 GCA_964607615.1 uncultured Chthoniobacterales bacterium | reverse complement strand
GGTGTCTCGATCACGGATGGTTGCCTGGACTGGGAGGCGACGGAAAAGCTCTTCCGTGCTTGAAGGTCGCCGACGTCGTCTTTGCTGCGATTGATTTCGAGAGCGCTGGCTCGGCGGCCGGATTAACTGATGAGCCGGTGCAAATCGCCGTGGTCCATATGGATGCCACGGGCGTGATCAACGATGCCTTGGCTTCGTATCTGAAGCCGGGCCGGCCGGTTACCTGGTCGGCACGCGCGGTGCACGGGATCGGCGATGAGCAGCTGGCGACAGCACCGAGGCTGGCCGATCTCTGGCCGGAGGTCCGCAATTCTCTCGGTGGCCGCTGGATCGTCGCCCACGGGGCCGCAACGGAGAAACGGTTTTTGCGGGCATTTCCCCTTCACGGATTCGGACCCTGGGTCGATACGCTCGCGCTTTCTCGGAAGGCATTTCCCGGCATGGCGTCCTACGCGCTCGGCGACATCGTCGGCGCGCTGGGCCTGCTGGCCGAGCCCGAGATCGCGCAGCCGGGATTCCGCTGGCACGATGCCCGCTGTGACGCTGTGGCGTCTCTGGTTTTGCTCAGGCACGTCATCCGAGCGGCGGGTCTTGCGGAGCAGCCCGCGACCGTGCTCACGGCGTGAGGCGCCCTCCCGCGCAGTCGACAATACCGTCCGGCGTCAGGAGAAAATCCATCCGCACGTCATGATCCTCTCTGGGCACGGCATCAACGATCTGCCACGCATGGCAGACCCCGACGAGCAGGCCCGTCGCTGTTTCCAAGAAGCGGTCATAAAACCCACGTCCCCGCCCGAGCCGTCCGCCCATGGAATCGAAGGCGAGACCGGGCACGAGGATGAGATCAAACGTCGTTCCCGCAAGCGGGTGGCCGGAGGCTGGCTCCCTCGTTCCGAACGGACCGGCCACAAGATCCTCGGCTGAGTCGATCCAGTGGAAGGCTAGAGTTTCCCCATTGACCCGTGGCAGGGCGAGCCGCTTCGCGGGTGGCCAGTCCCGCAGCACGTCAATCTCGCCGGGGAGGGGAGCAAAGGCGCAAACCGTCCGGGCTGACAGCCAGTGAGGCCAGCGATCGCGGACTTCCCTGAGATCGGCCTCGCAGGCCTCCGGCAAGCGGAGTCTAGACCGCATCGCGGCGCGGAGTCGTTGCTTTTCTTCAGAGATCATTCAAAATATCCCACGCCATGGTTCGTCGTCTGATACGAAAACGTTCGGAAAGAAAGCCGGATCACCATGTGGACATGCGCCTTGGGCAGGGTTGGCACAAGCGCAATTTTTTGGCCGAAGTCGTTATCCCTTCGCTTTTCACTCCGCGGCAGGGGAAAAAGATCCGCCCGGTTTTCCCGGAGCTTCAGGTGGGCCAGATCTGCATCACGTGGATCGGGCATGCCTCGTTTCTCATCCAGACGCCCGAGCACAGCGTGCTCATCGACCCGAACTGGGCGCAGTGGCTGAAGGTCATCAAGCGCCTGCGCCAGCCCGGGCTCGACATTCACGACCTGCCGGCGATCGAGCTTGTGTTGGTTACCCATGCGCATTTCGACCATCTCGACCGCAAGTCGCTCCGTGCTGTGGCGAGCGAGCAGCCGATCGCCGTGCCCGAGCATTGCGGCAGCCTCGTTCACGGGCTGGGGTTTGACCATGTTCGCGAGCTCCGTTGCTGGGAGGGCTTCGAGCACGGCTCGCTCAAAATCACGCTCACGCCGGCGCGCCACTGGGGAGCCAGAGTTCTGCACGACAACCACCGGGGCTTTGGCGGATTCCTCATCGAATATGCCGGACGTTCGGTTCTCCACGTCGGAGACAGCGCGTATTTTGAGGGGTTTCAGGAAATCGGCGAGCGTGCGAACGTCGAGATCGCGCTCCTGCCGATCGGGGCTTATGACGCTCCGACGAAGCGCGACGTGCACATGAATCCCGAGCAGGCGCTCAAGGCCTTTGTCGAGCTCAAGGCGCAGACGATGATTCCCATGCACTACGGGTCGTTCCGGCTGAGCTACGAACCCCTGCATGAGCCTCCGCTCCGGCTCAAGGAGGCGGCGGAAAAGCTCGGGCTGTTGGACCAGGTGACCGTGCTGAGCGAGGGCGAGCCGCGCGTGTTTTAGTCCGGGATTACTCCTTGGCGAAGGCGACCTTC
>CAZSMN010000508.1:0-2141 GCA_964607615.1 uncultured Chthoniobacterales bacterium | reverse complement strand
AGGCCAAAAACAACGCCAAGCGCGCCAAAATGAAAATCCGCTTCAATTTCAACCCGGTGAGCTGATCTTGCCACGGGTCGTCATTGCCGGCTGCGGTTTCCTCGGGGAAGCCGCAGCCTTTTTGTTTCTCGAGCGCGGCTGGCGCGTTCTGGGCCTCTGCGCCACCGAAGCTTCAGCCGCCCGTTTCTCGGGTGCGCCCTTTTCTGTCGTGGCGACGGATATTTCGTCCGCGCCGGTCGTTCCCGACGGCTGGGAGTCGCCGGATGTTTTGATCCATTGTGCCAGCTCGGGACGCGGGGGGGCGGATGCCTATCGCTCGGTTTACGTCGATGGGATGAGGAATCTCCTCGCCGCCTTCCGTCCGGTCCGGCCCATCTTCACAAGCAGCACGTCGGTCTACGCGCAGGTCGATGGCGGTATCGTGACCGAGGAGAGCCCTGCCGAGCCGGATCGCGAGACCGGCCGGCTTCTTCTGGAGGCAGAACATCTTGCCCTTTTCAACGGCGGCGCGGTCGCTCGACTCGCCGGCATCTACGGCCCGGGCCGTTCGGTGCTGCTCCGGAAGTTTTTGGAGGGCACTGCCGTTCTCGAAGCCGGCGGGCATCGCTGGATCAATCAGATCCACCGCGATGATGCCGCTACCGCGCTTGTCCGTTTGGCCACCGGTGCGAACGGAGTTTTTAATGTTTCGGACAATACGCCGGCCACCCAGCGGGATGTTTATGGGTGGATCGCTCACTATCTCGATCGCCCGCTGCCGCCGGAGGGGCCGGCCGACCTGCAGCGCAAGCGGGGCTGGACCAGCAAACGGATCTCGAATGCCCGCCTTCGCGGCCTCGGGTGGGACCCTCGGTTTCCCTCTTACAAAGAGGCGCTGCCCGGGCTTGTCGCGCAGGCCTCCCGCAACCAGTCCGCGTAGTCTTGAGACACGCTCGAGGCCTCGAAAGTCGCGATCTCGGGCGTCTCGTAGGGATGAAGCTCCTTCAACCGTGCGGCAAGTTCGTCCGCCCGTGTGGTCTTGAGGAGCACAACGACTTCGTTCGCCTCTTCCACGGCATCCTTCCACCGGTAGATCGATCGCGCGCCGCCGATCAGCGTTCCGCAGGCCGCCAACCGCTCGCGCACGAGCAAGTGCACGGCTGCTGTAGCGCTATCCTCGTCGGCAAACGTTGTGACGACAACGTGCATTATGCGGCAACGGGCGCGGGTTGACGGACGATCCAGCCGCCGCCGAGTACGCGGTCGCCCACATAGAAAACGGCCGCCTGACCAGGGGTGACGGCGCGCTGGGGCACGGACAAGACCACACGCGCACGGCCGTCGGGGAGGGCCTCCACCGTGGCATCCGTGCCCGGATGCGCGTAGCGGATCTTGACGTTCGCTGCCACAGGACCCTCCGGCATGCCCGATGACCACGTGACACGATCTACTTCAAATTCCTCCCGCACGAGGTCCTCCTCGTCGCCAACGATCACGCGCGAGGTCGCGGGATCGATATCCACCACGTCGCGCGGGCGGGGCGATCCGCCAGGGAGGCCCTTTCGCTGGCCGATCGTGAACATCTCGATGCCCTCATGGTCGCCGAGGTGGTTGCCGGCGGTGTCGTAAATCCCGCCGCGATGGAATTCCTTCTCGCCGAGATGGCTGCGGAGGAACGCTTTGTAATCATTCCCGGGGACGAAGCAGATTTCCTGACTGTCCTCCTTGTCGGCGACTTTGAGCCCAAGCTCTCGGGCGATTTCCCGGATCTCCGGTTTCGTCATGCCACCGAGCGGTGTGAGCGCGTGGCGGAGCTGGTCCTGGTTCAGGCTGAAGAGAAAATACGACTGGTCCTTGCGCGTATCGTGTCCCTTGCGGAGTTCCGCGCGGTCTTCGAAATGATCGATGATCGCGTAGTGGCCCGTAGCGATGAAGTCCGCGCCGAGCGCCTTCGCCTTGTCCCGGAGGTTGCCGAATTTCAGCCGCTCGTTACACATCACGCACGGGTTCGGCGTCCGGCCCGCCCGGTATTCGCTGGCAAAATAGTCGATGACGATGCGCTCGAACTCATTGGCCTCATCGACCACGTAATGTGGAATCCCCAGCTTGTGCGCGACCCCGCGCGCGTCCGCGATCGCTGACGGCCCGCAGCACTTATCTTC
>CAZSMN010000507.1:0-2166 GCA_964607615.1 uncultured Chthoniobacterales bacterium | reverse complement strand
AGCACAAGAGCCTGGAGGGCTGGCGGCTTCTGATCGCCGAGCCGGACAGCCCGGACCTCGCGCCGCAGATCGTCATCGACAACCTCGGAGCCGCCATCGGCCAGACCGTCATGATCTCCAGCGACGGCAGCGAGGCGCGGAAGATTGTCGGCGATGAGCTCAGCCCCGCCCGTTGGAGCGTGATGGGTATTATCGATCCGGAAAGGAGCCTCGCGCTATGAGGATGGGAACCGTTGTCGGCCGCGTGACGCTTTCCGTGCGCAACAAGCGCTTTGTCGGCGAACGCCTCCTTCTCACCCTGCCCTGGCTGGAATCGACTTTCCGTGGCGAGGAGAAATACGCCCCCGCGATTGTCGTCTACGACCAGTCCGGCGCGAATATCGGCCAGAACATTGCGATCAGCGAGGGCCGCGAGGCCGCCTGCCCCTTTCCCTCTCCAACCCCTGTTGATGCCTACTGCGCAGCACTTGTCGACGACCACTTTTACAAATCCTAAGCCATGAAACTATTCGCCCAGAAAGATGCCGAAGACTTCGTCAAGTCCGGCGCCAAAGAGTTCCGCTACAACCGCGATGTCCGGCTGACGCCCGGCGCGAAGGATGTCTTCAGCGAAGCGGGTGTGAAGCTAGTTTTCGATGCCGAGGCTCCTGAGGCGGCTCCTTCTGCCGCTGCCTCCGCTCCGGCCGGATCGACCGACGATGCCAAGCTCTTCCACTCCCCTGAAGCCGAGAAGCTGAAGAAGGAGATCTGCGACATCGGCCGCCGGATCTGGATGCGCGAATACTGCGACGGCAACGGCGGAAACATCTCCGCAAAGCTCACGCCGAACCGCTTCCTCATCACGCCGACCGGCGTCAGCAAGGGGTTCATGACGCCCGACATGATCAGCATGGTCGACCTTCAGGGAAATCAGGTCGCCGGAACGTGGAAGCGCTCGAGCGAGTTCACGACGCATGCCGCAATTTACTCGACGACACCCGAGGCCGCCTCGGTCTGCCATGCGCACCCGTGCCATGCGGGCGCTTTTGCCATCAAGGAACTCCAGCCGCCACCGCGCCTGATCCCCGAGCTCGAAGTGTTTGTCGGCCAGGTGGCTGTTGCCGGCTACCAGACGCCCGGCTCGCCGGAGATGGCTGAGAGCATCAAGCCCCTCGCGCCACAGCACCAGTCGATCATCATGGGCTGCCATGGTGTGATCTGCTGGGGCAAATCGGTGGAGGATGCCTATTTCAAAATGGAGATCACGGACGCCTACTGTCGCACCGTTATCCTGGCGCAGGCTCTGCCGGGCTCGGCTTCAATCCCCTGCGAAAAGCTGGACGATCTGCTCAAGCTCAAGAAGGGCATGGGGCTCCCCGACAACCGCTACGAGCTCAAAAACGCAGAGCTTTGCGAGGTCGATCCGTGGGACCAGATGTGCGGCCAGCACGGCTGCTCGTCGCCCGTCACGCCGTTCAATCCGATGACCCTCTCCGCACCCACCTCCGGGGCCGACCTCGAGGCCCTCGTGCAAAAGCTCACCGACGAGATCGTCGCCAACCTCAACAAGTAAGAAGCTTACCGAAATGAAAGTTGCAATCATCGGCGGTGGGGGACGCGTGGGTTCCTGCGCGGCCTTTGCCCTCCAGTGTTCCGGAATCGTCAAAGAGATCCTCATGCTCGACGCCAATCAGGCGGCGGCGGAGGGTGAGGCCCTTGATCTGCTTCACGGCGCGGCCTACTGCGCGGACCAGAAGATCTCGGCCGGCACTTATGCCGACTGTGCCTCGGCGGACCTCATCTGCATCACGGCGGGCCTCCGCCGCAAGCCGGACGAATCCCGGCTGGATCTGATCAATCGCAACGTCACGCTTTTCCTTGGCATCCTCGAGAGCCTCAAGGGCGCCGGGCTGAAGAAAGACGCGATCATCTTCGTCGTCTCCAATCCGGTCGACATCCTGACCCAGCTGGCCGTGGAAAAGACCGGCCTCCCGGCGAAGCAGGTGATCGGTCTCGGAACCGTTCTCGATACGTCACGCTTCTGCTCGCTCATCGCAAGCTCGCTGAACCTCCCGGCCACCCAGGTGCGGGCCATGATCCTCGGCGAGCACGGCGATACCATGCTCCCGATCTGGTCATCGGCCACGGTCGATGGATTTCCTCTTACCAAATTCCCCGGCGTTACCG
>CAZSMN010000506.1:0-2207 GCA_964607615.1 uncultured Chthoniobacterales bacterium | reverse complement strand
CCACGCAGCAGAGGCCGATGTCCGCCGGCACTTCACGGCCGGTGGCAAGAATTGCTTCGTGCAACTCAATGCCGGTGGTGGTGAGGATGGCATCGAGACGGTGCTTCTTGATCCACCCGTCGAGGCGGGGTGGCACGCCATGGTCCGAGATCAAAGGCGGAATCACAGGCAACTCGGTCCGGTGGACCGCGCTCTGATACCCTGCCAAGAACTGATCGAGAACGTTGCCGACCATGACAAACCCGATCCGCCGATAGCCCCTCCGCCAGAGCTCAATCACCGCGGTGTATGTGTCCTGGAAGTAGGGGATGCTAAGATTGGTCAGAAACTGGATCGAGGGTGATGCCGAAAGACTGACGGCGCAGTGCGAAGACCAGTCGAACTCCAGCGTGCTCAGATCATCGTGCACCGCGGAGATAAGGAGGCCCCGGATCCCCCTGGCCTGCAAAATCTCGCCGAGCCGGCGCGATCCCCGCCGATCACGCTCAACCAGAAAGGAATTCACCGAGTAACCCAAGCCGGCTGCACGCTCAAGGGTGGCAAAGACCCATGGGAAGCGCGTTCGACCGTTCGGCGCCTCCAGCATCGCCATCTCGTGCGCATAGACCAGGTAGCCGATGGTGCCTTGGAAGCCCGGTTCGCTACGCTCACGGGCCAAGCCCCGCAGCGCTTGAGCGGCGGCCACCGGACGGTATCCCAACTTCGAGGCGACCGCCCGGACCCGCTCCCGGGTTTCCCGTGAGATGCGCGGGTTGTCCGCCAAGGCCAAAGAAGCCGTGGTCTGGCTCACGCCCGCTGCCTCCGCAACTTCCTTGAGCCGGATCTTTTCGCTGCGGATCATCGCCTGCCGACCGTCTGACAAACGGAGTCCGCGCGTCAACGCAAATAACAGTGTTTGGCACGTGTCGCACAACGTTAAACCTACGCAGAGCCTTGGGCACCTTGACGCTGGCAATCCGGGGGTCTGAACTCGGCCCATGGATTCGATCCGCCCCGGGCAAGTCTGGCACGATACTGAAGGCCGGATCCTCAACGCCCACGGAGCAGGCATGCTGGCCCACGAAGGTCGGTTCTTCCTTTACGGCGAATGCCGGCCTGAGGGGCCCGCGTCCCTGAACGCCCAGATCGGTGTTTCCGTTTACTCTTCGGCCGACCTCCTCCGTTGGGAGAACAAAGGGGTGGCGTTGCCGGTGAGTCTTGAAAAGGGCCATCCCCTCGAGGCCGGCTGCAAAATCGAACGGCCGAAGGTTCTTTTCCATCGCCCCACCGGCAAGTTCATCATGTGGTGGCACCACGATCTCAAGGGTTGGGGACACCGCGGTGCTTACGCCGGCGTGGCGGTGGCCGAGCGCCCCGAGGGCCCGTTCGAGTTCGTGAAAATTTTCCATCCCGGGGGCTGCATGTTCCGGGATTGCACCCTCTTCCTCGACGACGACGGAAGTGCCTACGCGGTCTTTGCCACCGACGACAACTGCAACCTTGCCATCGCCCGGTTGACGGACGATTTCCAAGACGTCGCGCCACCCTGCGTGCGGGTCTTCCCCGGGCGCTACATGGAGGCACCCTGCCTGTTCAAGCGGGAGGGCATTTACTATCTCATTTGCTCGGGGTGCTCGAGTTGGTTCCCCAACGAGGCGCGATCCGCTTGGGCAAGCAGCGTCACCGGTCCGTGGTCCGAACTGGGCAACCCCTGCCTCGGCGACGGCGCCGAGATCACGTTCGAGGCGCAGGGAACGTTCGTGTTCCGAAAGGGCGACGGAGGCTTCGTCTTCATGGCCGACCGCTGGAACCCCGACCAGCTGCAGGACTCCCGCTACGTCTGGCTGCCGATCGAGTTTCGGCGCACCGTCCCCTACGACCCACCGAGACCTTTCGTCCGCTGGCGCGACAGCTGGCACCCGTCCGATGTTTCGGCCTGAGTTCTGTTCGATGCGGGCCTGTCTCATCGCCCTGCTCTGCTCAGCGATGATGACCATCGCCCGAGGGGAGACGCCCTCGCTGAGGTTCGGACCGCTCTTCACCGACCACATGGTGATTCAGCGAGGCATCCCCTGCCCCGTGAGGGGCTACGGTGAGCCGGGCACCACCATCGAGGTCCGGCTGGCCGGAGTGTCCGCGACGGCCGAGGTTGACGCCCGGGGAGCTTGGACCGCGATGCTGGGGCCGATCGATGCGGGAGGCCCGCACGAACTCACCGCAATCGCCGG
>CAZSMN010000505.1:0-2215 GCA_964607615.1 uncultured Chthoniobacterales bacterium | reverse complement strand
GGACATTGCCTCCGATCGCGGACCGGTGATCGCGTTCTACTCGGTGTGCTTGTTCAAGGACGGCACGGCATCGTTTGAACTCATGACCGTTGACGAGGTGGAAGCCATCCGCCTCCGCTCGAAGAGCACGGACAAGCAGACGGGCAAATCCACGGGGCCATGGGCGACCGACTACACGGAAATGGGCAAGAAGACCGTTATCAAACGGCATTCCAAGCTCCTCCCGCTTCCGACCGAAATCGCGCTGGCCGTTTCTGCCGATAGCGACTTTGACGATCTCCAACCTGCCCGGGTGACCGAGATCCGCAGTGCATCCATCCCGGAGCAGGCGCCGGCAGCCCCCAAGCTGGTCGAGACAACGCAGGAGCCGGCCGCGCCCGAGACAGCGGCGCCGGAGCAACCAGCAACCCAGCAGCAGGAGCCCGTTACGATGGACGTTCAGACCGTCACAACTCCCGCCCCCGAGAAGCGCGAGAAACTGGCCCGGAAGACGAAACCCGAGGCCACAAAGCCGGCTGACGATCCGAAGACGGCTGCCGTCGCGAAGACCAGGAAGCAACTCGCCGATGGAGGCTTCACGGAAGACCAACTCATCCAGGTGATGATCGCCAACGAGTGGGGCAACTGGAAAGACCTGACGGTCGGCAAGAGCACGGTCGAAGACTTCACGATCGAGCTTCTCAATACCCTCTTCGAGGATGGTAACTGGGACATCATCGCCGACGAACTGAAAGGGCTCGCCAAGTGAGCGCCATCGTTCTCACGAACTTCAAAGAGGTGTCTCTGTCGGTAACGACAGAGGCAACCCTCGCCAAGGCGCAGGCGATCGAGGGCACGAAGGCGATTGCCGAAATCACCGACGCGACCGGCCAGCAGGCGGCCGTCGATGCCTTGGCCCGTGCCCGCCGCTTCACGAAGCGACTGGAAGAAAGCCGGTCGGAGGTGAAGGCCCCGGTTCTCAAACTCGGGAAAGACATCGACGCCAAGGCGAAGGAATTTGCCGCAGAGGTGGAAGCCGAGATCGAGCGGGTAAAGAAACTCCTCGATGCCTACGTGAGGGAGGAGGACAGGAAAGCCGCCGAGGCTCAGCGCATGCGCGATGCCATCGCCGCCAAAAAGCGCGAGAGGGAAGAGGCAGCCGCCAAGGCTGCGGAAGAAGAGAAGAAGCGCCTCGAAGCGGAGGCCGCCAAGGCGGAAGACGCGGAGCAGGCGGAAGACCTCCGCAAGGCTGCGGAGAACGCCGCATGGGAAGCCGAGCAGGCAAAGCTCCGTAGCGAAGCCGCAACGGCCGCCAAGCCCGCCGCGGTGATTCCGCGGGCATCCGGAATGAGCGCCAAGCCGGTGTGGAAATATCGAGTTACCGACATCGCCGCACTCTACGCCGCCCGCCCGGACCTTTGCGAACTCACCGACAAGCCCAGCCTCATCAATGCGGCCATCCGCACCGGAGGCGAACGCAACATCCCGGGTCTCGAAATCTTCGAGGAGATCGAAACCTCCATCCGCGCCTGATCCCATGCTTATCAATCATCGTTTGGAATTCGTCAGCGGGGCATTCGATACCGAGACGGGGGAACTCGTCTGCGTGAAGTTCCCGAAATACGGCTGCGTTGAACTTTGCTTCAAAGCGGGCATGAACATCCCTTTCGCGCGGATCGTCCTGCACTCGCGGGATCTAGCCATAGATGCGGACGCCGTTCTCGAAGATGCCTACCGACTGGGTCAGGAGATTGCCAAGCGCTGGAATGCCGGCGCCCACGCCGTCACCGCAGACCAGGAGAAGCCGGTCAGTGACAGATTGATCGCGCTCATTCTTGAAAACACGAAGGGCATTTCAAAGGAACAGATCAACCCCGAGGCCCATTTCGTGGAACTCGGACTCGACTCCCTCGATGCGATCGAACTCGTCATGTCCATCGAGGAGGAATTCGGCATCACGTTCGACGACGACGAAGCGGCAGCCATCGTGACCGTCGCTCAGGCGGAACAGGCCATCACCAGCAAACTCAATCAGAAAACCAATGTCTAACCCACCCAAAGAAGAAAAGCGCGGGAAGTTCTTCACCAAGGCTACCAAAGCCACCGAACAACTCTGCGAAGCACTCATCATCAAATATCACCCCGACCTGGACACGACAGACGCCAAGGTTGACATCTGCATGGCGTTCCGCGACCCGGACGGCGAGGAGCCGGCCAGCGCCGTCCGCGGGCAGCG
>CAZSMN010000504.1:0-2215 GCA_964607615.1 uncultured Chthoniobacterales bacterium | reverse complement strand
TGTCTGATCCCGGTGCCAATGCCCTTCCGGTCTCCGTCCTCGCCCAGCGGTGCGGCTACCAGAAAGACTACCTCACGCGGAAGCTCAAGGAGCAGACGGGACTCACGCTGAATCAGTTCCGCGCGCAGGCGAGGCTGAGCCGGGCAACGTCTGTTCTCGCGGCCGGCGGCCGCAGCGCAGCGGCAGCATCCGCTGCGGGATTTGATGATGTGAATTATTTCACCCGCTGGTTCAAACAGCAGACCGGCCTGCCGCCGGCGGGCTGGAAGCGGCGGAACGCGGGCCGAGGGCGTTGAGTGCGGAGTTGAGAAAAGAATCGAACCCACGCACCGGATTGCACAGCATGGCGGCAAGATGACCACCCGACTCGCAATCCTGTGTCCGCCACAGCTTCAGGATCAGGTTTTTCCGGCGGATGTGTTGACCGCGGTCGAAAATTTAACGCCGCCCCTCTCTCCGGTGGTGGATCCGGAGCGCTGGCGCGAGGCGCTTTGGCAACTGCGTGAGGCGGAGGTGATTTTGAGCACGTGGGGGATGCCGGTGCTGAGCAAGGAGTTTCTGGAGGCCGCTCCGGCGCTGAAGGCGGTTTTCTACGCGGCGGGTTCGGTGAAGGGTTTTGTTACGGATGCCGCGTGGGAGCGCGGGATCACCATTTCCAGCGCATGGGCGGCGAACGGCGTGCCGGTCTCGGAGTATGCGCTCGGCGCGATTCTGCTCAGCCTTAAACGTTTCTGGCACTTCTCGCGGGGCATGAGGTCTTCCACTCCGGATTTTGAAGGAATGCGGGTGCCGGGCGGCTATCGGTCCCTCGTAGGTCTGGTCTCGCTCGGTGCGGCCGGACGAGCCACGGCAAAGCTTCTGCGGTCGTTTGATGTTTCGCTTCTGGCCTACGATCCGTTTCTGAATCCGGCAGAAGCCGAAGAACTCGGCGTCGAGCTGACGTCCCTCGAAGACCTCTTCCGCCGGTCCGATGTCGTCAGCCTGCATGCCCCGTGGATTCCTGAGACCGAGCGACTGATTACCGGCCCCCTTATCGCTTCGATGAAGGACGGTGCGACCTTGATCAATACCTCGCGCGGAGCGGTCATTGCGGAGGATGAGATAATCGATGTGCTTCGTGAAAGGCCGGATCTTTCGGCGGTTCTTGATGTCACTTTTCCGGAGCCTCCCGCTCCGGATTCTCCTCTACGTTCCCTCCCGAATATCGTTCTGACTCCGCACATCGCCGGGAGCCTGCAACACGAACGGCAGAGGGTTGCCTTTGAAATGGTTGAGGAACTGCGCCGGTATCTTGCCGGTGAGCCGCTCCGTCATCGCATTACGCGCGAAATGCTGGCGGGGCTGGCCTGATGACGATGACGCCCGGGCTCGTTTCCGTCACATTTCGCCGGCTTGCGCCCCGGGAGATCATCGATCTTTGCGTGGAGAATGGCCTGCGGGCGATTGAGTGGGGCGGGGATGTGCATGTGCCGCCCGGGAATCTGAAGACGGCGGAGAATGTTGCCGTGATGACCGCGGCTGCCGGGCTTTCGGTTGCCGCCTACGGTTCGTATTACTGCCTCGGTGCAGAAAACGGTCCGGATTTTCCTTTCATCCTTGGAACGGCCGTCGCGTTGGGCGCACCGGTTATCCGCGTCTGGGCTGGTAGGACCGGTTCGGCCGGTGCAGATGCCTCGTCGCGGGCAGCGGTCGTCTCGGATGCACTCCGCTGCGCGGACCTGGCATCCCGGCATAACATCGCGATCGCGTATGAATTCCATCAGGGAACGCTGACCGATACGACGGCGTCCGCGCTCGAACTCCTCGCAGCTACCGAGCATCCGTTCATCAAAACGCTCTGGCAACCGCCCAATGGGGCTCCGGTCGATCAGTGCCTTGAAAGCCTCCGTGCTGTGCTGCCAAGGCTTCAACACCTGCACGTTTTTCATTGGTGGCCGGATGCTGCCAGCAGGCAGCCTCTTTCCGAGGGGTGGGACCGCTGGATCGCTTACCTTCGGGAACTTCATGCGCATGCTCTATCGCCGGAACTCCTTCTGGAGTTCGTGGTGGGAGACGATCCGGCTGCCCTGCGTGGTGATGCGGAAACCTTGCGTGAGCTGTGCCGGGAGACGAATCCGGGAGGCGCAAACGCTGTTTTTCCAAGAGCCTGAGAGGCAGGAAATTGGATTGGTCGGGCCGGCGAGATTTGAACTCGCGACCTCTTGAACCCCATTCA
>CAZSMN010000503.1:0-2232 GCA_964607615.1 uncultured Chthoniobacterales bacterium | reverse complement strand
GACCTTCTCGGTTTCGACAATGGTGATTGCGGTTCCCTCGGCGATCAAGACGTTCAACTGGCTGGGCACGGTCTGGCGGGGCTCGATCGAGTTCACGACCGCCATGTGTTTCGCGCTGGCGTTTGTCTCGATGTTTGTAATCGGCGGGCTCAGCGGCATTTTCATGGCCTCCACGCCGGTGGATCTTTTTGTCCACCACACCTACTTCATCGTCGCCCACATCCACTACGTCCTCTTCGGCGGCAGCGTGTTCGCGATCTTCGCAGCGATCTACTTCTGGTTCCCGAAAATGTTCGGCCGGATGATGAACGAGACGATTGGCAAGGTGCATTTTGTCCTGACGTTTATCTTCTTCAACCTGACCTTCTTCCCGATGCACAACCTCGGGCTCGGTGGCATGATGCGTCGCATTGCGGATCCGACGGTCTACGAGCACCTCCGCCAGCTCCAGCCGCTCAACCAGCTCTCGACGATCGGCGCGATGGGGCTCGGGCTGACGACGTTTATCTTCCTTTGGAACGTCATTTACAGCCTCCGGCGCGGTCCGTTGGCTCCGGCGAATCCCTGGCATGCCAACACGCTGGAATGGACGGTTCCGTCGCCTCCCGGACACGGCAATTTCCCTAAAACTCCGACCGTCTACCACGGCGCTTACGAGTATAGCGTCCCCGGGCTTGAGGAGGATTACCTCCCGCAGGATCAGCCGGCCCCTGAGTCCGCACGCCTCGAATCCCACTGACCTTCCGGCTTCCGCGCGACATGGAACGCACCACGGCAACGCCCTCCCGACTCGGGGTGCACCTCTGGGCCGTCTTCACGGCGGCCTCGACGTTCGTCCTCCTGTGCTCGGGCGGAATCGTGACGTCCAAGGGCGTCGGCATGTCGGTGCCCGATTGGCCGTCGACCTATGGCTACAACATGTTTCTCTTTCCGATCGACCGCTGGGTCGGGGGGATCTTTTACGAACACAGCCACCGGCTCATCGCGTCGGGGGTCGGTCTCCTCACGATGATTCTGGCCGCCTGGCTGCTGGCCGTTGAAACCCGCCGGTGGGTCAAGGTGCTCGGGGTTGTCGCGTTTGTCGCTGTCTGCGTCCAGGGGCTTCTCGGGGGACTCCGGGTTACTCTCTACAAAGACGAACTCGGTATCTTCCACGCCCTGCTCGCGCAGTCGTTTTTCTGCCTCGTCACGATCCTCGCCGTTGTCACCAGCCCGATCTTTCGCAGCGGACGCTGGGATGTGTTTTCCCTCGACCGGAAACTGTGCCGGCTGGTAGTCGGAGGAACCGTTATGGTTTTTCTCCAACTCGGTCTCGGAGCGACGATGCGGCACGAACATGCCGGGCTGGCGATCAAGGACTTTCCGCTCGCCTATGGCAAAGTGATTCCGGATACGTCAGCCGCGGCGATCGAGGCGATCAATGCGCAGCGGGTCGCGGCTGGCGAAGTTCCGACGAATCCGCTTTTTATTTGGATCCAGATGGCGCACCGGTTGGTGGCGGTCGGAATCCTCGTTGTCATCGCAGCGGCCTTCCTTCGTGCCCGGTCGGTGATGGCTGACCGGAGGGTGAGGGGATGGACGGCCATCTGGCTCGGCATGGTCTGTGCGCAGATCGCCCTCGGCGCGTGGACGATCTGGTCCAATAAAGCGGCGGATGTCGCAACGGCTCACATGGCACTGGGCGCCCTCACGCTCCAGGTCGGTGTCGTGCTCGCATTCCGGCTCCTGCGTGGCGGGGAGGCCGACCGTTTCCGCAAGCCGGACATTCGGCGTCAACTCGCGGAGGTGGCATGAAGTCCGCAACGGCTGTCGCTTCCAGTGAGTCGGTGATGAGCGATGTGCTCACGCTCGTCAAAGCGCGTCTCTCGCTCCTCGTTCTGATCACTACGCTGATGGGATTTCTCCTCGGCTGGAGAGGGCCGATGGATTGGGTGCTTCTCTCAGCCACGCTGCTTGGAACCGCCCTCTGCGCGGCCGGTGCGGCGGCGCTTAACCAGTGGTGGGAACGCGATCTGGATGCTCTCATGAAGCGCACCCGCACGCGTCCGTTGCCCGCCCGCCGTATGCAGCCGGCGGATGCGCTGCTTTGTGGGATCGTGTGCTCGTTGGCGGGCATCGTCATTCTTGCAGGGTTCACAATCTACCGTGCCGCCTTCCTCGCCTTTGCGACGATCGCGATTTATTTGTTCGTTTACACGCCGATGAAGCGGATCAGTTCGCTGAACACGCTTG
>CAZSMN010000502.1:0-2236 GCA_964607615.1 uncultured Chthoniobacterales bacterium | reverse complement strand
CCGAGTGCCTCATCCGCGGGAAGGGCGTGGAAAAGAACCCGCGCCGCGCCGCCGAACTCCTCCAGACCGCGACCGCTCTCAACCAGCCGCTCGCCTTCAACCTGCTGGGCGATCTCTACGCGCGGGGCAATGGGGTTCCGAAAAACGACGCCGAGGCCCTGCGGCTTTTCGAGCGGGGTGCGGAGCTCGGCTCCGGTGAGGCGCTTGCCAATCTCGGCGTCCTCCACTTCCGCGGTCAGGGCGTGCCGGCCGATCCCGCCAAGGCCGTCAGCCTCTGGAAATCCGGTGCCGAGCGCGGCTACCCCGCCTGCATGCTCAACTACGCCAAGGCCCTCGTCTCCGGCTCCGGCACCAAGGCCGATCCCGCAGCGGCCAAGCGCTGGTTCCGCGACGCCGCCCGCGCCGGCAACGCGGAAGCCATCGCCTGGTGCGAGAAAAACGGCGTGGAGCTCTGATCCGCCCCGATTCCGGATCCCCGCTTTCCCGGCGCAGTCTTCCAGGTCCCCAAGCCAGTTGCAAAACCGCCCCCGCGGAGCTACTAACCGACTGCAGGCAAAAACACCCCATCCCATGTCCCACAAGTTTTCCCTCATCGACACACCACCGGCCATCAGCAATGAGCTGGGATCCAAGACGCAGGCAAACAAGACCAACTTCCCGATTCTGAAGGGCCTTTCGCTCTATCGTCTGTCCATCAATCCCGGCTGCTTCCGCGAGCCCCACTGGCACGCCAATGCCGACGAGGTGGCCTACTGCCTGCAGGGCTCTGCTCGCGTCACCATCTTCGCCAGCGGAAATGTCCATTCGCGCTTTACGATCGCTGCCGGCGAGATGTTTTTCGTTCCCTCGGGCTCGCTCCACTCGATTGAAAACCTGGGCGCCGGCTCCGCGGAGTTTGTCATCACGTTCTCGCATGAACTCGTGGAGGATTTCGGCCTTTCCGGCTTCGTCGGCTGCATGTCGCCGGCGGTGATGGGTAACACATGGAATCTCGACGCCGCCGCGCTGGCCGGGCTCACTCGCTCTCCGCAAAGCATCGAATTCGGAAGGTCGGCCTCGGCGCCGGTCGTGACCGAGTCGGACAGCTATCCCTCACCCTTCAAATTCGCCATCGAGTCCCGCGCGCCGCTCCTCGCCAATCCCGACGGCTCGGCCATCGTCGCCCGGCGCGATACCTGGCCCGCCCTCCGCGCACAGGCGATGTATTCGGTCCGTATCCACGGCGTCGGCATGCGCGAGCCCCACTGGCACCCCGAGACCGCCGAGCTCGGCTTCGTCCGGCAGGGCCACGCACGAATGACCGTGCAGGGCCCCGGCGGATCATCGGAGACCTACGAGCTCCACCCCGGCGATATTTATTTCATTCCGCGTGCCTACCCCCACCACATCGAGAATCTCGACGGCACCGAAGTTCATTTCCTCATCTTCTTCGACACCCCCGACGTGCAGGATATCGGCCTCACGGGAGCGATCCCCGGCTTCCCGAACGCGATCGTCGGCCCCACCCTCGGCATCGCCGAAGACCAGGTCGAACGCATCCCCCGCCTCCCGTCCGACCTGCTCCTCGTCGGCCGCGTGAACCCGGTCGACTAGCCGGACCGCGCCAGCGAAAGTCTACCTTGCAGCCGGCTTGAGCCTCGCTGCGAAGCCTCCGTCGCGTTCCATGCGGATACGGATCACGTCGCTCCGTTTGACGAGGCTCGTCTTTTCCGCGAGAGCCGCCGGACGCTCATTGGATTCGGGCGTGTCGGTGTAGGTGGTCAGCTCGTAGTTTCCCTCGCCGAGAAAATCGAGCTTCAGCTCAAGATCGACGGGCTCATTGTCATTCATGCCGGCGAGCCACCAGCCGTCGCCTTTGCGGCGGGCCTGGACGAGGCGTTTCATCAGCACCGCGTCCAACACGCGCGTCTCATCCCACGTCGTCGGCAGTCCGCGGTAAAACCCGAGCCCGGGCTGGCCGCGGTAGTGATCCGGCGCATCGGCCAGCGTAAGAAACGGCGAATCGATCAGCATCGCGAGGGCAAGTTGCCGGGCGCGCGTGCCTGTGACGGTCGACGGAATCGCGTTCGGAGCAAACTCGTCCTCCCGCACGTTGAGAAAGCCGCCCGGAGTGACGTCGGCCGGCCCAAGGAGCCCGCGGGTGAAGGGGAGCTGAACCATATGCTTCGGCGTGAAGTCGCGGCCGAGCTTGACGTATTCGACACCGAGCACGCCCTCCTGGGTGAGCATGTTCGGC
>CAZSMN010000501.1:0-2238 GCA_964607615.1 uncultured Chthoniobacterales bacterium | reverse complement strand
CCTCACCGGGGATATAGGCGATGACTTCCTGGCCGTTGGTGAGGCGGACCTTGGCGACTTTGCGAAGAGCGGAGTTCGGCTTCTTCGGTGTGCGGGTCATGACCTGAACGCAGACGCCGCGGCGCTGGGGGCAGTTCACCAGCGCAGGGGATTTCGATTTGACCGTAACTTTGCTGCGGCCTTTGCGAACCAATTGATTAATCGTGGGCATTTTAAATTCCTTTTCTCGTGCTGCGGCGGTCGATGGGACAAAAAAACCACCCGGCGGTGGCAGTCGCGGTCCCCCCGACGTTGTGCGGGAGGTGAGAGACTAGTGTAGGCGCTGAGCCGCGCAAGAAAAAAGTCATGGGCCAACGCAAGGAAAAATGCACGGCCGGATCCGGCAGCCGCCGGTTCGCGCACGGGGATCGTGAATGCAGGGCCTCCGGACGGGCTTGAACCCTGTGCGGTCGCGGGGTATGACTCGCCCCCTCATGCAGCTCTCGATGCGAACCGATTACGCCCTCCGGGCCCTTTTCACGCTGGTGGAGAATGCCGGAGGGAAGCCGATCCCGATCGGTGAACTCGCGCGCCGCAACGACGTCCCGAAAAAGTTTCTCGAGCACATCATGCTCGACTTGAAAGAGCGCGGCTGGGTGCTGAGCACGGCCGGCAAGCGCGGTGGCTACGTGCTGGCGAAGGAGCCGGAGAGCATCACGATGGGCGAGGTCGTCCGGCATTTTGATGGCTACCTTGCGCCGATCGCCTGCGTTTCGGTGACCGACTACAAGCAGTGCTCGCAGGAGGCGGTTTGCCGGTTCCGCCGCGTGATGCTGCAGGCCCGCAATACCGTTGCCAAACTGATGGACCACGCGACGCTCGCCGATGTGGCGAAAAACGAGCCCGTCTCATCGCCTGAGGTGACCGGACTTTACGGCGAGGGGATCTAGTGCATTCTTTGGCCATGCGATTTTCTCTTGTGCTCTTTCTTGCCGCCTCGGCGGCGGCATCCATCCTCCAAGCCCAGGAGGCTGACGCAGGCGATCCCCGCAAGCGGATGGTTTTTCCTGCGGCTGCGACCGAGCCCGCTCCGACTCCGGTGCCGGCAGCGACGCCCTCTGCGAAAACCGAGGCGCCGATCGCGACGATCAATTCGTTTTTCCTAGCCCTGAAGTCCGGCCTCGTGGACGCCGCCTACGATGCCCTGGCCCGGGGGACGGTGATCTCCGAGCGGAAAGAAAATGTCCTCCAGCTGAAGGCGCGCACCAAACAGGCCCTCGACAGCTATGGACCGATCTCGGGCTTTGAGGTGATCGGAACCCTCGAAGCAGGCAAGAATCTCACCCGCTACACGTGCATTTCCCTTAATACTGACCTGCCCCTCCGCTGGAGGTTCTACTTCTACCGCGGGCCGGACGGCTGGAAGCTGGTCGACCTGCGGGTCGATGACGGCCTTGTCGAGCTTTTCGAAGAGGTCGCCCGCGATCAGGCAAAGTAGGAAAACCGGAAGCCGGACTCAGAGGGGCGTGGCGTGGCGGATATCCTCCGCCACGACCGCGAAGACGGTGTCCTCGGCGATATTCGTCGCCTGATCGCCGATCCGCTCAAGGAAACGGGCGATAAAGATGAGCTCGAGGTAGCTCTGGATGAGCTCGGGATTCTTCGGCATGAGATCCGTCACCTTGTTTGCAAATTCGCGATTCATCTGATCCAACTCGCGATCCCTCGGCTTCAGGGTGCGGGCCAGCTCGTGGTTGTTCTCCGCATAGGCCTTGATGGCATCCTGCAGCATGGCCATGGCATGGCGGAAGAGAGGCTCGAGCGCCAGGGTCTCCGGCAGCGGGGACCTGACGTTCAGCTTGCGGGCCCGGCGGGCGATGCCCACGGCCTGGTCGGCCACCCGCTCAAGGTTCACGCTCATCTTCATTGCCGCGATGACGTTCCGGAGATCGGAGGCAAAGGGATGAAAGCGCAGCATCGTATCGATGCCGTCCCGATCGATCTGAATCTCAAGCGCATCGATCTCTTCGTCGTCGGCGATCGTGGTATTGCACCAGTCTTCGTCGCGCTCGAAGAGACCCCGGCGGGCGTTCTCGAGATTGCGTGTGGTCAGGCTGGCCATCATCAGGACATTTTTCCTGAGATTCTCCAGCGTGGACTCGAAGTCGGAGAGGATGTGGCGGGCGGGTTCCTGGGGCATGATGCCCCCTAAAATGCAAGGACAGTACAAATACCCCCCACATGACCCCATTTTGGAAA
>CAZSMN010000500.1:0-2244 GCA_964607615.1 uncultured Chthoniobacterales bacterium | reverse complement strand
CGGTCGGCTGGTTACTTCTTAGCGTTCCTCGGGCCCTGCGTCCGGCGCAAGGCGTCCCCCAAAGATCCGCCCGGCGCCATCCGCAAGACCGTCCCTTTTTAACAACCTGATGCTGTCTCCATTTCCTATTGCTTCCGGGCTGACGCTCGATGCGCCGAGTCTTTTCAAGGACTTTCAGGCGATCCCGTTCTCTGAGAGCCTGACGAACTCCATCTTTGTCAGCGCCATCATCGCCTCCTTTGTCATTTGGTTCTGCCGCCGGGCCACGCGCAACATGACCCTCATTCCGGGGGCTCGTCAGAATTCCTTCGAGACCATTGTCGAGATGCTCTACGACATGCTGGAAGCGATTGTCGGCCGGCACATGATCGCCCGCACGTTCGCGTTTCTCGCCACACTCTTCGTTTTCATCCTCGCCTCGAACTGGTTCGCGCTCTTCCCAGGCGTGGGCTCGATCGGTTGGGGAGTTCGCGAGCCGGGCTTTCTCAATGTCCCCGACGTGACGACTCCGCTCCTCCGCCCCACGACGGCGGATCTCAACATGACCCTGGCGATGGCGCTGCTGTTCATGGTGCTTTGGTTCTACTGGACGATCACAAGCGTCGGCCTGAAGCATTTTCTCGTCCACATGTTCGGCGTCAAAGGCGGGGTGAAGGGTTTCATGGGCCTCGTCCTCGTCCCGATCTTCTTTTTCGTCGGCATCATCGAAGTGGTGTCGACGGCCTTCCGTCCGGTTTCCCTCTCGCTGCGTCTCTTTGGCAACATTTTTGCCGGTGAGAACCTGCTCGTGACGATGATCACGCTCGGGAAGACGCTCAACCTCCCGCAGTGGGTGGCTTATGTGGCCTCGGTGACGCTCCCGGTGCCCTTTTACTTCCTGGAGATCCTCGTCGGCATCCTCCAGGCGACCGTTTTCATGCTCCTTTGTGCCGTCTACATCCAGCTCTCCACGGCTCACGACGAGGAAGAGGAGCACTAACCACTTTTCCGTCGGGACCGTGGCAAAGACTGCGGGCGCCGGAGAAACCAACAAAAAAGAAAAATGAACCCATACATCATCGCAGAAGCAGCGGCGGCAGCCGGATCCATCAGCGGCAATCTGGCCCTCGCCATCGCGGGCGGCGCGGCAGCCATCGGCATCGGAATGATCGGGGCGAAGGCCGTTGAAGCGGTCGGTCGCAACCCGGGCGCTTCCGGCAAAGTCCTCACCCTCGCCATCATCGGTATGGCGCTGGCCGAGGCCATTGCCATTTACGCGCTGATCATGACGATCATCGGCAAGTAACGCTTATCCCGGTGCTGCGCCCTCCCAGAACGGGGCGGCGCAGCGCCGGCTTTTTTCTCCGATTTCCATGGAAGCACTTTCAGAAATTTTTGCCACGTTCGGGGTCTCCTGGCCCAAATTCATCGCCCAGCTCATCCTCTTCACGGTCGTTTACCTGATCCTGAAGAAATTCGCCTTCGCGCCGGTTGTTGCGATGTTCGAAGAGCGCCGCCGCCGTATCGAAGAGGGGCAGGCCAACGCCGAGAAAATCAAGCGTCAGCTCGCCGAGAGCGAGATCCGCTGTCAGGAAATTCTCCGCAAGGCCAACGCCGATGCCCAGCGCATCATCGAAGAGGGCCGCGCGTCGTCCGATGCCCATGCCCAGAAACATCTCCAGCAGTCGATCCGCGACGCCGAGGGCATCATCGCCAAGGCGCACGAAGCCGTTGAACTCGACCGTGCCAAGATGGTTGCGGAAGTCCGCAAGGACATGGTCGACCTTGTCGTTCAGACCACCGCCAAGGTGGCCGGTCGCGTCCTGACCAAGGAAGACCAGGACCGCCTCGCAGGGGAAACCTCCAAGCAGATCGCCGCCTGATTTCATGAAACTCAGCCGAGACGCCCGCCGCCAGTCCCGCGAACTCTTCGAGATGACGCTCGTCAACGGGCGCCTCGACCATGCCCGGCTCCGCCAGGTCTTTGATGGAGTGGCGGAAGCCAAGCCCCGGCACTACCTGCCGATTCTAAAGGAACTGACCCGTCTCGTCCGTCTCGAGACCTCGCTCCACCATGCGGTCGTGGAGAGCGCCACGCCGCTCGATGCGCCGCAGGTCGCCGAGATCGAAAAGAACCTGCGGTCGCGCTTCGGTGAGATCACCACCGAATTCCGCCAGAACCCGGCCCTCATCGCCGGCACGCGCGTCAAAATCGGCAGCGACGTCTGGGACGGCAGCATCCAGGCCCGCCTCGACGCCCTCAAA
>CAZSMN010000499.1:0-2250 GCA_964607615.1 uncultured Chthoniobacterales bacterium | reverse complement strand
GATTTCGGCAGACGGGACGATTAAAGACAAATGACCTGTACACTATGCTCCCTTGTTTGCGCAAGGCAGGAGCGAAAGCCGTCGGGACTTGACGGAGAAATCCACGATCACCGCATCGGGCTATGGGAAGAATGCGTCGCCGGAACTGGCGTTTGACAACAACTACGCGACCCGATGGACGGGAGAGTCCGCCAATTCCTGGCTTCAGATCGATCTGGGAAAACCCACACGGGTCGAACGACACCTCATCCGCCCGGAGTATGCGTGGAAAAAATATGCCTTCCGGCTCGAATACTCCCCGGATGGTACTGAGTGGCAGGTGCTCGAGGACTATACGGGCGAACCTGTCAGCGGCTCACCGATCGAGATGGACAAGCCGGTTTCCGCACGCTTTTTCCGCATCGCATTTCGTGAGGGGGATGGGATCGCGGAGCCTTCGGTTATCGAGTGGCATCTGCGTTGATCAGGACACGATGAAATCCGTTCCGCATCCGGGTGTGATCCTGCTTGCGGTGAATCCGGCCGTAAAGAATCGACGGCCTTAGCGAGCCGCCTCAGCGACCAGCTTGACGTGACCAAGACGAGTTACGAAAGCTTCGTCTCGGTGGCTTGGAATCCGGTAAGCTTTCCATCACCGTCGACGAGAGGTTCGATCTGGATACGGACCCGGTAGCGCGATCCGTCTTTGTGGTAATTCCACATTTCCGTCTCGCAGCTTTTCCCATCGCGGACGGCGGATCGGATGATCTCGACACAATCGGCCTCGGTGTCGGGACCCTGAAGCAGGGACCCCGGCTTGCGTCCGCGGATCTCGGTAAAGGAAAAACCGCAAAGACCTGAGAAGGCAGGATTGATTTCGACGACGTGACCGTTCGCGTCGGTGCGAACTCTGGCCGGCTCGGCCGAAATCCGCCGGATCACTGCTTCGTGCAGAGAAAGCGGAGGAGCGATCCGCGGGCTGGAAGCAACAAGGTAGTCGGCACTCAGCTCGGCGATTCTCTGAGGCGAGACTTGGGATTTTTTGTCCGAGTCCGCACGTCCCATGGATTCCAGATCAGCAATCATTTCTTGGATATTTATGAGATCCATTACGTCGAAGGTTCCTTTCGAGATGCCATTTGTCAACGCGCTCGGAAAAATTTGACGATCGCATCGACGAGCCCCGGGATGTCGTGAACCTTCGCCTCGAGGTCGACGTCCATTCCAAGCTGGCGCATGGTTTTGGAAGTCACCGGTCCGATGCTGGCGAAGGAGGTCGCTTCACGGGGAGGAAGGTTGAGGGCATGGAAGTTCTCCGCCGTGGACGAACTGGTGAAGGTCACGAGGTCGGCTCCCGTCTCGCGGTAGCGCTTGAGGCCGCCGGTGGCGTCTCCGGTTTCGGGCACGGTCCGGTAGGCGACGACTTCGTCCACGATCGCCCCGAGGGCCGAAAGTTCCTTGGCCAAAACCTCACGGGCCCCTTCGGCACGGGCGAGGAGAATTTTGAGATTCTCGACGGACGTTTCCTTTTGGAGGGCTTTGACGATCTCCTCGGCGACATACTTTTCGGGTTGGACGTCGACCTGGAGGCGGTAGGCGCGCACGCGCTCGGCGGTCGCAGGCCCGATCGCCGCGATGCGTGCCGCACCGATGTCGCGGGCGTCTTTGTAAATCTCAAAAAACGCGGAGAAGAAGGCGTCCACGCCGTTCGGGCTCGTAAAGATGATCCAATCGTAGCCGTGGGAATAGGCGACGATTTCATAGAACTCCCGCTTGTCCGGCGCGGGCTCGATGCGGATCATCGGCATTTCAAACGCATCGGCTCCGAGCTCGCGGAGTCGCGCGACGAGTTCTCCGGCCTGGGCGCGCGTGCGGGTAACGGCGATCCGGCGGCCGAAGAGGGGAAGAGACTCGAACCAGTTCAGCTTGCTCCGGAGGTCGACGACGTCGCCGAAGACGGCCACGGCAGGAGCTTTGAAAGCCGCCGCTTCGGCCTTGGCGGCGATGTCGGAGAGTGTGCCGGTGAGCGTCTCCTGTCCGGCCGTGGTGGCCCAGCGGACCAGGGCGACGGGCGTTTCGTCGGGCATTCCGGCCTTGCGCAGCCCGTCGGTGATAGGCTTGAGGCGCTCCACGCCCATGAGCATCACCTTCGTGCCCGGGGCCGAGGCGATGGCGGTGTAGTCGATGCTCGAACCTTCCTTGGTCGGATCCTCGTGACCGGTGAAAATGGTGAGCTGCGTGTTGTGATCGCGATGGGTGACGGGAATTCCT
>CAZSMN010000498.1:0-2253 GCA_964607615.1 uncultured Chthoniobacterales bacterium | reverse complement strand
CACATGGTCTGCTTTGCCGTGAAGGCGAATTCCAATATCGCCGTGCTCAACCTCCTCGCGAAAGAAGGCGCAGGTTTCGATATCGTCTCGGGCGGCGAGCTCTTCCGCGTGCTGAAGGCCGGCGGCCGGGCAGACCGCTGCACGTTTGCCGGCGTGGGCAAGACGCGGGACGAGATCGCCTACGCGCTCCGCGAGGGCGTCTATTGCTTCAATGTCGAGAGTGAGGGCGAGCTTGAGCGGATCAATGACGTTGCCGGTTCGCTTGGTCTTGTCGCTCCGGTCGCCATCCGCGTGAACCCGGATGTCGATGCAAAAACCCACAAGTTCATTTCCACGGGAAAGAGCAAAAATAAATTCGGCATCGGCATCGACCGCGCTGCGGAGGTCTATGAGATCGCGGCAAAGCTCCCGAACCTCCGTCTCCGCGGCGTGCAGACGCACATCGGCTCGCAGATCCTCGAAGTGAAGCCTTTCGCCGAGGCGGCCGCCAAGCTCGCCGCACTCGTGGCGGATCTCAAAGCCCGCTACCAGATCGAATTCTTCAGCATCGGAGGCGGTATCGGCATCGTTTATGACGAGGCCCTGTCCAGCGGTGAGGAATCCTGGTGGCAGGAACGTCCGGATCGCATCACGGCGGCCTCCTACGCGGAAACCATCGTCCCGCTTCTGGCCCCGCTCGGGCTCCGCATTCTCTTCGAGCCCGGCCGTTACATGGTCGGCAATGCCGGCGCTCTTCTTACGACGGTGCAATACGTCAAAGAGACGCCCGCCAAGCGCTTCACCATCATCGATGCCGCCATGAACGACCTCATACGCCCCGCGCTCTACGAGGGATGGCACCAGATCGTTCCGCTCAAGGAATCCCACGCGGAGACCCTCCCGATGGATGTCGTCGGCCCGGTTTGTGAAAGCGGGGATTTCTTTGCGCAGGACCGGCCGCTTCCGCCACTCGCCCCGGGTGAGACCATCGCCGTGCTCAGCTCGGGCGCTTACGGCTTCGTGATGTCTTCCAATTACAATTCCCGCCCGCTCCTTCCGGAGATCCTGATCGATGGAACGGCGGTGCATGAGATCCGCAAACGCCAGTCGCTCGACGACCTCATCGCTGGGGAGAAACTGCCGGTTTAGAAATTTTTGAAAAAAGTATTGCGCTCTGCGAAAGCTGTGTCACCTTAGCAGCGTTCTGGGGGGAACAACAGGCCGCCGTGGCATTCGTCACGGCGGTCTGTATTTTTTCTGGGGATAGTGATTTCCCCCTCCCCCGCTCATCTCCTGCTCGCTGCTGATGGCGTTGCGTGTGGCGGGTTTTGTGGCAAGCTTTTCGCTTATGTCCGCCGTCACGCTTGCAGCCTTATTGGGATTCACAGGAGTCGCTCTCGGAGCCTTCGGGGCGCATGGTTTGAAGGATGTGCTTGCGTCGAACGGCACGGCGGCGATCTGGCAGACGGCGGTGCTCTACCATCTGGTGCATGCCGTGGCCGCGCTCTGGGCGGCGGACCGCCGGCCCCGCGTCACGGTTGTCTGGGCGCTGGGCGTGCTGGTTTTTTCCGGTTCGCTCTATCTTCTCGCCGTGACAAACATCCGCTGGCTGGGCGCGATCACGCCGATTGGCGGGATTTTGTTCCTCGTCGGCTGGGCAATGCTCTTCGTGCCGCGGAAGTAGGGACTCAGTTCCGGCCGTATTTGAGCAGGATGCGGCGCATCTCCTCGATGCCCTGAGCGTTTTCATTCGCTCCGTGGCCCGAGGGCACGATTTTCTCGGAGACCGCGCCTTCGAGGTGCGAGCTCCAATACGGCACGACACCGTCCGTGCTGTTCGGGGTGTTCCCTTTGCCGCGATCTCCGATGATCGAGTGGTAGGGCACCTTCTTCGTGACGGGAAGCCGCAGGATCGAGGTGAGAAGCGGGGAATCCGCTTTGAGGAACTGGATGCTGTTGGCCGGAGCGACAAAAACGGCCCGCATGTCCTCGCGCATCGCTTGTCGGATCGTGAGCCATTCGGTGGGATTCGACGCGAACGGCAGGCGGATCAGCTTCGCGACGAATCCTGCGATCGGCCGCAGCGCGAGCTTGCTGCCGCGGTGGGGCGTCGCGACGAAGATCACGCGCTCGACGTCGGGCCGCGGTCCGAAGAAGATGAGCTGGCGGATGCGCTCCCTTGTCGCAGCGGAGACCTTCAGCTCGTCGGGCGACTTGTCCGAGAATTGGTGCCAAAGCTTCGGCCCGCCCTCGCGGATCATAAGGCTCGAGATG
>CAZSMN010000497.1:0-2253 GCA_964607615.1 uncultured Chthoniobacterales bacterium | reverse complement strand
AGCAGAGGAACCACTTTCTTCCTCTCCGCCGTGTCGCCGACCACGCGCTGGCGGGCGCGGGCTTTGCCCTGGACGACAGGGTCGACCGCCTCGAGGTGGCTCGGGTTCGCCGCGAGACGGATCTCCACCTCGCTCCCGTCCTGCAGCACCCGTGTCGTCTGGTAGCCGAGGTGGTATTTCACATCGCCGTTACCGCCGACGAGCTCGGGGATGAAGTTATCCTGGAACTCGTTGAAGATCACGCTCAGCGGCTTGTTGAGGAAGTTCGCAAGGACGTTGAGCCGCCCGCGATGGGCCATGCCGATCACCAGTTCCTTGATCCCGCGGAGCCCGCAGGATTCCAGGATCGCCGTCAGTGCGACAAGCAGCGACTCACCGCCTTCGAGAGAGAAACGCTTCTGGCCGACATACTTCGTGTGGATGAACGACTCGAAGTTCTCAGCCTCGAGGAGACGACGCAGAACGTCGCGGTGAACAGCCGGTTCGCGGCGCATTTCCTGCCGGCGGTTCTCGATGCGGTCGCGGACCCAGTTGCGGATCTTCGGGTTCTGGATGTGGACAAACTCGACGCCCACCGTGTCGCAGTAGATCGAGCGGAGGTCGGCGATCATTTCGCGGAGTGGCATCACGCGGCCGTCGCGGAAAAAACGGGAGGATACCGGGAGATCGAGATCCTTTTCTTCAAAGCCGAGTTCCCTCAGGCTGAGCAGCGGGTTATCCGGCCCCGCATCCGACATCGGGTCGAGATGTGCCATCGAGTGGCCCATCGTGCGGTAGGCATAGACGAGCGCATCAACGCGCGTCTGCAGCGAGGGAGCCATCGCACCCGGCAACGCGGAGTCGCCACCGGCCTCAGGGGCCGCGTCGGACCGGGCGACGCCCAGCTCGAAGCCTTCAAAAAATGCCGCCCAATGCGGTTCGACCGAACGGGGATCTTCCACCCAGCGTTCGTAGTTCTGCTCGATCAGCGCCTCGTTCGAACGGGCGGAGAAGGAATTATTCATGAGAAAAGTTTCTGTAAGACTGCTGCGCGGCGGCTCCGGAGCCTGCCGGACGAGCGGATTACCATGAGGGAACCGGCGCTTTTCCGCAAGCTGGCAAATCATCGCCATCGGTCGATCGGTCAATTCTGCAAAGAATCGTTCTTGATCTGCCCGCATTTTCCAGCAAATATGTGCGACTCATCCGGGGTCATAGCTCAGTTGGTAGAGCGCCTCAATGGCATTGAGGAGGTCTGGGGTTCGAATCCCCATGGCTCCATTTTCACGAGCGGCATGGATCAGAAACGATACAGCACGGGCACAAAGGGCCGTCTCATGAAGCACGCGGATGAGTGCAGGGAAATCATCCAGCGGCATTCCCCCAACGCGGCGCTTGCTTTGGAATTCATCGAGTTCCTGGATCCCGGCGCGGAGGACCGGGTCTGGCAGCGTTTTGAGAAACCCATCGACGTGCTCCCGACCCTTGAAGGGTGGCTCGACGGTGAAGATCCGGCCCCTGCGAAACCGGAGCCTTCGTCCGGCGTTTCCTCCCTCCGGGCAAAACTCCCCTCCCCTGCAGATCTCAGAATTTCCTCCGCGCTCCACCGCACGCGCTCGTGGCTGGAAGAGAACACCACGCGGCGGGAAATGGAAAAAATGTCTGCCATCGAAGCAGCCGAAGCCACGCTGAAGCGCCTCGCCTTCGAGCTCCAAGCCTAGAGCCTGTTATGCACTTTGGGCAGGGCTCTGCGGAGCCCGCGCCACTGCTCCGCTCGGTTCTCCGCCAGACTCCCACGGGGTTTTTAGCCCCCGGCCGGACGCTCGAGGTGACCGCCGAACTGGAACCTCATGGCCGAACAAACCTTCTCGGCCATCGTGTGATCGCGGCGCGAACGGAAGCGTGAATAGAGCGCCGCCGTGAGCACCTCGCAATCCACCGCTTCCTCGATGGCCGCCATGATCGTCCAGCGGCCCTCGCCGGAGTCCGAGACCCGGCCGGAATATTTCGCGAGTTGGGGATCGTCCACGAAAGACGCCGCCGCGAGATCGAGGAGCCAGGAACTCACGACGCTGCCGCGCCTCCAGACCTCCGAGATGTCGGCAAGGTTGAGATCGTAGTCGAGATCGTGGTGCATCGCGGGGGCCGTCTCGGCGTCGGCCTTCGTCTCGCGCTTGCTGACATTGGCGTTGGCCAGAATGTCAACGCCTTCGCCGTACGCGGCCATCATGCCGTATTCGATGCCGTTGTGGACCATCTTGACGAAGTGTCCCG
>CAZSMN010000496.1:1478-2256 GCA_964607615.1 uncultured Chthoniobacterales bacterium | reverse complement strand
GGTAAAACCTTCAAACAAGTCGAAGTCGTCGAGCCGTCCTGCCGATTCCGTGACATGGAATTCCAGGTCGACGCGTTCTACTCCGGCATCATCGGAACGAGAGACTCGAAAGTTCAGACCGGCTCCGGCGGCGGCGTTGGCCTGAATTTCTTCTTTGCCAAATACTTCGGTATCGGCACGGAGTCCTTCGTGACCTCGAGCGGCCAGGGCGAATGGTTCCCGGCTGGCGGAAACTTCTTCTTCCGCTACCCGATCTGCTCCCTCAACCTCGCTCCTTACGTGATGGTTGGTGGCGGCGTCGCATTTGACGGCTACGCCAAGGGCTACGGCAACGTCGGCGCGGGTCTCGAATACCGCGTCACGGACCACATCGGTCTCTTCGCCGATGGCCGTTACCTCTACGGCGGCACCGGCAACCTTGCCAACGTCCGCACCGGTCTCCGCTTCGCTTTCTAAGCATCGGATAACCGATCGATTAAAAAACGCCACGGGGGTCTCCTCCGTGGCGTTTCTTCTGTACGCGGGCCTGGTGGAGGCATGGGGGTTATCGTTACCGAGCGGCAACGCTCTGCTCTTTTCGCTTCGCTTGGATTTTCAATGTCCCGCACCGCGGGACGCGCAGTCGAACTCCGTTCTCATCCCCCCGGCGGCTGCGCCGCATTTTGGAAGCCCGCTTGGCGGGCTTGGTGGAGGTATGGGGATTATCGTTGCCTAGCGGCAACCCTCTGCTCTTTTCGCTTCGCTTGGATTTTCAATGTCCCGCACCGCGGGACGCGCA
>CAZSMN010000496.1:0-1378 GCA_964607615.1 uncultured Chthoniobacterales bacterium | reverse complement strand
GTCGAACTCCGTTCTCATCCCCTTGGCGGCTACGCCGCATTTTGGAAGCCCGCTTGGCGGGCTTGGTGGAGGTATGGGGATTCGAACCCCAGGCCTTCTCATTGCGAACGAGACGCTCTACCAACTGAGCTATACCCCCGGCTTGGGCCTGCGTTGTTTTCAACGCGAAGCGATGGTTGTTTTTTCGCATGCGTCTCCTTTGCGGGCAAGGAGATAAAGCGGGCCGTCGCTTGCCGGTTGCTTTTGAGATTGGATGGCCGTTGCCGGTGCGCGATAGTCCGGGGACATGGAAGAACCCTCGTCCTACTGCCGGTTCGGCAAGCGCTTCCTTGATGGCTTTTCGTGGATTGCGCCGGTGACGAACAACCGGCTGGGCGATGCGCTCAATATCGAGTTCGTCCACGAGCAACTTTTCTTCATTGAGGGAGACCGTGTTTTCAAAAACATCGGCTACAGCGAAAAGGGGCAGCGTTTCAGCGAGGAGGATTACGGCAAGCCGATCAACTCGCTCTCTGATCTCGGAAAAAATGGCTACTGGCTCATCGGACCTGCCTATCCGGTCGACGTCGCGAAGCAGGCCCTGGATGAGATGGAGGATGGCTACTACTACTCGTTCTTCAGCAACCAGTGCCAGGACTGGGCGGATCGGCTCCGGCGGCGGATGGAGCGGATCCTCAAAGAAAGAGGCGAAAAACCTCTGCGGGAGGAGGGAACGAGGGATGCGAAAGTCTGGCAGGAGACACCACCGACGGTGCCGGCTTCGGCGGTTCTTGCTCTTCTGGCGATCGGTCTCGGGCTGGGCTGCTTTCTCGCGCCCGGCATCGCGGCTCACCGCTCGATCTGGGTGCTGGCGCTTTTCCTCGCGGTGTCCGGGGTGTCCGACATCGCCTACGCGGTTCACGGGAAAAACTGGAGCCAGTTTCTGGGAACGATTTTCTTTGCCGGCCTGAATATCGTCGCGGCGGGGGCTCTCGTTCTCGACACGCAGGTGGCGGCCAAATGGGCCGGAGGATTTTTCGCTCTCACGTTCGCCTTCAACGGTCTGGCACGCATTATCGTTTCATTGCGCAGCCGTCCGATTCTCCACTGGCTGGGAACTTTGATCACCGGCCTGTTCATGGTCACCGTGGCGGCTCTGTTGCTGACGCGCACCATGGGCGAGCGCGATGCGCTGTTCGGCCTGATGATCGGGATTTACCTCCTTCTCGGCGGCTTTTCCACGCTTTGGCTTCGCTGGGCGACCAGCCGCGACAAGGAACACTAACGCACCAGGCGGCCTACAAGCGCGGGACCGTGATGCCGCGCTGGCCCATGTATTTCCCGGAACGGTCGGCGTAGCTTGTCTCGCAGACCTCGTCCGCGAGGACAAAGACAACCT
>CAZSMN010000495.1:0-2258 GCA_964607615.1 uncultured Chthoniobacterales bacterium | reverse complement strand
GGACAAGGGCGCGCTCCGGGAACAATTCATGCACGTCATTGATGTCGTGCCGACCATCCTCGAGGTGACAGGCATCGCGGCACCGGAGACCGTGGATGGCATTCCGCAAAAGCCGATCGAGGGCACAAGCTTCGCCTACACGTTTGACAAAGAAAACGCCAAAGCCCCCTCGAAGCACACCACGCAATATTTCGAGATGTTCGGCCAGTGGGCGCTCTATCAAGACGGTTGGCTGCTCAGCACCAAGGTCAACCGCGCGCCGTGGGAAGTCTTCGGAGCGGCCAGTTCCGATCCGCTCAACAACCAGATCTTTCAACTCTACAACCTGAACGAGGACTTCTCGCAGGCTGATGATATCGCCGCGAAGCATCCGGACAAAGTGGCCGAAATGCGGAAAGCCTTCCTCGCCGAGGCGCAGAAACATCAGGTTCTTCCGCTCGATGCCTCGGTTGCCGCGCGCATCGTCGCTCCGCGCCCGAACATCACCGCCGGTCGCACCGAGTTTGTTTATACCCACCCGATGGTTGGCCTGCCGCAGGGTGACTCGCCCTTCCTGCTCAACGCCTCCTACACCATCACGGCGAACATCACGGTCCCTGAAGGTGGCGCGGAAGGAATGATCCTCACCTCCGGCGGCCGGTTCGCCGGCTACGGCTTCTACCTTCTCAAGGGAAAGCCTGTCTTCCTCTGGAACCTCATTGATCTCGAGCGCGTCAAATGGGAAGGCCCCGATGCCCTCACCCCCGGCAAGCACACTCTCGAGTTTGACTTCAAATACGATGGCCTCGGCATTGGCACGCTCGCTTTCAATAACATGAGCGGCCTCGGCCGCCCGGGCACCGGCACTCTCAAGGTCGATGGCAAGGTGGTCCAGACCATCACGATGCCGAAAACTCTGCCCATGATCCTCCAATGGGATGAGAGCTTCGACGTCGGCTCCGACACGCTGACGGGTGTCAACGACGCCGACTACCAGCCGCCGTTCCCACTCACCGCCAAGCTCGACAAGCTGACGATCGAAGTGAATCGCCCACAGCTTTCACCCGCCGACATCAAGACTCTTGAGGAAGGCATGAAGAAAGCCGACGATGCGAAGTAAGTAGGCCAGCCAATACCACCATCCATGACCAAGCATACCATTACGTGCGCCGCCCTCGCCGCGCTGCTTGCCAGCCCGCTCAGCCTGCTCGCGCAGGATCGCTACTCGATCCCGGCCGACCCGAACCTGAAGTATTCGACGCCCATCGCACCCGGCGTGGCCGTGCCGGACAAGATCGAGAGCTCCATCGGCACGCTCAACCTCAGCTATGGCTACCCGTCCGCGGAGACCGTCGAAAAAATCTACGACAACCTCGACCGCTCCCGCGCCCTCCAGGCCTACCTCCTAGCCATCCCGATCGTGAACCAGGCGGGCATGCGCGACTCGATCACCCAGAACGGCCCGGTGAATCAGACCGACGTCATCTGGGAGGATCTCGTCGACCCGCGAACCGTGGAGCTCACGGCCAACGACAACACGGTCTATAACTTCATCTGGCTCGATACGAAAAACGGCCCGCTCGTCGTGGAGGTCCCGCCCAAGGTCCTCGGGGGCGTGAACGACTTCTGGTATCGCTGGGTTGGTGACGTCGGCATCACTGGCGAAGATCGCGGCAAGGGCGGCAAGTATCTCGTCCTCCCTCCCGGCTACGACGGAGAGATCCCGGAGGGATATGTCGTCCTGCGCCCCAGCACCTACGGCAACTGGCTTTTCTTCCGCGCCTTCGTCGTCGACGGCTCCACCAAGCCCGGCGTCGAGTCGGTGAAAAAGAACCTCAAAGTGTATCCGCTCGCCGAGGCCGCGAGCCCGCCCGCAATGAAGTTCGTCAATGCCTCCGGCGTCCCGGCCACCTACGTCGCGCCCGGTGACTACACGTTCTGGGAAATGCTCAACAAAGTCATCCAGGAGGAGCCGCCCGGCGGCAGCGATCCGACCATGCTTGGCCTCTTTGCCTCCATCGGAATCGAAAAGGGCAAGCCGTTTGCGCCCGACGAGCGGATGAAGAAAATCCTCACCGACGCCGCGAACATCGGCGCCGTCACCGCGCGCACCATCGCCTTCAAGGTCCGCTCGCCGGAGGCCTACTACTACCCGAAGAGCACTTGGCGCCTGCCCTTTTTCGGCGGCTACAAGTTCGAAAGCTCGCCCGGGGTGACCAACATGGACGGCTACATCTTCTATTACTATTTCGCCACCGGCGTGACGCCCGCGATGGAGA
>CAZSMN010000494.1:0-2285 GCA_964607615.1 uncultured Chthoniobacterales bacterium | reverse complement strand
CTTCTCCAACGGCGGTGACGACGCCTGCGCACTCGTCGCCGAGCAACTGATCGATGGCCTGCTCGAGAGGATAGATCCCGAGGACCTTCATCACGTCGCGGAAGTTGAGGCCGGCTGTGAGGACCTCCATGGCAACCTCGCCCGGGCCGGGGGCAGTCGGTTTATGCGCCACGAAGGCCGTCTGGTCAAAACTCCCTGCTTTGAGAATTTCCAGACGGAAGGGTGTTTCGGTGCCCGGAAGCTTCTTTGTGGCAGGCTGAAAGCGGGCGAGTCGTGGAACAAGCCGGCGGCCGCCCCGGAGGGCCACCTCGTCCTCCGTTCCGGATCGCAGTTCCTTTACCAGTTCTTTGTCCAGACAGGCGGAGTCTCCACCCGGCAGGTCGATAACGCGGCATTTCAGGGCCGGCATTTCGTTCATCACGACGCGGGCGAAGCCGATCGCTGCGCCTGCTGCGGGATCCACGGCATTGCCGTCGGCCGGTTGCGCCGACTGTGTGATGATCGAGAGCCGAGCGGGCTTTGACCGTGCGGCAAGATGTTGGGCAATCGTCAGAAGCTCGCAGCAGAGCTGTTTTATTCGTCCGAATTCCTTTTCAGAAGCGCCGTCCAGCACCAGAACCACATGAGAATGTTCCTCCGCCGGCAACGGAGAGGCGACCAAGTCTGATACGGACGAAAGAGCGGTAACGGTTTCTCCTGCCAAAGCCCGCGCGATGGTTCCGGCGGGTCCGTTTGAATCGCCGACAACGATCCAGCGTGCCGGGGAACTCTCTTCATCGTCGAGCGGGGATTCCTGCCAGGCGATTTCGTAGTAGGGATCGGCCTCATTACGTGCTGCCGCGCTTTGGTAATCCACCGCTGCGCAGCGGAATTTCCGGATCACAGCAAGGGTTGCGCCGGTTTCATCGTAAAGCCAGAGGTCGGCCGTGATGAAAAGCTCGTTGAACTCGCGCAGGCGGACGTGACTGAAAAGGTTTCCCTGCGGTTTTGCGAAGAACTGCATCCGTCCAATGCTCACCGGCAGGAACAATCCCCGCGCCCGCTGCGCTTGTGTGAGGGTCGAGAGGACGACCTGGAAGCAGGAATCCAGCATCGCGGGGTGGAAGAGGTAGCGTGACGGATCGAGCGAGTCGCCGGGAACAATCCCGCCGAGCGCTTCGCCATCGCGCCGCCACACACGGGAGAGGCAGCGGAAGGATTCCCCGAACTCAAATCCATTCTCGCGGAAGAGGCGGTAGCCTTTCTCGCCCGAATGGTTTTCATCGCAGCGGGTTTGGATCTCTGTGAGATCGGCAGGATCAGGCAGTGGGTCGTTCGTTGCGGATCGAAGGCCTCCGACGGCATGAGTGGTCCATGCCTGTCCGCCGCTGCTGAGGGCATTGATCTGGAACGTCGCTTCTGATGTGTTGCACCGGCATTCAACGTGCATCGTCTGGCCGTCGCCGGGCAGGAGGAGCGCACGGCGGAACTCGACATCCTCGAGCACCAGAGGGCCGGTCTTGTGAAGCTCCCGCGCAGCGGCGAGGGCCGTCTCGACATAGGCGGCTGCCGGAAAAACGCCGCGTCCGTTCAGACGGTGGTCCGCAAGGTAGGGCAGGAGTTCCGGCTGGAGGTGCAGGCACCATGCGGGCTCCGCGGAGGACTGCGCTACGCCGAGCAGGGGATGGAGAGGTGGATCAAGGCGCGCGGCCTGGGATTCCGGAGCCTCGTGCCAGTAGGCTGAATGCTGCCAGGGATGCGAAGGGAGGTCGGTGTGTTTGCCCTCCGAGTGGACGCGGATGGAGAGGCCGCGTGTGAAAAGGTTGCCGAGTGAGCCGAGGAGGGTTTGTTCTTCCGGTTCCCCGCGGCGGAGCGAATGGCAGACAAATCCCTTGGCGCCTGCCTCCTTGAGGCACTCGCTGACAGCACCGGAGAGCGCGGGATGGGGCCCGACCTCGAGGAACGATGTGAACCCTGCATCGATGAGCGATCGCACACCGCCGGCGAAATCCACCGGGCGGCGGATATTTCCCCACCAATACGAGGCGCCGAAGTTCTCGCCGTCGCTGAGCCGGCCGGTCACGGCGGAGCTGAGCGGGATTCGCTCTTTCTGCGCACGGATGTTCCTCAACGCCTGTTCAAGAGCGTCCTTCGCGGGATCCATCAGGAAGCTGTGGAAGGCGTAGTTCACGCGGAGGAACCGGCACCAGAGTCCGGCCGCTTCGAGTCGGCGGGCGATCTCCTCCAACGCGGCGGGCTCGCCGGACAGGGTGACGGAGCGCGGACTGTTGATGGCGCCGATCTCG
>CAZSMN010000493.1:0-2315 GCA_964607615.1 uncultured Chthoniobacterales bacterium | reverse complement strand
AAGGCATGCGGAACGTGCCCAAGGAGGAACGTCCCGTCATCGGAAAACTCCTCAACGAGCTCCGGCAGGCCGTAACGTCAGCGCTTGAGATCCGCGAGCTGGCGTTGCTGGAAGAGGCGGACGCCGCCGCGGTTGGTTCCCTCGACCTCACGCTGCCAGGCACCGGACGTGCCCCCGGCACGCTCCATCCTCTTACACAGCTCCTCGACCGCGCCGTGCGGTCTTTCCGCCGCATGGGCTTTGCGATCGCCGACGGTCCCGACATCGAAACCGAGTGGCATTGCTTTGATGCGCTCAACACCCCGGCCGATCATCCGGCGCGCAACGAGCAGGATACGTTTTACCTCCCCGATGGCCGCCTTCTCCGCTCTCACACGTCGACCATCCAGATCCGCGTGATGGAGAACACGCCGCCGCCCGTCCGCATCATCGCGCCCGGCGCCGCTTACCGCCGCGATGAGGTCGATGCGACCCACCTCGCGCAATTCACCCAGATGGAAGGCCTCTACGTGGCCGAGGATGTCAGCCTCGCCGACCTCAAGGGCACGCTGGAGTTTTTCTTCCGCGACCTCTTTGGCGCAGGAACCGAGCTCCAGTTCCGCCCGCACTTTTTTCCCTTCACCGAGCCGAGCTACGAGATCGACATCCGTGCCGAGGCCCTCGGCAACAAGTGGATGGAGCTCGCCGGCTGCGGCATGGTCGATCCGGCCGTCTTTGAAGCCATCTGCGACCGGCGCGGCGACCGCGTCTACGACCCGGAGCACGTGAGCGGCTTCGCGTTCGGCTTCGGCCTCGACCGCTTGGCGATGAACCTAGCCCGCATCCCCGACATCCGCATGCTCGTCGAAAACGACCTGCGTTTTCTCAGGCAGTTCTGATTTTTCGGTCGGACATCCACTGCCGCTCACTAAGGTCGCCGGGACCTCTCCCCGGAGCCGAATGACAACCGTCAGCGACATCGACCAAGAATGAGCGAAACGGGCCATACACACGTTCATTCGCGTTACAATACCACATTATTTGCCGTATCGTGGGATTGACGATAGCGGCCGATCTTAGGTGAATAAGTCACCCCCCTGAAGTAGCGAACCGTGTCTCCAACGACGGTTTGCGTCCTGTTGCCATTCCGTTCCTGCCTCGGAGGGGTTGTCTCCCACATACCCCTATGAAAACCCCTCACCGCATTCTCGCTGTCACCCTGGGATCTCTGCTCGCTCTCACAGCAGGCATTCGAGCCCAGACCTCCAACACACCCGAAATCTCAGCCCAGACCGTCAAGCAGGCGTTCAACCAGTACAAGAATAAATACGGCCGAGGCAACCTGTTCATCCACGAGAGCGTGACACCCACAGCGATGGACAACCGCTTCAAGAGCGGATTCGGAGGGACTTCGGGAATCAGCGGAACAGCCTGCGCTTTTCTTGCGGATTACTCGATCGGCTACCGGAACGCCGGCAACTGGGTGCGCGCCAAGGTCGATGGCGCCACCACCAACAGCGTGACGATTGCTATTGCTCCCAAGGCCATGTTTGCCAACGCAGCCAAGTGGGAGAAGACAACCGATGGCAAATCGACGCTCCCCCGGACCGGCCGGCAGTTCCTCCAGGTCTTGGACAAGGGGAAAAAATGGAAAGTAAACTGGGCGCTCGGGGCCGGCGAATACATCAAGAGCTACCCGATGATGGCCTACGACCTCGCAAAACCGGCCAGGATCTCCGACAACCTCACCGCCCGCAGCCTTACCGCAACATGGAACTTCGCCTTCGGATACCCGAAGGTGAACGGCAAGACCGATTCGAGCAAGATGGACTACAACGTCATGCACGAGCTCTACTTCGACGGGACCGCGACCGGCACGCAAGGATCGTTCCCCGTCCGGCTCCAGGTCGAGCTCGCCCAGTCGAAGAACCACTCGATGTCGCCGATCCGCACCGTGACGATCAAGAATCAGGTCTGGGATGTCGGGTTTTTTCACAACTCGGCCGCCAAGCAGTACATCTGGCAGTTCACCCGGCGGAAAACCGACTACTACCGGAACATCGGCGGCGCGCGCTATCCGGCTTACGCCTGCAATACCGTCGTCGATATCTTCCCTCTCCTCCAGTGGCTGAAACAGAACCCGAACATCGCGAAAGAGAAGCCCAATGGCGCAGGCAACCCCACCTTCCCAAGCACGCTTCTCTTCAAACGGGTGGAAACCGGCATCGAGATCGTGCGGGGCCTCGATGGCTCCTGCTTCCTGAGCAAGTTCTACAAAATGGTTGAGAAATAAACCCCGCATCAGAACCCCACACCCCACCAACCTTTTATGAATC
>CAZSMN010000492.1:0-2336 GCA_964607615.1 uncultured Chthoniobacterales bacterium | reverse complement strand
CTCTGGAAACTCGGTCAGCTCAAAGCCGGCGATCGCGTGAAGTTCCGGCGTCTCACAGTCGAGGCAGAGGCCTCGGCACTCGACGAGGCAATTCTCCATCGCTTTCAGGCTCAGGGCGAGCGGCCGGAAGTGGTCTATCGCGGGGCAGGGGATAACTACCTGCTCGTCGAATACGGCCCGCTCGTGCTGGATCTCAATCTTCGCTTCCGCGTTCAGGCACTCTTCGCCGCGATGGAGGCGGCCGCGATCCCGGGCGTCGTCGACATCACGCCGGGCATCCGTTCGTTGCAGGTCCACTTCGACAGCCGCACGCTTCCTCTTGCGGATCTTCTGGCCCGCGTGCAGGCGGCAGATGATGCCTTGCCGCCGATCGACGATATGGTCGTTCCGACGCGGATCGTTCACCTGCCTCTTTCGTGGGAGGATTCGTCGACGCTGGAGGCGATCCAGAAATACATGCAATCCGTCCGGCCGGATGCTCCCTGGTGCCCGAGCAATATCGAGTTCATCCGCCGCATCAACGGTCTGGAGAGCATTGACGAGGTGAAACGGATCGTCTTTGACGCGAGCTATCTCGTGCTGGGTCTCGGCGACGTTTATCTCGGTGCGCCAGTCGCGACGCCGCTCGATCCGCGTCACCGCCTCGTCACCACGAAATACAATCCGGCGCGCACCTGGACCCCCGAGAATGCCGTCGGTATCGGCGGGGCGTATCTTTGTGTGTATGGCATGGAGGGGCCGGGCGGATACCAGTTCGTCGGGCGGACGATCCAGATGTGGAACAAATTCCGGACGACCGGGGTTTTCCCGCCGGGCAAACCATGGCTCCTGCGCTTCTTCGACCAGATCCGTTTTTACCCGGTCAGCCACGAGGAGCTTCAGCAGATGCGGGCGGACTTTCCGCTCGGGCGCTTCGTGCCGAAGATCGAGGAGGGGGAATTCCGTCTCAGGGACTATCGGGCCTTTCTCGATTCGATCGCCGGCGAGGCTGCCGCCTTCAAGGCAAAGCAACAGGCCGCCTTCGAAGCCGAACGCGAACGCTGGGCCGCGGCGGGCTTCGTGGTCAGCGACGAGGTCATCGCGGCACCTGTTGCCGAGGAACTCGAATGTCCGCCGGACGGGCGTTTTGTGGATTCGCCGGTGGCGGGCAGTCTTTGGAAGGTGCTGGTTGAGCCCGGCGCCGAAGTGGCCGAGGGCGATCCGCTGTTCATTGTCGAATCCATGAAAATGGAAATCGCGATCCCGGCTCCTTGCAGTGGCATCGTCCATGCGGTCGGCACCAAGCAGGGTGCGCCCGTCGCAGCCGGTCAACACCTCGCCAGCCTAAAGGAACTATGAAGATCCACGAACTCCGAGCCGCCTACGCCCAGGGCACCGCCACTCCGTCCGATACGGTCCGGGCCTGCTACGCCCTCATCCGCGAGCGGGGTGACGATTGCGTCTGGATCTCGCTCCGCTCCGAGGAGGACGTTCTTGCCGAACTGGCGACGTTGGATCCCGCCCTGCCTCTCTATGGCATTCCCTTTGCCGTAAAGGACAACATCGACGTGGAGGGAATGCCCACAACGGCGGCCTGTCCGGCGTTTTCGCGCATGCCGGAATCCTCAGCCTTCGTGGTCGATCGCCTCCGTGAAGCCGGTGCGCTGCTCATCGGCAAGACGAACATGGATCAATTCGCCACCGGCCTCGTTGGCACGCGCTCGCCGCACGGACCCTGCCGGAGCGTGTTTCACCCGGACTATATCTCCGGAGGATCCAGCTCGGGATCTGCGGTGGCGGTCGCTAGCGGCGAGGTGGCGTTCTCGCTCGGGACGGATACGGCCGGCTCGGGGCGTGTTCCCGCGGCATTCAACAATCTGGTCGGCCTCAAGCCGACGCGCGGTGTGATCAGTACACACGGCGTCCTGCCGGCCTGCGCGACGCTCGATTGCGTCAGTATCTTTGCAAACGACGTCGCCGATGCGATGGCGGTTCTTGACGTGGCCGGGGCGAAAAATCCTGCGGACCCGTGGTCGCGGGCCTTTGCCGAACCCCGTTCGTTCCCGCCGGGCGTCAGGCTCGGCGTGCCGGATGTTTCGCAATGGGAATTCTGTGGCGATACGGAGGCCGAAAGGCTCTTTGAGGAGAATGTCCGAAGGTTCCGCGCGATGGGATACGAAATCGTATCCGTCGACATCGCGCCTTTGCTCGAAGCCGCACGGCTTCTGTACGGCGGCGCATGGGTTGCCGAGCGGGATCATGCTGTCGGGGAGTTCCTGCGTTCGCATCCGGAGGACGTCGATCCGATCGTTCGCGACATCGTGCTGGGCGGAGCCGGTCTATCGGCCGTTGAGGCG
>CAZSMN010000491.1:0-2339 GCA_964607615.1 uncultured Chthoniobacterales bacterium | reverse complement strand
CCTTGAGCGGGATGATCCAGCACCACCAGCCATAGCCGGTGAGGTGGTTCGTGGCAGCCGTGCGGCTCGTCTGGCAGGCGCGCGCAAATTCCGGATGCCGCGAGCGCAGTTCGTAGCCATCAAGGTCTTTGACGTTTCGGAATCTCGCCCAGATCGCGTTGGTCGGATGCTCCTTCAGAGGGCGGAGGGTGCCGAATTTCCGCGCAAGGACCGTGGCCCGCCCGCTGGCATCGATGATCCAGCGCGCCGAGAGGTCCGAGCGCACTCCGTCCTGCTCGATCGTCACACCTTCCCCGGGCCGGATATCCACAGCCTTAGCGGGCCGGAAGATTTCGGCTCCGGCGCGCTCCGCTTCGTCGAGCACGTGCTGGTCCAGAACCTCTCGATCAACTTGATAGCCGGGAAGCCGGGTCTGGTAAAAGCCGCCCATTTCGCCGCAGCGCTCAAAAGGGGTTTCCGGTCCGCGGTCGAACCAGAAGCGCAGGCCCTGCTTGGCGATGTGGTGGTGATTGAGATGCGCGGTCATTGCGAGCCGCTTGCTGATGAAGTTCCCGCTCACCTCTGTCGTCGCCTCACCGACCTTCCGGTCGAAGGCCTGCGATCTCTCGACGATGGCGATGCGCAGCTCCGGTCGCTCCCGGCGCAGGAGCAGCGCGGCGGCGGCCCCGGAAAAGGCACCCCCCACGATCACGACGTCAAAAGTTCCACCCATGGGCGAACCCATATCCTAGTTGGTAACGTCATGCAAACCCCGCAGCAGACGGCTACGCCGGGAAAAGAAAATTGACAACACCGGGGCCCGGCGCTTTAGTTGCCCGCGTAGTTCGATCTCCGGCCCGGAAATTCCTCCGGTCCACTCTTCGAAACCCACACAAACGTCGCAAGACACTATTTTCTTCCGGACGGCGCGTTACGGCCTTTGTCCCGGAGTTATTGACCCGATCTGATGATTCATGGCCGGCCACAACCCATGGTCGAAGGCGGGGCGCTTCCAGGGCGCTCCGGACGCAAAGTGCGGCAAGCTTGCAGTGAAGCTTCTCCGCGGAACCCCTGTCGCCTCATGGCTGACCTGAGGATCGCCCGCTCACAATTTTAACACGGCCGAAGCCGCCGGAACCGAGCTGCCAAAGCTCTGACAACCAACATTTTTCCACTTATCATGACCGAAGAACCGAACATTCCGACCGCTCCGTCGGACTCCCCCGAATCGCAGCCCGCCGCACGGAGCGCCCGTCCGCGCCGTCCCCGGACGACCCGGGCACCCCGCAAGCCGCGGGAGAAAGCGACGGAGTCCGTTCAAAAGCCTCTTCCCGAGCCCGCCGCCGAGGTGGCAGAGACGCCGGCGCCTGTGGCGGTCGAGACGCCGTCTCTGCCGGCCGTGGTCGTTGAAACGCCCGCGCCGCCTGCTGAAGTTCCTGCCCCGGTGATCGAAGCGTCTTCTCCTGTTTCCTCTGTGCCGGAAACCGCTCCGGTTCCTGCTCCGGCACCTGAGGCCCCAGCGCCGGCTCCGCAGGCTCCTCCGGTACCGGTTCAGCCCCCGCAGCCTCCTCCACCACCGACCTATGCGGAAGGGATCGTGGAAGTCTCCGGCAAGGGATTCGGATTTCTTCGTGAATCGAAGCGCAACTACGCGCAGTCGAATAACGACATTTTTGTCACGCCGGAAGTCGTCCGCAAACACGGCCTCCGCGCCGGCATGTGGGTGCGCGGCGAGACCCGCCGCGGCAGCCGCGGACCGCAGCTTTTCAAGCTCACCGAGATCGAGGGAGAAAATCCCGACGCCATCTCCGCGAACCTGCCCGTTTTTGAAGAGCTCACGACGATCAATCCGAACAAGCGGATCCGTCTCGAGACCGTTCCCGACCGTTACACGACGCGCGTGATGGATCTCATGACGCCCGTTGGCAAAGGCCAGCGCGGTCTGATTGTCGCTCCTCCGCGCACGGGCAAGACGACGCTCCTCCAGCACATCGCCGACGCCGTGGTGAAGAACCATCCGGAGATGAAGCTCATCATTCTGCTCGTTGACGAGCGTCCGGAAGAGGTGACGGAAATCCGCCGCACGGTTCCGTCGGCCGAGCTTCTCGCGAGCTCAAACGACAGCGATATCAAGACGCACACGCGCATCGCACAGCTCGCTGTCGAGCGCGCCAAGCGCCTCGTCGAGATGGGCAAGGATGTCTTCATCCTCATGGATTCGCTCACCCGCATCGGCCGCGCGTTCAACAACGCGCAGGGCGGTGGGGGACGCACGATGTCCGGCGGCGTCGATGCCCGCGCTCTCGAGATTCCGCGCAAGCTTTTCGCCGCCGCGCGCAATACCGAGGAGGCCGGCTCGC
>CAZSMN010000490.1:0-2345 GCA_964607615.1 uncultured Chthoniobacterales bacterium | reverse complement strand
CTGGTCATGGTCGGGTTTTCAATAAACGGTTTCGCCGGAGCGTCCATCCACAAAATCCCGGATGACGGGATCGGTGCTGGCATTGAGCTCGGCAGGGGTTCCTAGGAAATAGATATGGCCTTCGTTGAGGAGCGCAACCCGGTCGGCGATATGGTTGCAGCTGACCATGTCGTGGGTGACGACGATCGAGGTGACCTTGAGCTGCTTTTGCAGGTGCCGGATCAGCTTGTTGATACTGTCGGATACGATCGGATCAAGGCCAGCCGTCGGCTCGTCGTAAAGGATGACATCCGGCGGCGAGATGATCGCCCGAGCGAGGGCGACGCGCTTGCGCATGCCGCCGCTGAGATTCACCGGCATTTTGTGCGAGTGACCGGTCATGTTCACCATCGCCAGCGACTGTGCGACCTTCTCGCTGATCACGTCGGGATTTTTCTCACCGCGCTCGCGGAGCGGAAACGCCACATTGTCGAACACGTTCATCGAATCGAAGAGCGCGCCATCCTGAAAGAGCATGCCGATCTTGCGGCGTACTGGCTCGAGCTCCCGCTCGCCGAGACCGGTGATCTCCTGCCCCTCGAAGACGATGCTTCCCGAAAGCGGCGCCATGAGCCCGATCAGGTGCCGCAGGAAGACGCTCTTGCCCCCGCCACTCTTGCCGAGCAGAACGAGGGTCTCGCCGGCATTCACCGTCAGGGTGAGGCAGCGGAGGATTTCCTGCCCCCCGATCTTCTGCCGGAGATCCGTTACTTCCAGAAGGGGCTCGTTCATCATTGGCCGGCGGGGAAGACGATGTTCAGCGCCATCGTCAGGAAAAAGTTCGCCACAAGGATGCAGAGGGACGACGTGACCACCGTGGCCGTCGTCGCACGGCCGACCCCCACCGCACCATCCTTCGCTTGCAGCCCCTCGCGGCAACTGATGAAAACGATGACTCCGGCAAAAACAAATCCCTTCACCAGCGCCATGATGATGTCGCTGCCCTCGGCAAATTTCCTCATGTTGGCGAGGAAGTAAACGCCGTTGATATTCAGCACTTCCACTCCCACGTAGTAGGAGGCGAGGATGCCGAATCCCACGCACTCGACGACCAGAAGCGGCATGGAAATAAACATCGCCAGAGCGCGCGGGACGACCAGGTAATCGACCGGATTCACCGCCAGCGCGCGAAGGGCGTCGATCTGCTGGGTCACCTTCATCGTGCCGATCTCGGCGCTCATCGCCGCCCCGACACGACCGGCCACCATCAGCCCGGTGAGCACCGGGCCGAGCTCTCGGAACATCGACAGCGCCACCACGGGTCCGACGGCCGTCTCCATATTCAGGCTCGCAAACTGAAAATACGCCTGCGCCGTGAAAACCGCCCCCGTGAAGGCACCGGTGACAATGACGACCAACTGCGAACCGAAACCAATCTCCGCGATCTGGCGCAAAGTCAGGCCGATCCGGATGCGCCCACGGAAAATCGAACCGATCGTCTCGGCCGCCAGAAGCGCGATCTGGCCCAGAAACGCGAGAAGGCCGACGTAAAGCCCGCCAAGAAAAAGAAAAACCCGTCCGGGAAAGCCTCCCGGGACCTCGCCTGCGTCGGAACTCAAACGATGCGTTGGGTTTTTTTCTTCGAGCTCACCTCATGAGGCAGCTGTCCGACAAATTTCGCTTCGAGCCCGACCTTGCGGAAGACCGATTGCAGATCGTGCTGGGAGGGACACTCTTCGGCGAATTCCATGTAGATGATATCATGGTTCGTATCGACCTTATAGCGAAGGGATTGGAAGACATCGAGTTCGAGAGCAAGCCCCATCATCTTGTCGGGCTGCCGCATGCCGGCCGCGTAGATCTCAAGTTCGATCATGAGACCAGTGTGGTCCGCCCGGACGGCAAATCAAGGCGCAATTTTCCCGATGCTCGCCAGCAGGCGCCGGGCCTGGTCCACATCGACCCCGATTTGTGAGCGAAGAGCTCCCACGTCGGGGAACTTCTGCTCGCCCCGGAGCCGCTCCACAAAAACCGCCTCGATCTCCTGCCCATAAAGATCTCCAGAAAAATCCAGCAGATGCACTTCGAAAAGTCGCCGGGTGGAGCTGGAAACCGTGGGCCGGCTTCCAATGTTCGCCACGCCGCCAAACTCACCGGCCTCCGTGCCTACCCGCACAGCATACACGCCATCGGGTGGGAACTGCTCGCTGTGGGTGGCAAGATTCGCGGTGGGAAAGCCAAGCTGCCGCCCGAGCGCCTCGCCCCGCTGGACCGTGCCGAGAACGGAGTAGGGCCGGCCCAGCAGCTTTGCAGCCGGGTCCAACCGCCCTTCTTCGATCAGACCGCGGATGCTCGTGCTGCTGATC
>CAZSMN010000489.1:0-2353 GCA_964607615.1 uncultured Chthoniobacterales bacterium | reverse complement strand
ATGACCATGCTCGCCGGCGAGTCGACCCTCGCCACGACGGAGCTGGGCACCGTGGAATACCGGCAGACCGGTGAGGGCATGCCGGTGCTCGTGCTTCATGGTGCGCTCGGCGGATTCGATCAAGCCGAACTTCTGGTAGAGGGCTTACCGGCGGATGCGTTCGAAATTCTCGCGCCCTCCCGTCCCGGCTACCTCCGCACGCCGCTTGCCACCGGGCTCTCCCCTTCGCAGCAGGCCGATGCCATGGCAGCGCTTCTCGATGCGCTGAAGATTCCTACCGTCGCTGTCGTTGGTTTTTCGAATGGAGCCCCGGTGGCGATCGAGTTTGCCCGCCGCCATGCAGGCCGCACGAAGGCGCTTGTGCTCGTGTCGCCGGTGATCAAAAGGCTTGTCTCCACCCAGCAGGAGCCGGCCTTTCCCTCCCGGGTGAACGAGGCGCTCACCGGAGAAGTCGGCGCGTGGTATGTCAATCACCTTGCCGGCCGTGACCCCGGTGCTGTGCTGCGCGCGACCGCCGATCTGTCGGAGTCCGGCACCGCGACCGAGCGCGAGGTCTGGGTCCGATCCGTGCTTTCAAATCCCGAGCAGACCGAGTGGTTTCAACGTCTCGTCGGCACGCTGGTGCCGCTGACCCCGCGTGAGGATGGCTTGCGGAACGACCTGGTTCAAATGGGTGCCCTGCCGGAGGATCCGGTTGCGGGCCTGAATTGCCCGACGCTATTTGTTCACGGGGCACTCGATTCATTCGTTCCGTTTGCCGACGTGCAGGCTGCCTCCGCCAGGATTCCAGGCGCCAAGGTCATCGAGGTCTCGAATGCTGGCCATGTTGTTTTTTTGGGCCCTGCATCGTCGACCATCTGGCCGTCGATCGCTACGTTTTTGGGCGCACCGGCCGCCACTCCCGCTCCGTAATTTCAGCCTGCCGAGCGCGTGATGGCTCCGGCGACGACGCGCGCGGTCTCCTCGAGATCCGCCGGTCCGTGCGCCAGCGAGAGGAAGCCCGCCTCGAATTGCGAGGGCGCGAAGTAGACACCGCCTTCCAGACAGGCATGGAAGAAGCGGGCAAACTGCTGCCGGTCGCTCTGCATGGCATCGGAAAGGCGTCTCACCGGTCCCGGGTGGAAGTAGAGACAAAACATCGATCCGATCCGCTGGAAGGTGGCCGGTGTGTCGCCAAGCGCCTCGCGGGTCGCGGCTTCGAAACGCTGGCCCGTTTTTTCCAACTCCGCCCAGCCATTGCGGCGTTCGAGCTCCCGCAATTGGGCCAGCCCCGCCGCCATGGCGATCGGGTTTCCCGAGAGCGTCCCTGCCTGGTAGACCGGACCGTCGGGTGAGAGCTGATCCATGATGTCGGCGCGTCCGCCAAAGGCGCCGACCGGCAACCCGCCGCCAATGACTTTGCCCATCGCCGTGAGGTCCGGCCGGATGCCGAAAATCTCCTGCGCGCCGCCCTTGGCGAGGCGGAATCCCGTCATCACCTCGTCGAAAATCAACAGTGTTCCGGATGCATCGCAGAGGGACCGGATCAGCTCCAGAAAGCCCGGTTCGGGGAGGTAGAGTCCGGCATTGGCCGGCACCGGTTCGAGGATGACGGCGGCGATTTCCCCTGCATTGGCTGTAAAAGCCGCTTTGACCGCCTCTGGGTCGTTAAACGGAACCGTGATCGTAAGGAGCGCGAGGGCTTCGGGCACACCGGCGCTGTCTGGCGTCCCATGCGTGAGCGCGCCGCTGCCGGCTTTGACCAGCAGGGAATCGACGTGCCCGTGGTAGCATCCCTCGAACTTGAGAATCTTTTCCCGGCCCGTGAATCCGCGCGCCAGCCGGATGCAGCTCATCGTCGCCTCGGTGCCGCTGTTGACCATCCGAACCTTCTCCACCGACGGCACGAACCGGCAGATCGTTTCCGCCATTTCCACCTCGAGCGGATTCGGCGTGCCGAAGCTCAGGGCCCGTCCGGCCGTCGAGCGGACCGCTTCGATTACGACGTCCGGCGCATGGCCCAGAATTGCCGGACCCCATGTGCCGACGTAGTCGATCAACTCGCGATCATCCGCCGTCGTCAGCCGGCATCCCTTGGCGGCTTTGACAAAAAAGGGTTCGCCGCCGACTCCGCGGAACGCCCGGACAGGCGAATTGACGCCGCCCGGGATCCGCTTGCGCGCCGCTTCGAATAATTCGTGGGAAATGCTCACGCCTTCTTTCCTAGCGTGGCCCGCCCCGCGGCGCAAACCGGCAATCCGCCGCTACCGCCAGCCGAAGCTCGTGCCGCACGGCCGCTGAACCGGCACTCCGTAAACCGGAGCCGGCACGCGTTAGACCGGCCGGTCGTAGCTGACGACCCGCTGATTGCTGA
>CAZSMN010000488.1:0-2380 GCA_964607615.1 uncultured Chthoniobacterales bacterium | reverse complement strand
TGGAACGCACCTTTCGGCACGGCATGGACTTCCTTGCCATCCGCCGAGAGAGTGATCGCCTCCTCGGACGCCTCGATCTTCAGCTCTGTCCAACCGCCGCGGCTGACCGGAACAAACACAGTGGTGTAGATATTCTTATCGTGCCAGGCGACGAACGTGTAGCCGCCCTTTTTCGTGTCGTAGCGGATTTCCCACTGCGTCCCGTAGCGTAGAATCGTTCCGTCCTCGGTGCCGGTCTCCTCCGCCGATTTCACACGGATCGCGATGGCCAGCTTCGTAGCAACGGCAGGAAAGGGAATCTTCGTCTTCAGCGGCCCCGCTTGGCTGCCAGAGAACACGATTGATTTCGTGTCATCACCTTCGCCGGGGCCCTCTCCAATCGTGACGCCATTGGCGTCGGGCAGCACAAATTCAAATCTGCCGGTTGTATCCGGCACAAAAAAGCCGCCTTGCGAGACATCCGCATCCTTGGCCAGCCAAACGGCGGTCTCCTCACCGGCCAGCCCGGCGAGGGACGTGGCAATCAACGCGACAGAGATCTTTCGAAAAATTCGAGGAGTAGTCATTTTCAGGGGGATTGTTTTCTCTTCCTTCGCTCTAAATTTCATGCAACGCAAGTACAAAATAGCAATATTTTACTTTTTGTTGCTTGTTTTTGCACTTTTCGCTCCTGCCTCCAAACGGATTCTTGAAAGGGATACTAATCGAATCTTGTTGCGTTTTTTTGCTTTTGAATTGACCAACCGATGGAGTTCAGGCAGAGAAGGCAACAGGAAATGATGGATCTTCTCCAAAAACACTCCCCGGAATCGTGACGACCAAACGCCGCACCAACCTGCGAGAGATCGCGCAACAATTGGGAATATCCGCAAGCACCGTATCGAGAGCATTGCGGGAACTTCCCGGAATCCACCCCGAAACCCGCCAGCAGGTCTTTGAGGCCGCCCAGAGGCTGGGCTACCGCGGAGGCGAGATTCTTAACCAGAAGCACTTCAGCAACATCCTGACGCTTTCGCAGGGGATCGGATTCGACACGGATCACGAATACCTCGCCGGCATGAGCAGCGCGGCGATCGCGCTCAATATGTCGCTCATCTCCCACCACTACCGGCCGGAGGAATGCGCCAACGTGCTGAAGCCGGAGTTTCAGCCGCGGGCTCTTACGTCCGGCCAGGTGGACGGAATCGTGCTCATCCACCGCTGGCCCCTCGAGATTGCCAAGGCGCTTCGCGAACAATTTCCCGTTGTTTCGATTGTCCATGATTACCCGGGCACGGATGTGGACGTGATCTCTCTCGACGACCGCGGCGGGATGGACCTGCTCGTTGCCCACCTGGTGAAGGCCGGCTATCAGCGGATCGGGTTTTTCGGTCTCTGCGCCGGGATGACTTGGTCACGCTCACGGTTCGCCGGCTTCGTGGACGCGCTCATCCAGCACGGGCGGGAGTTCCGGAGTGCGGATGTTATCGAGATCACGCTCGAGGAGGCGTTAGCCGAGAGCGTCTTTCATGCGGGGAATGCAATGCCCCGCGCTGCAGATCTCACGCGTGACGGCGTTGATGCCTGGATCTGCGCCAGCGAAGTCACTGCGCGCTCGCTCCACGACTATCTTGCTGCCCAGCCATTCGACATTCCAAAGAAGGTCGGAATCACCGGCTTTCACTGCTCCCAGTCCCCATCCGGCAACCAGCCCGTGCTGCTCACCTCGACGGAGGCTCCCTCTGCAGAGCTCGGGTCCGCCGCACTCCGCCGACTGGTGCATCGAATCGAGGGAACGGACAGTTCACGACGCATCATTCTCCTTCCCTGCGCCCTCCGGCGGGGCACGACGACCCGGGCCGAAAAGTAGGCCCCCGCATTTCCTCCGAAGGCACAGTCGCCGCTCCGTGACACATGCAGACGGCACCTGCCGTGGGTTAAAAAGCAGAAAGCCGTGCCGGTTTCCCGGCACGACTTTCTGGACCCCTGATTGGTTGGGCGGCAGATCTTTTGAGACCTTCCCGCCTTGTGAAACTTTCCTCAGGCCTGCCGGCGACGGCGGAAGGCAACGACCACAGTGGTTGCCCCCGCGAGGAGCAGCGCCCATGTGGAGGGCTCCGGAATCGCTGTGAAGCTGAGGACGCCGTTCGTTCCAAGCGCTGCCGTGTAGCCGGCCGTGTCGAATCCCGTAAAGGAGAGGCCGCTCACGCTGTTGGAGCCCCCGAAACCGGAGAGAATCGCGTAGGTGTTTCCGTAGGAGAATCCGGCACCTGTGACATCCAGCTCAAACGTGCCGCCGGAGATCGTGAAGGCCCCGGCTCCTGAGCTGACCAGCTGGTCGAACGCGGTGCCGAGCTGGAACTTGATCACGCCGGAGGTGATGGAGAGATTTCCTGCCGCA
>CAZSMN010000487.1:0-2385 GCA_964607615.1 uncultured Chthoniobacterales bacterium | reverse complement strand
ACCAGCGACCATCGGTTTAGAAGACCGGTGCTCTATCCACTGAGCTACGGGCGCCATTGCGGAGAACATGCGGCAAATCGTGGCGTCCGACAATTGCGAAAAACCGCCCTCACTCTCGACAATCTCCTGCCCCCATCGCTAGCCTGATCTTCCGCTTGTCTTGTGGCCGGTAGACTGCTCGCGCGTATGAAAAACTTCTCTTCAAAAATTGCCGCCGGGCTCCTGGCTGGCTTCACCCTCGCCACTCTTCCCGCCTGCAAGGAGGATGTCACAGCCCCCCCCGCGCCGCCCACCGTTCTGGTAACAAAAGCCGAGGAGCGGGAGGTTCAGGAATTCTCGGTCTTCACAGGCCGTACCGAGGCGGTCCAGTCCGTCGATATCCGCTCGCGCGTGAGCGGCTACCTCACCGAGACAAAATTCAAAGACGGCCAGGAAGTCAAAGCCGGCGACGTTCTCTTCATCATAGACCCCCGCCCCTACCAGGCCGACCTGAACCGCGCGCAGGCCGAGTATGCCCGCACCGAGGCCGACCTTCAACTGGCCCAGCTCGAGTTCAACCGCGCCAAGGAGCTCCGCGCAAAGAACACCATCGCCGCACAGGAATTTGACGCCAGATCCGCCGCCCTTCTGAAAGCGCAGGGCGGACTCGCCTCGGCGCGCGCCGCGCTCGACACAGCGATGCTCAATCTGGAATTCACCAGCATCACCGCTCCGATTGACGGCCAGGTCGGGCGGGCTTCGGTGACGCCGGGCAACTTGATCACCCCCGACATGAAAGAGCCCCTCACGGTTCTCGTTTCCACTAATCCGATCTACGCTTACGCGGAAATCGACGAGCGGCTCCTCCTCCGCTACCTGCGACACTACAATGAAACGCGGGGGAAAAAGGCCGACGACGCGCAGTCACCCAAAACGCCGATCGAGCTCCAGCTTGCGGATGAAAAAGACTTTCCGCACGTCGGAGTCATCGACTTCTCGGATAACCGCATCAATCCCGAGACCGGAACGATCTCGATCCGTGGTGTTTTCGAGGATACCGATAACATGCTCGCCCCCGGCATGTTTGTCCGGCTGCGCTTTCCGGCCGGCCCGAAGCATAGGGCCGTCCTCGTGCCTCAGGAGGCCATCGGCACCGACCAGGGGCAGAAGTTTGTCTATGTCGTCCAGCCCGACGGAACGGTCGACTACCGCATCGTCGGAATTGATGCCCTGCAGGACGATGGCTGGCGGGTGATTACCGGAAATGTAAAGGCCGGCGAATCCGTCATCGTCGAAGGCCTCATGAAAGCGCGACCGGGTGAAAAGGTGAATCCGCAGCCCTGGACCGGAAACGCAGCCGCCGCAGCCACACCGGCCTCCGCGAAGTGAATATCAGCCACTTTTTCATCGCCAGGCCGATCTTTGCCGCGGTCCTGTCGATCGTCATCACGATCGTCGGAGCGGTCGCGCTGATATCGCTTCCGGTTGCCCAGTATCCCGAGATCACGCCACCCACGATCCAGGTCGCTACCAGCTATCCCGGCGCCAACGCGCAGACCGTCGCCGAGACGATCGCCGCACCGATCGAGCAACAGGTCAACGGCGTTGAGAACATGCTCTACATGTCGTCGCAGTCCAACAGCGACGGTTCCTACGGCCTCACGGTCACCTTCAAGCTCGGCACCAACCTCGATACCGCGCAGGTTCTCACCCAGAACCGGGTCAATCTCGCCCTCCCCCTCCTTCCTGAAGACGTCCGCCGCAACGGCGTGACAGTCAAAAAGCAATCGGCCTCGATGATGATGATCGTGAACCTCGTCGCTCCCGACGGCCGGTTCGACGCGCTCTATCTCGGCAACTACGCCATCCTCCAACTCAAGGACGCCCTCGCGCGCGTCCAGGGCGTCGGCGACATCTCCATCTTCGGCTACGAATACAGCATGCGGCTCTGGCTTGATCCCGAGAAGCTCGCCGCGCGCGGACTTGCTGCAGAGGATGTCGTTGCCGCCGTCCGCGAGCAGAACGTCCAGGTCGCCGCAGGCGTGATCGGCGCCTCCCCCGCCCCGGCCGGCACGGCTTTTCAATACACGGTCAACACCCAGGGGCGGCTCGTTTCACCTGAGGAGTTCGAGCAGATCGTCGTCAAGCAGGGAAGCCGGGGCGAAATCGTCCGCCTCGGCGACGTCGGACGCGCCGAGCTCGGGGCGAAGGATTACAGCATCGACAGCACCCTGGACGGTCTGCCCACCGTCGGTATCGCCATCTACCAGCAGCCGGGCGGCAACGCGCTCGATACCGCCAAGCAGATCCGCGCCCTCATGGAGGACATGAAATCCCGGTTCCCTGACGGGATGGAATACCGGATCAACTATGACACGACCTCGTTCGTCGCCGAGTCGGTCAATT
>CAZSMN010000486.1:0-2391 GCA_964607615.1 uncultured Chthoniobacterales bacterium | reverse complement strand
GATTCCCACGCCTATGCCGGCTACCCGATCCCGCCGAACTACGATTCGATGATCGCTAAGGTGATTGCCAGCGCTTCGAGCCGCGAGGCTTGCATTCAGCGCATGTCGCGGGCCCTTGGCGAATACATGATCACCGGCATCAAGACGACGATTCCCTTCCAGCAGGCGATCATGCGTAACGCGGACTTCCGCCGCGGCAAATACCACACGGGATTTGTCGAGCAGATGCTGCGCGACGGTGTGCCGCTCCTGCGCTGATCTCCGGACGGCTTAATGCCCCACAGGGCAGGGTGTTTAACCTGCCTGAGGGGCGATGAAGGAGACGCCGGACTGCTGGCGTTTCAGCAACTCGTCGGCGAGCGCGAGATAGGCTTGGGCTCCGGCGCAGGCGGGATCGTGCTCGAAAATCGTCCGACCGTGGCTTGGTGCCTCCGCGAAGCGCACGGTGCGAGGGATGAGGGTTTCGTAGACGACTTCCTGAAAATGGTTGCGAACCTCTTTGACAACGGCCGGGTTAAGATTTGTGCGACCGTCGAACATCGTCATGACGAGACCTGAGATGGCGAGGTGCGGGTTCGCCCCGCTGGCGCGGATGCGTTCGGTGACCTCCATGAGGAGGGAAAGACCCTCGAGCGCGTAATATTCGCACTGGATCGGCACGAGGATCTCGTCGGCGGCAGCGAGGGCGTTTGACATCAGGATGCCCAGCGACGGAGGACAGTCGAGAAGTGCAAACTCGAAGGCGTTCTGCTCGCGGATGTCGGCCAGGACATTCCGTAGCTGGATGAGGGGATCGTCCATCCGGGCGACTTCGATTTCGGCACCGACCATGTCGAGGTCGGCCGGTATGGCGGAGAGGTTCGGGATGCGGGTCGGCAGGATCAAATCACGCGGACGGCGTTCGCCGATGAGAGCATGGTAGACGCTGCCTTTGGAGGTTTCGCGGAGCCCGAGCACGCTGCTGGCGCTGGCCTGCGGATCGAGGTCGACGAGAAGGACGCGATGGCCTTTGGAGGCCAGGGCGGCGGAGAGGTTGATGCTTGTCGTCGTCTTGCCGACGCCGCCTTTCTGGTTGGTAATGGCGATGACTTTCATGGGGTTACCTTTGGGAGTAATAAGCGACGAGGCCGTCGGTGATGGCATCCGCATATTCGCGGTAGATGCTCTTGCGGGCAACGCCGCCGAAGGTGCGTTTGCCGTCATAATCGCCGGCCTGAATGCGGTTGTAGACGAGTCGGTTGTTCATCACGTAGGGCTCCGCATAGACGACCGGGCAGGCGAAAAGACGGTTCGCGAGAAGGTTGCGGGCCCAGATGTAGGGATTGTCGCCGACGCGGACGACCGAACCGCCCGTGTAGGTGTAGGGAGGCAGCCCGGTGGCGCGGGCCATCCGGGTGGCCATAGACTCGGTGAGAGCCTTCTCTTCGCGGAAGGAACGGCTCAGCAACTTGACGAGCATGTCGAAGCGCTGGTCTTCGTATTCCAATTCGCTCTTCGACCAGGCACCGGTGATAAGAAAATGGAGGTGATTTTCGGGCACGAAGGTGGGTTTTTTCTCGTCGCCCCATGCCTCGGCATTGAAGTGGAGGCAAAGCACGACGTCGGGGCGGATTGATTCGTTCACCAGCACTGCGCGGCGGCGGATCTCACTGGCGCGATAGAAGAGGCGTTCGGACTCTTTGGTAACCGACTGTTTATCAATGGGATCCCCCTTATCGCGCAGCGAGGCTACCGCTGCCTCGCGGAGTTGGGCAGGTCGCCGCGAGGTGACCGGGCCGGGTTTCGAGCGCGTAAGGTAAACGCTTGCACCCAGAGCGGTGAGGCGGGGGACGAGGAGTTTGGCAACCTTCAGCGTCATATCGCCCTCGGTGACCGGAGTAGCGTTTCCGATCTGGAACCAGCGTTCCTCGACCTTCGCCCAGTCGCCACCAAGGTGGCCAGGGTCGATCGCAATGCGCAGTCCACTGAGCGGCTTGCCGGCGACCGGTGGCGGGAGAGCGGCTTTGCTACGCCAGAAGGTGGGTGCACGGCGGGCGGATTCCTCCGTGGCGGCGAAGCGGAGAACGTAGGGTGCTTTTCCGGGGCCGGTGCGGATCCGCGCCGCTTCAGGCCCGATCTCGATGAATCCGGACGCCGCGCCGCCGGGTGCGTAGATACGGTCCAGCAGAGAGGCAAATTCCCCGCGGGTCATCGTTTCCTGAAAGGCGTCCAGACGCGTCCAGTCGGGACGCGGCGCGAGAGGGCTCAACTTCGCATGGGCGAGCGGAGCGCAGAGCAGTGCCAGGAGGAGGAGGGCCTTTTTCAAATCGGTTGCCTTTTTAGATGCGTTCGTTCGGGGTTGCGATAAAAAGCATGGATGATCCGTCTTCTTTTTCTGGGTGATATCGTTGG
>CAZSMN010000485.1:0-2392 GCA_964607615.1 uncultured Chthoniobacterales bacterium | reverse complement strand
ATGAACCCCACGGACAAGGCCATCTTCTGGTCCGAGTCGCCGGACGGCTCGCGCATTCCTTCCTTCGCGCCCGGACATTATTCCGATGGTGGCGGTTCCGGCATGGGAATGGTCTATCTTGCCGACGGTCCGCTGAAGCCCGAACAGCTCACCAAGCTCGAAACCTACCTGGCCAAGCTGCTACCCGGCATCCCCAAGGGGGCGCCCATCCTGCGCTTCGCGGGCCGTGGAGGCGACTACGCGCTCGGGCCGCTCTGGGACAAGAACCCGGGCAACTTCCTCGAACAGTGGAAACAATTCCGCCCCGATGTGCCCATCACGTTCGGGACATTCGGGAACTACTTCGACACGCTCGATTTGAACAAGCTCGAGATTCCCGTGGCACGCGGCGGCACCGCCTACAGCTGGAACGCTTTCTGGGTGCAGAACCCGAGGGTCAAGCAGTGGTATCGCCGCAGCGAGCACGCCCTCCAGGCCGCAGAGACGGCCGCGACGATCGCAAGCCTCAAGACAGCGATGCCCTACCCGGCGCAGGATCTCTACCACGCTTGGCTCCTGATGTTGCTCAACATGGATCGCAACACGCTCTGGGGAGCGGCGGGCGGCATGGTCTTCGAGCATCCGACCTCGTGGGATGTAAAAGACCGCTTCGAATGGGTGGAGGCAAAGACGAACGAAATCACCGGTCAGTCGGTCCGCGAGTGGGCGGGCCGGGGCGACCGGACGGCCTGGTTCAACCCGCTCTCGTGGGATCGCAACGATCCCGTCGCGGGAACCCGTGTGGCGGCGCTGCCCGCGACCGGCATTGGCGCAGAGCCCGATGAGTTGAAGTTCGTAGAGATCCCTCTTCCGGAAACCATCGACACGCGCTTCTACACGGCCCGTGTGGATGCGGCCACGGGCGCCATTGTGAGCCTGCGAACCAAGCCGGAGGGTAAGGAACTCCTCGGCGGACCGGCAAACGTCCTCACCGCGGAAGAGGGCGCGATCCGCAAGGGCAGCCAGGCCGGCGACGAGCTGGAGCTCCGCGAGCGGAGGCCGCGTCTTGGCTCTTCCAGCGACACAAAGGGATCCCTGCGCGTTACGGAGAATGCCATCGCGGTCACCGTTGAGGTATCCGCCCCGTTTTACGGTGGCGGCAAGGCACGGAGGGTGACGCGCTTCAACAAGGACTATCCGCGTATCGACTTCGAGACGGAACTCAATGACCTGCCCGACAAGACGGTCGTCGCGGCGGAGTTTCCGCTGGCGGAGACTCCTGTGGAAATTCGTCGCGCGATCCCGTTCGGCTTTGCACACGGAGCATGGGACAAGCCGGATCCCGATCTCCCCGGCCCGATGCAGGGCATTTTCCCGGCCATCCGCTGGAGCGATTACACCCTGCCCGGTGGAGGCGGGATTGCGATCCTCGACCGCGGCATCCCGGGCCGCGAGATCACCGGCAAAACTCCGCTCCTCCTCCTCACGAGCACGGTGGAGAAATACTACGGCTACCCGAATGCTTGGCTCGCCGGAAAAGGCCGGCATCACTTTTCCTATGCGCTCGCCGTTCGGAACGGGCCGTGGGACGCCTCGCGCATTCCGCAAATGGCATGGGAGTTCAACTGCCCGCCCATCGCCGTGCCGGAGTGTGCACCGACCGCTTCGGGTCCGGTTTTGAAAACCTCCGACAACCTTATCGCAGAGGTCATGCGCCGCGACGGTCCGGACATCGAGATCCGTCTCGTCGAATGCCTTGGCAGAGCCGGCACCGGACGCGTCACGCTCACCCTTCCGCATGAATCCGCCGCCCTCACCGACCTCGTCGGCGGCAGCGTCCGCAAGCTCGAAGGCACGACCTCCTACGAGTTCCCGGTGAAGCCGCAGGAGATCGTAACCCTCCGCTGCCGGACGTCGCAGCCCGCTCCGACGGTCACGCCGCTTCTCAAATGGGATCCGCTCGTGCCGGAGGCCAAGCGCGCGGCGTTGAACACTTATCAGAAAGACGTTATTGGACATCCACCACGCGGGAACTGATTCCGCGGTTTCCCTCGAGCTTCCCCGCCATGCCGACCCTGCCACCCGTCTTCATCGTTCCGAACTTCCATCCCGCCAGCTGCGGGTGGCTGACCAACTGGTCGATGGAGCGCATCTACTGTGCGAATACCTACCTCTCGCACCTCGACCGCGTGGCGGAGGATCCCGACTACCGTTTTGTCCTCTCGGAGTGCAACAACCTCATCGCGATCCGGAACTTCCGGCCCGAACGGTTCGAGGAGCTCAAGACCCGCGTGCACGAGGGGCGCGTGGAGCTGGTGAACGCGTTCTTTCTTGAAGCCACGATGAGCCTCGGCGGCGGCGAGGTCTATGCGCGGATGGGTATCGAGGGGATCCGCTGGCAGGAACATTTTCT
>CAZSMN010000484.1:0-2393 GCA_964607615.1 uncultured Chthoniobacterales bacterium | reverse complement strand
CGATCACCCATGCAATCACGGTTATTTTGTTCCTGATCTGGCTGCCGTTCGGAAAGTTTTTCCACATCATCCAGCGCCCGGCGCAGCTGGGCATCGCCATCTATCGCAAGGCTGGAGCCGAGGGACCTCAGGCTATTTGCCCACACACCAAAGAAGCCTTCACCTCGCAGTTGCAGGTCGATGACCTCAAGGACGTCACGGCCGAGTTGGGGTTTGATTTCCGTCGGGCGGACGGCAGGTCCCACCTCGATTACAGCCCGCAAGGCAAACGCGCTCTTCTCGCAAAAGCCCACCTCAAAGCCCGGCAGGAGTCCGGGAGGTATTTCGGATGATGAAAATTAACCACCGAGGCGCAGAAACCCATCCGATGAGAATTGATCAATCGAGGAGAATCGGCTCCCAGGCCCATTCCTTTTCTTCTTCTCTCGTTTCTCCGCGCCTTTGCGCCTCTGCGGTTCAACCCTCCTGATTTCTATGGCCACACTCCCCGTCTCCGCTGAGGATATCATTGCTCACTTCGGTCCCAGCCTGAATTTTCCCAAACCGGAAGGCATACCCGGCCGGGACGAGCCCGATGCCGTGGTGAAGACCCATTGCTGCTTCTGCGGCATGCAGTGCGGGATCAAGCTCCTCGTAAAGAACGATCGCGTGGTCGGCTTTGAGCCCTGGGAGGAATTTCCCTTCAACGAGGGCCGTCTCTGCCCGAAGGGCGTCCAGCGTTATCTTCAAAACGACCACCCCGACCGCCTGCTCACCCCTCTCGTCCGCGTGGGTGGCAAGGGGTTTGAGCAGCTCGGCTGGGACGCAGCCATGGAGCGCGTCGTGGGAGAAATCCAGCGAATCCAGTCCGCCCACGGGCCCGACGCCTTTGCGATGCTCTCGGGAGTCTCGCTCACGAACGAGAAAAGCTATCTCGTGGGAAAATTTGCACGGGTCGCGCTGAAGACGCGCAACCTCGATTACAACGGGCGCCTGTGCATGGTCAGTGCCGGAGCCGGCAACAAGAAAGCCTTCGGGCTCGATCGTGGCTCGAATAACTACTCCGACCTCGCCCATGCGGAGGTCATCATGATCTGCGGTACCAATGTCAGCGAGACGTTCCCGACCCTCACGCACTGGATCTGGCAAGCCCGCGACAACGGGGGCAAGCTGATCGTCGTCGACCCCCGGCTTACCCCGATCGCCCGGACAGCAGATCTTCATCTGCCGGTCCGTCCCGGCCGCGATTCCGCGCTCTATGGGGCTATTCTCCATCAACTCATCAAACACGATTGGCTCGACCACGAGTTCATCGCCAACAACACCACCGACTTCGAAAAAGCCAAGGAGGCGGTCAAGGACTACGATCTCGAGTGGGCTGAACGGACGACCGGAGTTTCCAAAGAAAAGATCGAGCTGGCCGCACGTTTGTGGGGACCTGCCAAGACAAGTTTTCTTCTCCATGCCCGCGGAATCGAACACCAGAGCAAAGGCGTCGAGAACGTGCTCGCCTGCATCAATCTCGTTCTCGCAACCGGCCGGATCGGCAAACCCTACTGCGGCTATGCTACCATCACCGGGCAGGGCAACGGCCAGGGCGGACGCGAGCATGGTCACAAGTGCGACCAGCTTCCCGGCAACCGGGATATTGAGAATCCGGAACACCGCCGCTACATCAGCGAGGTTTGGGGGATCGAAGAGAAAGACCTGCCCGGCAAGGGTCTGACAGCCTATGAGATCATGGAGGCCGCTCACCGTGGTGAGATCAAGGGCCTCCTGAGCATCTGCTTCAACCCGCTCGTCTCGCTTCCGAACAATAACATGATCCGCGAAGCGCTGGAGAAACTCGACTTCTACGTCGCCATCGACTTCTTCCTGAACGAGACGGCCCGGCACGCCGACATCATCCTGCCCGGATCTCTGCACGAAGAAGAAGAGGGCACCGTAACGACAGCGGAAGGACGCGTCGTGCGCGTCCGGAAATGCGTCAACCCGCCCGGTCAGGCGCGTAGTGATACCTCGATTCTGCTCGAACTGGCCGACCGCCTCGGGGCGAAGAAATTTTTCACCTACGAGTCATCGGAGGAGATTTTCAACGAACTCCGCGTGGCAAGCAAAGGCGGCACGGCGGACTACTTCGGCATCACCTACAAGAAGATCGAGGACAACATGGGCGTCTTCTGGCCCTGCCCGAGCGAGGATCACCCCGGCACACCGCGCCTGTGGGAAGATGGCAAATTCCGGACGCCCGATGGCCGCGCGCATTTTCACGGGATTCCCTACCGCGATCCGGGTGAGGTAACTGATGAGGAATACCCCATTATCCTGACCACGGGCCGTGTCGTTTCCCAATACCTCAGCGGTTCCCAAACGCGCCGTATCGGCAAGCTCGTAAACCAATACCCCGAGCCGCT
>CAZSMN010000483.1:0-2395 GCA_964607615.1 uncultured Chthoniobacterales bacterium | reverse complement strand
CCACGACGACGAGTCGGTGAGTTCGCTTTTTGAACTGAAAACCACCAAGCAGGAATAATTTATGGCCAAGCAAGTCAAACTCGCAGCCCGCCCGCGCTCCGAAAGCGGACGCAATGCGGTCAAACAGGTCCGGGCACGCGGAAGCGTCCCGGCCGTCATCTACGGTTCCAAGACCGAACCCGCAAACCTCGAAGTCTCCCGTCGCGAAATCGAAGCGCTCCTTTCCAAGGCCGTTGGCGAAAACATTCTCGTCGAACTCGAGATCGACGAGGCCGGTAAGAAGACCAACCGTCTCTCCCTTATCCAGGAGGTCCAGCACCATCCCCTCCGCGGCGAGGTGCTCCACGTTGACTTCCATGCGGTCTCGATGACCGAGGAGATCGAGGCGGAAATCGTTGTCGAGTCGTTCGGCGAAGCCGACGGTGTCAAAAACTTCGGCGGCCTTCTTGAGCAGAGCATGCGCGCCGTCACGATCCGCTGCTTCCCGCAGAACCTGCCGGAGATCATCCGCGTCGACGTCTCCGCCCTCAAGGTCGGTGACTCGATTCACGTCCGCGATCTCCCGCTCCCCGAAGGCGTCGCAGTGCTCGATGATGCGGACCTCACCGTCTTCATCGTTGCCGAGCCCACCGTCGCCGACGAATCCGCTGCCGCGGCCCCGTCCGCCGGTCCGGAAGTTCTCAAGGAGAAAAAGCCCGAAGCCGGCTCCTCCGAGGAGAAGAAGTAAAACACCTCCGGCGTGGAACAGGCCGCCGTATTCCGTTTGGTTGCCGGACTCGGGAATCCCGGCCGCGAATACGCGGGCACGCGGCACAACGTGGGCTTTCTCGTCGTCGACGAGCTGGCCCGCCGCTCGGCCTGTGCGTTTTCCTTTGATGCCAAGTGGAATGCGGAACTCGCCTCGTGCGGGGGACGCGCTTTGATGAAGCCGCAGACCTTTATGAACCTCAGCGGTGAGGCCGTTGGGGGTTACGCGCGCTACTTCAAGCTGAAGACTTCGGAAGTGCTTGCGATCATCGACGATGTCTCGCTCCCGCTGGGAAAGCTCCGCCTGCGAAAGTCCGGAAGTTCCGGAGGCCACAATGGCATGGAGTCCGTTCTCGTCCATTTCGCAACCGAAGCGGTTCCGCGCCTGCGCGTCGGAATTGGAGCCCCCGACGGCCGTCCGCTCCATGACCATGTCCTCGGGCGGTTTCAGGATTCGGAGCGGGATATCCTTGACGAAGCCGTCTCCCGCGCTGCAGATGCTTTCGAATACGCGAACGCCCACGGGCTGGACGCGGCCATGAATCAATTCAACCAAAAAACCAACGAACCATGAAACGTTACGAATCCCTCATTGCCCTCGACACGCGCGGCAAGGAAGACACTGCAAAGGAAACCATCGAGCGCCTCGAGAAGGTTCTCATCGGCGAAGGGGCTGTCATCGAGCAGATCCAGCGCCTTGAGAAGAAAGACCTCGCTTACGAGTCCCGCCACACGAAGTCCGCCTACTACGTGAACTTCATTTTCGAGGCGGAGCCCGAAACCATCGACAAGCTGCGCAAGAAGCTCAAGCTCGACTCCGACGTCCTTTTGCAGAATTATCTCCAGCTGCCGGCCAAGAAAGCCGCTGCTGCTGCCTAACCCACCAAAGCCATGGCCAACGTCAACAAAGTCATCCTCATCGGGAACGTAACCCGCGATCCGGAAGTCAAATTCACCCCCAAGGGGAGTGCGGTGACGGATGTCGGCCTGGCCATCAACCGCACCTACTCCCTCGATAACGGCGAGAAGCGCGAGGAGACCACCTATGTCGACGTGGAACTCTGGGGCCGTCTCGCCGAGATCGCCGGGGAATATGCCAAAAAAGGACGGCCGGTCTACATCGAGGGACGTCTGAAGATCGACTCCTGGGAAGACAAGCAAACCGGCCAGAAACGCAGCCGGCTCCGCGTCGTGGGCGAAAACCTTCAGCTTCTCGGCACACGTCCCTCCGGCGGCGGAGGGGGAGGGGACTATGAATCAGGAGGCGGAGGCGCTCACTACGAGCGCTCCGAACGCCCCGCAGGGCGTTCCTCCGCACCTTCGCGTCCCCAGCAACAACCGCCGGCGCAGGCGTCAGACGACGACGATATTCCGTTTTGAGTCGTCGTTCTTGACCCGTTTTCCGCTTTCTTTTGTTCCTTCCGGGGATCTCGCTCCCTGAAAGTTTTGTCTCAACACGCGGAAAAAGAGATTGTCAGCCCGGCCGCGCCGTCTATTCTAACAAACCCGCCCGCACCAGAAGGGCTGCAAGCCTGTGCAAGTGATGACAGGTGGCGGAACACTCAACAGGAACCATCAACACTATGGCAGCATTGCAGGATTTGATCGCCAGCTCGATCAAAAATTATCGCGAAGGAAGCATCGTCAA
>CAZSMN010000482.1:0-2407 GCA_964607615.1 uncultured Chthoniobacterales bacterium | reverse complement strand
TGCCCGGCTGGAGACGCCGGAGCACCGTGCGGTTTCCCCGCTGGTCGGGAAAAAGGCCGGGGGAATAGCTCAAAGCGAAGTCCACCTCGTAGTTCAACCCGCTCTCCCGCACGATCTCGGTGGACGGCAGAGCCGGATCACCCCGAAGTAAAAACGGAACATCCGACGCACCCGGCGCCACCACCCGCCGACGGCCGAAGACCCGGCCGAACGACCAGTCGCAGCCGCGCGCGAAATCCTCCAACTCTCCGAGCAAATCCCCGATATCATCGTCACGGTCGGCCGAGATGAGAGCGGTCTCACCGAATCTCTCGACCCAGCCCGCACGGCCCTCGCCAAGCCGGAACGCCGTTGTCCCTCCGGCAACGAGCACCTTGGTCGCCTCGGGATTGATCCAGCCGGCTTTCACGCGACGTGCACGAAGGGTGGAATCGGACAATCCAGCGCATCGGCCACGGCGCGGAGGAGCTCGATTTGCGTGTCGTTCACCGATCCATCATGCATCACCACGGAGCCGCCCGCCGTGAGAAGCGTCCGCTTGACGTCCGGGGCCGCTTCGGCAAAGCGGTTCAAGGCTTCATCGAAAGCGGCAAGATCGATCTGAGCGGAACGCTCAAGGGGGAACGACCCGGGGCTCACCAACAACTCAACAACCCCGGCGCGGAACGCCGCATCGAGCGCGGCATCGGTTCCATCATCCCCGCTCGCAAGCGCCGAAAGAATCACCCCCGCCTCCGGGAGTAGCGGAACCATCGAGCGGAATTTCACCTTGGTTCCGGTCTCATTGGAGAAAAAGAGGTCCAGATGGCGGAGCAGGATTTTCTGGAGCGTGTATTCGAAAAGGTGGATCTGCCCGTCCGCCTCCACGAGGGTCCTCACGCCGGAGCGGAACGCCTCATACTGCGGCGGCGAGAGCTGGCGCAGCGTCGGGATGGCGAGATCGATGAGCGCCAATCGCTGCGCGGAACTCAGCCACGCCCGTTCGCCGAACTGCTTTGCGACTTCGTCGCGCAAGGCAGGGTCGATCATCTCCATCTGCTGCGCCCGTTGGCCGGAGTCGTCAGAAAGGATCATCGCATACACCAGCGCCCAGGCACCATGGATCTCACGCGATGCCTGCCGGACGCCATCGGGCAGCCCGGCCAGAAGAATCGACGCGACATTGAGCTGGGGCTGTCCCGGCAGAAGTGCCTCCGCAAGGCGTCCGCCAGCGATCGGAACGGGCACCTCGGGCTTTGGCTTCTCCTCCCGCGGCGGAAGCGGCCGCTTTCGAGCTTCGGCCAGGTCAAAATCCGGAGCGATCTGTGCGATCCGTTCCTCGATCGGCGGGTGTGTCGACATCCACGCCAGCCACGAGTCTCCCATGCCGTTGCCGAAATACATGTGGCTCGCCATCTCAGCCCGTGGATTCAAAAGCGCCGACGAAAACCGCGAGATCTTGGCCAGCGCACCCGCCAGACCTTCCGGATTCCGCGTGTATTGAACGGCCGCTGCATCGGCCAGAAACTCCCTCTGCCGGCTCACCGCCGCTTTGATCAAGCGGCCGAAAAACACTCCGATCCACCCGATCACATAAAGCGCCATCCCGAGCGCGAGGATCGCAAAAACAAACGAAACGCCATCCCGTGATCCCCGGCCACCGCTCGAACCGCTCCGCGAATACGCCCCCACACGCATCATCGCACCACCCAGCACTGCAAGAAACACAATGCCATGCAGGACGCCGATCAGCCGCACGTTCAGCTTCATGTCCCCATGCAAAATGTGGCTGAACTCGTGCCCGATCACCCCCTGCAACTCATCGCGCGTCAGCCGGTCGATACATCCTCTCGTCACCCCGATGGCGGTATCGCCCGGACCGTGCCCCGCGGCGAATGCATTGATCCCCGGTTCCTCGAGCACAAAAAGCTCCGGCACGGGAACACCCGACGCGATCGACATTTCCTCCACGACATTGATCAGCCGCAGAATCGCCGGATCCGTGCTGTTGAGATCCACCGGCTGCCCCCCGAGCATCGCCGCCACCGCCCGGCCGCCTTGCGCCAGTTCGATCATCTTGATCGTGCTCCCGAGAAAAACGAGCGCCACGACGCCCGCCGCCGTGAAGCCCAGCGCCTCCCAATCAAAAAGCGGGTAGCCGAGGATCAACGCAAAGGCGACGTGGAGCGAAACGATGATCCCCACCACCGCCAGCACAAAATAGCCGACCAGCCACGTCGTCCGCCGGTGCGCCTGCGCCTGTTTCTCAAAAAAATCCATCGCCCCGCCAGCCTGTCGAATCCCCTCTCCCGCGTCAAAATCGAATCCTCCTCCGCGCATCGTCCGGATTCTTCACAATTTCGCATTTGACGAACCGCCGAACCGGATAAATACTCCACGTCCTTTCTCTTGCAGCCGTAGCTCAATT
>CAZSMN010000481.1:0-2408 GCA_964607615.1 uncultured Chthoniobacterales bacterium | reverse complement strand
CCCGGATCGCACCGGAGGTCGTCGAGGCCATGCTGCCCTGGCTGAGTGAGCAGTATGGCAATCCCTCCAGTGCCTACGGCCTCGGCCGCGCCGCAGCGGCCGCCCTCGAAGAAGCCCGCGCCCACGTCGCCTCTCTCGGAAAATGCCGCGAGAACGAAATTCTTTTCACCAGCTGCGGCACCGAGTCGATCAATTCCGCGATCCAGGCCGCCATCGCCCTCGATCCCGATAAAAAGCATATCGTCACCACAGCCGTCGAGCACAGCGCGACGATGAAGCTCTGCGAGCATCTGGCCCGCCGCGGCTACGAGATCACATGGCTGCCTGTGGACGGCCTCGGCCGCCTCGATCTCGAACAGCTCGCTTCGGTCATCCGCTCCGATACCGCCCTCGTGAGCCTGCTCTGGGCCAACAACGAGACCGGCGTTCTCTTCCCGATCCGCGAGATCGCCGAGATCGCTCAGAGGAAAAAATGCCTCCTCCATGTCGATGCCGTGCAGGCGATCGGAAAGCTGCCGATCGATCTGAACGATGCCGGCATCCATTTTCTTTCCATGTCGGGCCACAAGATCCATGCGCCGAAGGGCGTTGGCGCCCTCTATGTGAGCCGCAAGGTGAAGTTCACTCCCCTGCTCCGCGGCAGCCAGGAAGGCACCCGCCGCGGCGGCACGCAGAACGTCGCCTCGATCGTCGCGTTCGGGAAGGCCGCCGAGCTCGCGGCCGCCCACATGGGCGATCCCGCGATCAGCGCACTTCGGGACCGCTTTGAGGAATTTCTCACCGCCACCGTGCCCGGATGCTCGATCAATGGCGACACCCGCCACCGGCTTCCGAATACGTGCAACCTTTCGTTCGAAGGCATAGAAAGCGAAGGTGCCCTCATCCTGCTCGATGAACGCGGCATCTGCTGCTCGGCGGGTTCGGCCTGCTCGAGCGGCTCGGTCCATCCCTCCCACGTTCTCAAAGCCATGGGATTCTCCAACGACCGGGCACGCGCCAGCCTCCGGTTCTCCTTTGGCCGCTTCAATACCGACGAGGACATCGCGATCGCGTGCGAGGAAATACCGAAGGTGGTCGCAAGACTTCGCGAGCTTTCGCCCGTCGGAAGTCCGGTTCTGACAGCCTGAGAAGGTTCTTTTAGTCAGTCGGCACGCCCGGAACGTCGAGCGACTTCCCGTTGTGCCTGGCTTCCAACCGGCTGAGGAAAGGTCCCGCAAATGTGATCCACTCCGCCGGCGAAGGATAATCCGCCGCGGACGCGCCGAAGCATGTCGCCAGCATATCGGTATTGATCACACCGGGATTGAGAGCGACCGCAGCCAGCCCGGGCGGAAGTTCCTGAGCCAGCGCCGCAGTAAGGCCTTCGATCGCAAACTTCGTCGCACAGTAGGTCGCAACCTCCGGCGATGTCGAGCGGCCCCAGCCGGAGCTAAAATTCACCACAACGCCCGTCCCCTGCTGAATCATCGGCGGCAGGAAATGGCGGATCACGTTGATCGTGCCAATGAGATTGATGTCCACGACCTCCTGCGTCTGCCGGGCGTCGAGCTTCCAGAGCGGTGCATTGGGTGCCGTGACCGCCGCGTTGTTCAACAAAAGGCCGGCCGGACCGAGTCCGGAAACCGTCCCCGCCCAAGCGGCCACATCCTCATCGGAGGCGACATCCACCCGGTGGAAGGAATGTTCGGGACCGAACTCCTCGCGAAGCTGAGCAATCCGTTCATCCGAGCGTCCGCACCCGATCACGCGGTCGCCCTGCTTTGCAAAATATCGTGCCAACTCCCAACCGAGCCCCCGGGTGACACCGGTGATCACGATGTTGCGCACGATAGGCCTTTCTTAGAGAAGCTCCGGTGAGTTGAGCAGCTCGGCAACCCGCTTGAGCAGCCGGCCGGCCGCGCCGCCGTCGAGCACGCGGTGGTCGAAGCTCAGCGTGAACTGTGCCTCGACGACCGGGATAAAATCCTCCACCTCCGGATCCCAGAAAGGCACCGTCTGGCCAACCCCCATGCCCACGAGAAGCGTCTGCTCGGGAAGCGGAATCGGGGTGGCAAGCGTGAGGCCAAACGTTCCATAATTCGTCACGGTGCAGACCGATCCGCCGGTATCCGCCGCCGGAAGCCGGCGCTGGCGGGCGAGCTCGACGAGGCGGTTGTAGCGGGGCACGAGCTCATCGAGCGAAAACTGGTCGGCGTTCCGGATCACCGGTACCATCACGCCATCCTCCGCCTCGACAGCAAAGCCGATGTCGACGGACTGCGGGTGGACGATGCGCTCGCCGATAAGGCGGCCGGCCGGCGCGCTGTTTTCGGCGAGGGCCATGGCGAGCGCGCGAAGCGTGTAAAGCGCCGGACCGGGCTTGGCGGGATGTTGCTTGCGGTGGGCCAGAAGCTTGTCGAGCTGGATGG
>CAZSMN010000480.1:0-2425 GCA_964607615.1 uncultured Chthoniobacterales bacterium | reverse complement strand
AATCTCCAATACAAACCAACATGCTAAAATCCATCCTCTCCATCGCCGTCGTGGCCACTGCGCTCTGCGCTACCATGCCGTCCGCCAACGCCCAGATCAAAATGGGTGTGGTCGACATGAATGCCATCTTCACCCAGTATTATCGGACGAAGGACGCCGAAACGAAGCTCAACGAGGCCCGCGCAGCGGCCAAAAAAGAGCTCGATGACCGCCTCGAGACGCTCAAAAAGGCGATGGACGACATCAACAAGATCAATGCCGATCTCGAGAAGCCCGAGCTCAGCAAGGACGCCAAGGATAAGGCCGCGAAGACGCGTGATGAGAAGGTCAATGAGGCCCGCAACCTTGACCGCGAGATCACCGAGTTCCGTGGCACCCGTGAGCGCCAGCTCCAGGAGCAGTTCGTGCGGATGCGCAAGGACATCATCGATGACATCATGAAGGTCGTTAACGAAAAGGTGAAGGCCACCGGCTATGATGTCGTCTTCGACAAATCCGGCATGAGCATGGGCCAGATCCCGGTCCTCGTCTACTCCCGCGCCGACCTCGACTTCAGCAAGGAAATCGTCGACAGCCTCAACAAGAACGCTCCCAAGCCCAAGACTCCCTAAAGGATGACCCTCCGCGAGGTTGCAGAAAGAACCGGCGGATGGGTGGCGCCTGAGGTCGCCGAAAACGAAATCACCGGTGTGGCATCCCTCGCGGATGCCAACCCCGGTGATCTTTCGTTTTATGGCAATCCCAGATACCTCCGTGCGCTGAGAAAGTCCCGTGCGTCGGCGGTTCTGGTCGCCCACGGGTTCGGTGAAGAGGTCGGTCCCCAGCGCATCTGGGTGGATAACCCGGCAGCCGCGTTTGCCTCGTTGCTGCCGCTCTTTGTTCCTCCGCCCATTGAACATGCGCCGGGTATTCATCCCTCGGCTGTTATTGCCGGGGGGGCGAGCATTGGAAGTGGCGTGTGCATCGGCCCGATGGTGGTTATCGAACCCGGAGCCAGCATCGGCGACGGAACGATCCTTGGTGCCCACAGCTACGTTGGCCACGGCAGCACGCTCGGACAGGGATGTCATGTGCACCAGAACGTCGTGATCCGCGAACGCTGCGTGATCGGTGATCGCGTCATTCTCCACGCCGGGGTCGTGATCGGAGCCGACGGTTTCGGCTACGAGTTCCGCGATGGCCGGCAGCAGAAGATTCCGCAGACCGGCATCGTGCAGATCGATGAGGATGTTGAGATCGGTGCCAATACAACGGTCGACCGCGCGCGCTTTGGCCGCACGTGGATCCAGAAGGGCACGAAAATCGACAATCTCGTCCAGATCGGTCACAACGTAACGGTCGGCGAGCACTCGATCATCTGTTCGCAGGTGGGAATCTCCGGAAGCACGCGGATCGGAAGCTATGTCACGCTCGCGGGCAAAGTCGGTCTCAGCGGCCACTTGGAAATCGGCGACCGCGCGATCCTAATCGCCATGACAGGTTGCTCGAAGGATATCGCGCCCGGAGAGGTGGTGGGGGGTGCACCTGCACGCCCGCTGACCGAACTCAAGAGGAACTGGGTTCAGATTGCAAATCTGGGCAAGCTCTACTCGCGCGTCGCGAAACTGGAGAAGGGTTCCGTCGCCGAAGAGGAATAGCCGGAGCCGCGTTGGAAGGATGCAGCCTGCGTGCCTTCCACGCGGTCGGGCGCACGGAGACGGCTAGGCGCGGCGCATTTCAGCTTTCCCGCGCCCACTCCGGCCGGTCTTCCAGGTGGTAGAGCATTTCTCCCGCCTTGGGCACGAGGAGAATGCCTTCGTCCTCCCGGTTTGCGAAGTCCTCTTTACGGATCGACGCGGGGTCGCGGTAGCCGAGGTTGATCTCGCGGCAGATCTCTTCGGGGATTCCGGTCGCGAGCGTGACCTTGATCCGGCACTTTTCGATGCCATCCTCGAACGTCCCGACTCCTCGGACGTGGGTCGAGTGGGCGAGGGTTCCCCAGGGGATGTCTTTAAAGTGGTCCCACTGCTTAAGAAAGTAGTCACGGCAGTGGTAACCGATCTGCCGGATCAGGGCACCATGGACGACGGAGATCTCGTGAATGTGCGGGGCGTAGATGATCAGTTCGCCGCCGTCCGCAACAACCGGCTCGAGCTTGTACATGCATTTGCCGCCGACCCAAAGCTCGTCATACATGAGCGGAGCGCACGAAAGAACGGTATGAAACGGCTTGGGCTTGCGGACGATATGAAGCTCCTGCGAGAGCTCGCTGGCCTCATCCCAGGCGGCTTCAGGCGTGCCGGCAAACAGGCCGGAAAAATGCGCTCCGCTCACGACGAGGCAGAAGCACAGCTTCTCGATCGGCACCATGGCAGCCGCGCGGTCAACGACGCGACGAACGGGAGTCCACTTGTTCCCGATGATCATCGGATTGGTGATCACCGCA
>CAZSMN010000479.1:0-2430 GCA_964607615.1 uncultured Chthoniobacterales bacterium | reverse complement strand
AGGCAGAGGCCGGTTTTTCCGCTGCCGGTCATTCCCACGCAGACGGCGTGGGTGACGAGGTCGCGCGAGTCGTAAAGGAGGGGGGAACCGTCGTCGACCGTGCGGCCAAGGTAGAAGCTCCCGAGTTTCTCGAAGGCGGAGGGATCCGGTGCCATGGGCAAAAGCCTGCAGCATCCGGCGTGCAGCCGCCAGCGGAATGTGCTTGAAGTTCCGCCGCCGCCGCGAATCTTGGAGCCCATGACGTTCCGCCTGTTTTTCCTGATCTTTCTCGGCTCGGTCCTGCCCGCCCTTTCCGCCGTGCAGAAGGAATACATCCTTCTCAGTGGCGGGCCATCGCTTATCGAGTGGGAGAAATACAAAGCCGAGCCGCACGACCGCTGGTGGGGGAACTTCATCCGCGCCGCCCGCGTGCGCATCGAGCAGATCCGCAAGGAGCAGGGTCCGGATGCCCAGATCACCTGGCTCGTCCACAAGCCGAGCTACAGCCGCCGCGCTGCGCGGCAGGACAAGAGCGACCTCATCGGCAACATTCTTTCCGTCCGGGACAAATACAACGTCAACCTCGTCTGGTTCGACACCGGCGACGACGTGATCAACTACCTCAATGCCGGACGTCCGCGCGGGCAGGTGAAGATTGCGAATTTCGAATTCTACGGCCACTCGAACCGGGCGTGCTTCATGTTCGACTACAGCAACGAGATCGACAGCGGATCGAAGAGCTGGCTGCACGAGAACGAGCTCTTCAAGATCCGCCGCGGCATCTTCACGCGCGACGCGTTCGTCAAGAGCTGGGGCTGCCACACGGGCGAGAGCATGAGCAAGAAATTCCGGGCCGCCACCGGCAAGAAGATGATCGGCGCGATCGGCAAAACGAATTATGCCTATGGTCACCTCCGCGGCTGGGTGCCGGCCCTGAGCGAGGGCGGGCGCTGGGGCGGCTAACCGACGATCCGGCGGAGGGCCTCGACGACGCTGGCGGTCGGCACCTCCTTCATGCAGCGGAAGTCGATCGGGCACTCACGCAGGAAGCACGGGCTGCACTCGACCTGCTGGCGGATCACGACGCTCCGGGGGCCGCGCGGGCCGGTGAGCACCGGCTCGGTCGAGCCGAAGATCGCTACGAGCGGAACTCCGAGAAAATCACCCAGATGCATCGTGCCGGTATCGTTCGTGAGCAGCGCATGGACGCCGCAGAGGGTCGTCATGAGCTCGTCAAGCGAGGTTTTTCCCGTCAGGTCGGTGACGTTCCGGAAGCCGGTAGCAATCTCCTGCGCGACGGCGGTATCGGCCGCTGTGCCGACGATGATCCATTCGCAATCCATTGATCCATTCATCTGTTCGATGACCTCGCGGAAGCGTCCGGCCGGCCAGCGTTTGGCAGGGCCGTATTCGGCACCCGGGCAGAGGGCGATGCGGGGACGGCCGGCGGGCGGGTTCCACTGGACGGGGAGTTCCGGCGGAGCCTCCGCACCGCAGCGGTCGGCGATGCGCCAGTAGCGGTCGGCGTGATGTTCGGGCCGGCGGAGTTTTTTCTTCGGCGGCGGGATGATCTGGTTGAGCAGGGCGGAGCGCCGGTGGCCGCGGAAGCCGACGCGGCGCGGGATTCCTGCCAGCCAGGCTTCGAGAGCGGAGCGGAGGGAGTTCGGAAAAAGCACGGCCACGTCGAAGCGGTCGCGGAGTTTCCCGGCCACGGAGAAAACGGAGTCCGCCTTTTCAAACGGGATCACCTCGTCAACTCCCGGCAGGCGGGACCAGAGGCCGGCAAGCTTGGCGGGCGTCAGGATCGCCAACTTCGCATCCGGCCGGCCGTGCTTGAAGGCAAGGGCGGCGCGCATCGACATGACGGCGTCGCCCAGCCAGTTCGGTGAGCGGACAACGATGCGGAACGGCCTCGGCGCCGGCGCGTCGGGCGGCAGGTAAACACCACGCTTGGCCGACCCGCAAAGGAAGTTCGGCCATGGCATTTTCCAGCGATTGTGAACCCAGAACCAGTCGGCGGGTGATTCGCGGATCTGCTTTTCGAGGGCGTCATTGATGTCGGCCGTGAGCTGTTCGGGCCGGTCGGGTGACCAGGCGATTTCCTCGCTCAGGACGACGCGCCAGCGGGCGAAGCCGGACGTGTAAATGGCCACGGGGATCACTGCCGCATTCGTGCGCATCGCCAGTGTGGCGGCCAGCGTCGAGGTCGAGGAGAGACGTCCGAAAAACGGAGTCCACATCCCGCCGTCGCCCGCATTCTGGTCAACGAGCACGCCGACGATGCCGGGCTCGCGGAGGAGCGAGATGGCGGAATTGAAGCCTTTTTTCCGGTCGAACGTGGCCACGCCGAGCCGCCGCCGGTCGCGGTTGACCAAGTCATCGACCAGAGGGTTGCGGAGGGCCTGATAAACCGTCCCGAACCTCGCCTCGGGCACCTGGAAGACGAGCTGG
>CAZSMN010000478.1:0-2433 GCA_964607615.1 uncultured Chthoniobacterales bacterium | reverse complement strand
CCTCCTGCGGGGCAAAATTGGGATCGAGTTCCTTGAGGATCTCGTTGCGGGTGCGCTCGATGTCGATCTCGAGATTCTTCAAAACGCGGGCTGCCACACCTTCACCTTCACGGAGGAGTCCGAGCAGGATGTGCTCGGTGCCGACGTAGGAATGCTGCAGGCTCTTGGCCTCCTTTCCTGCAAGGGCCAACACCTTCTTCACGCGCGGCGTGTACGGAATGTTCCCGACCATCTTGGTCTCAGGTCCGGAGCCGACCTGCTTCTCGACCTCCATGCGGACCGTCTCGAGATCCAGCCCCATCTTCTGGAGCACGTTCACCGCGACGCCCTGGCCGAGCTTGATGAGGCCGAGGAGGAGATGCTCGGTTCCGACATAATTGTGGTTGAAGCGATCCGCCTCTTTCCGTGCCAACGCCAAAACCTGCTGAGCTCGAGGAGTGAAGTTATTCATCATGTTGTGTCTGGCCGTTCTCGTTGGCCGCCGCTTGAAGATGAGCGAGATCCGGCTCGGGAACCTGAGCCAATTTTGCCCGAATAATGGCCGCGCGCAAGGTGTCCCTTTCCTCGGCGGACATTTTTTGGGCATGCGCTCCCTTTTGAAGATGGGCGGGTTGGGTCTCGATGAAAAGTTCGTCCACGGGAAATCGTCTCGACTCCGGGAAAACCTCCAGGTCCACCCCGAGCTTGATAACGGAAAGCAAGTTCAATGCCTCTTTCGAACTCATCGAGTGGGCATGCGACAAAATCCCGTAAGCGCGACCGATCTGATCGTACAAAGTCACCGACCGGCGCTGCACCATGAGCGTGCGCGCATTTTGCTCGTGTTCAATAATTTGCTCAATCACACGATTAAGCCGTCCAATGATCTCCGCCTCGGTTTCTCCCAGCGTGGTCTGGTTGGAAACCTGGAAAAGATTTCCCATCGCCTCGGTCCCCTCCCCGTGTAATCCCCGCACCGCCAGACCGATCTTATTGACCGAATTGATGATCTTGTTGATCTGGTCGTTCATGACCAGGCCGGGAAGATGGAGCATGGCCGACGCCCGCATGCCGGTGCCGACATTGGTCGGGCAGGCCGTCAGATACCCGAGCTCTGCGTCAAAGGCGAATTCGACCATCGTCTCGAGCTCCGAATCGACGCGATTGATCATCTCGAAAACTTTGTCGAGTTGGAGTCCACAGCAAATCGACTGCATCCGCAGGTGGTCCTCCTCATTGATCATCACGCTGAGCGTCTGAGGCTCGTTCATCACGACCGCGCTGCCGACGCCTTTGGCGGCATGTTCCCGGCTGATGAGATGGCGCTCGACGAGAACCTGCTTTTCGAGCGGCGAGAGCGCTTCGAGGTTTTCCGAATAGGACGATTCCATCTCCGGCAGATGCTCGACGGCCTCCTTGACGAGCTTCATCACCTCAATGCGTTCCGCCTTTTTCGCCCAGCCGGGAAACGGCTTGTCGCGGAGATTGCGCGCAAGGCGGACGCGGCTGCTGACCACGATATTGCGGTGCGGACCGTCGCCCGAGAGCCACTCGCCGGTATTTGCGATGATACGGGAAAACTTCATGCCTTGAGGTCCATCTCGATCTTGCGGATCTGGTCGCGAAGGTCAGCGGCTTTCTCGTATTCCTCCGCAGCGACCGCCTTATCGAGGCTGTCCTGAAGCGACTTCATCGCAGCACTGTGCTCGCGGAGCTTGCGGAAAGCTTCCGGAGACTTGCCCGTGTGGACGGTCCCCTTGTGCATGTTTTTGAGCATGCCCTTGAGGCCCTCGGCAAAAACCCCGTAGCAGGCGCTGCAGCCGAGGCGGCCGGTCTTCTTGAAGTCCGCCTGCGTGAAGCCGCAAACCGGGCACTTCAGGGCACCGGGATTTTTTTCGATATCCTGAGCCGCTCCAAGACCCAGCAGGAGGTCCGCCAGAGCGAAGCCGGTCGGGTCGTTGACCCCTTTTTCCTTCGAGCAGGATTCGCAGAGGTTGACCTTCTGCATCTTCCCGTCAACGATTTGTGTGAGAAAAACGGTGGCTTCCTTCGACTGGCAGACGTCGCACTGCATGGTTAGTAGATCGCCACGCCGGAAGAGGATGTCAACTCGTGGAACCTCTCAATCATGCGGCGCGTCACGGGTCCCGGACGTCCGTCGCCGATCTTGCGGCTGTCGAGGCTCACGGCGGGGATCACCTCGGCGGCTGTGCCGGTGAGGAAGCACTCGTCGGCCGTGTAAATATCGTAGCGGGTCATCTCGGGCTCGCTGATGCGGATGCCCATCTCGGCGGCCATTTCAAAAACGACGGCACGCGTCACGCCGGCAAGCGCGCCGGAGGCGATCGGCGGAGTGAAGATTTCCCCTTTCTTGACGGTGAAGACGTTGTCTCCGGTGCACTCGGCCACGTAGCCCTGCTCGTTGAGCATGAGCCCCTCCCCGGCCCCGGCTTG
>CAZSMN010000477.1:0-2434 GCA_964607615.1 uncultured Chthoniobacterales bacterium | reverse complement strand
CCGCGGTGTCGTGCTCGGCGACGTCGTCCTAAACATCCCGGGCCCCCACAATGCGGTCAATGCCCTCGCGGTGATCGCGCTCGCCTCCGAACTTGGCATTTCCTTCGACAAGATCGTGGCCGCGATGGATTCCTTCCGCGGCGCGCGCCGCCGGTTTGAGATCCGCTACGAGTCAAAAACCAACCTCTGGGTGGACGACTACGGCCACCATCCCACGGAGATCGCCGCGACGCTCGCCACAGCGCGAACCGGCGGATGGAAGCGCGTGATCGCGATGTTCCAGCCGCACCGCTTCACCCGCACGCTGGCGCTCAAAGAGCAATTCGGTGCGGCGTTTGACCAGGCGGACCACGTTTTCGTCGCCGACGTTTATGCCGCCAGCGAAAAGCCGATTCCGGGCGTTTCCGGTCAGACGATCGTCGATGCCCTGGTCGAACGTGGCCACCCCTCCGCTCGCCATGTCCCGGAGGTCTCACGCATCCATAAAGCGGCAGCCGCCGTGCTCGAGGATGGTGACCTCGTCCTCAGCCTCGGTGCAGGCAACATCCACGAGGCCGGCAGCCGCCTCGCCGAGGATCTGGCAATCCGGGAGAAGCTCCTGGCAGCCATGGGACCCGGTGCGATCCGGCTCCATGAGCCCCTGTCGAAACACACCACCATGCGCGTGGGCGGCCCCGCACGGTTCTGGGCCGAACCGGAGACTGAGGAGGGCTTTGCCGACCTCGTGCAGTATTGTTTCGACAACGATCTCCCGTTCATGGTCATGGGCCGCGGGAGCAACCTCCTCGTCCGTGACGGAGGCATCCCGGGCGTGGTCGCCCACCTGGCACGCGGTGAATTTCTGCGCCACGAGGTTCGCGACGGAGAAATCACGGCAGGCGTGGGCGTGAAGTTCAAACAGCTCAGCGCCCTCGCCCGCAATGCCGGCATCGGCGGATTCGAATGGATGGAAGGCATCCCGGGCAACCTCGGCGGCGGACTCCGCATGAATGCCGGCGCCATGGGCGTGCAAACCTTCGACCAGGTCGTCCGCGTCCGCTGCTGCGATCAGGACGGCAACATTTTCACCCGCACACCGGCAGAGTTCGAGGTGCAATACCGCAACGTTCCGATGCTCCGCCAGAATTATGCTGTCGCGGCCGTGCTCAAAGGTCTCCCGGCAGACCGGGGTGACATCGACAAGCGCATCGGCGAGTCCGTCAACAAGCGCAAGGAGACCCAGCCTGTTGCCGCCAGCGCGGGCTGCATCTTCAAGAATCCCGGCCCCATCCCCGCAGGCCGGCTCATCGAGGAGCTCGGCTTCAAAAATTTCTCTGTCGGACGCGCCCGCGTCTCCGAGGTTCACGGCAATTTCATCGTCAACGATGGCGGTGCAACCGCTGCCGAGATCCTCACGCTGATCGATGAGATCAAAGCCGCCGCCGAGCGCGACCGCGGGATCTCGCTGGAGACCGAAGTACAAATCGTGGGAGTCGACTTATGAACAAACCTTTCGCCGGCCTTCTTAAAAACAAAAACATCGCCCTCCTGATGGGCGGCCCCGGATCCGAACGCGAAGTGTCGCTGCGGTCCGGCGCAGCCGTGGCCGGTGCCCTCCGCTCGTGTGGCGCCAACGTGACCGAGATCGACGTGACAGGAACAGAGATCCGGATTCCTGAAGGCACCGACCTTGCATTCGACATCATTCACGGCACGTTCGGCGAGGATGGCGAGCTCCAGACCATCCTGGACGCGCAGGGCGTTCCGTTCACCGGTGAGGGAGCCTCCGGCAGCCGCCTGGCATTCGACAAGATCGAGACCAAAATCTTCTTCGACCGCGCCTCGATTCCCACGGCCGGATGGCACATCCTCGCCGAAGGCGAACAGCCCCGGATCGGGTTTCCACTCGTCGTCAAGGCACCGCGGCAAGGCTCCAGCGTCGGCGTGCACATCGTCCGCACTCCCGAAGAACTGCCGGTTGCGCTGGCCGATTGTTTCCAATACGGCCGCCGCGTTCTGGTGGAAGAGTTTTTCCAGGGCCGGGAGCTCACGATCGGCGTTCTCGGTGACGAAGCACTCCCGATTGTGGAGATTGTGCCCAAGACCGGTTTCTACGACTACCAGAACAAATACACCAAGGGCGCATCCGAGTACCACGTTCCCGCGGCCATCGATGAGGCGACCACGAAGACCCTTCAGGAGACCGCTCTGGCTGCGACACGGGCTCTCGGCCTCGAGGTTTACCCCCGAGTCGACATCCTTCTCGCACCCGACGGCCGCATGAACGTGCTTGAGATCAATACGATCCCGGGAATGACCGAAACCAGCCTGCTCCCAAAGGCGGCGGCCGTGGTCGGGATGGACTTCCCGTCGCTCTGCGAGCACATCGCAGGGCTTTCACTGAAACGCTACCAGCGCGCATGAAGTACCGGACACCCCGCATTGCCGGAGGCAA
>CAZSMN010000476.1:0-2437 GCA_964607615.1 uncultured Chthoniobacterales bacterium | reverse complement strand
CTGCACGCCGGCGTAGGCGTTGATGCCGGTGCCGCCGAGATTCTTCAGCGTGCAGCGCTCGATGATAACCGCGTTGGCGAATTTTAGCGTCAGCGCTGCGCCGTCGGCGATGAACTCGGTATAGACGGTGCCGGTGCGGTTCTCGCGAAGCACGTTGTTCTGGGCGTCCGAGTGTCCCGAGGTCGTGTTCGGCCGGAGCCAAGTCGTGTGCTGGAAGGTGAGGCCTCGGAACTCCAGATTCCGCACCGGTGTTCCAACCGCCCGGCCCTGGATCGTGACCAGCTTCTCGGCGACCGGCGCGATCACCTCGGCCGTCGCCATGTTTTCTCCGGGACGAGGGATGTAGTAGAACGAATACGCGGGCGCGCTAACGGCCCCGGTGCGGTCGAGATACCATTCGCCGGCCGCATCGAGTAGCTCGTAGGCGTTTTCATAATACTGCGGATTGGTCGTCGCCGTGATGCCCTTGGTGCGGCACCAACCCCAGCCCGGCTGGTCCATGACAAGCGTGGCCACCGTGGCGTTGGCCGTGATGCTCGCAACGCCGCAGCGGGGCTTCGTCCAGATCTGCTCGTAGACCATCTCGATGTCGGGGATGTTTTTCCATGTCGCGAGGAAGGTATCTGTCGTGGTGTGCCCGGTGGCATTGTAGGTCGAGGCGGTGAGCCCGGCCGTGCTCCGCGCGCGCGTGGCGCGCACGCCGTTGACGAAAAGCTGACGGGTGTCGAGCACGGCCGTCGATGCCTTGTAAATGTTCTTCGCGCTGTCGAAAAGGGTCCACCCGGTGATGCGGCGTCCGCCCGAGATCACAGGCACTTCATTCGCATACGCAAGGTAGCGCACCCGGAATCCGTTCGTGCCCGAGTCGCGGTCATCAAACGCGATCGGTGCCGTCAGCTCATAGGTGCCGCCGCGCAGGTAGACGCAAATGTCGCCCGTCATATTCCCGCTCACCGCCCGGACTACGTCCCGCGCCTTGTTGATCGTCCGAAAAGCCGTCGCCGCCGTCGTGCCGGCCCGCGTGTCATTTCCCCCCGCCGGATCGACAAAAAACGCGACCTGCGTCGGCGCGGCCACCACGGTGAGCGCCGTCAGCAGAACGACCATTCCAAACGACAAAACACAGGAAGGCTTCCTGGTCCGCCGGATCGATGGAAAATGTTCAGGCATTCTGGGGTGGGAAGGCGCAGCATGAACAGTCTTACTGATTTACCACTCAGTCAACCTTCACGAAGAAAAAGATGCGCACGTTCGTGCTCAGGCGCCCGAACGCTTCACCAGGAGCAGGTGCTCGCAGGCCATCACGCACTCGTCGCGCTGGTTGAGAGCCTCAAGCTTCTCGACAACGATGCCGTAGTCCGGCCGCTTGTGGTCGCGTTTCTCAGAAATCGTCACGCGGGTCCGGATCGTGTCGCCGATGAAAACCGGCTTGGGAAACCGGAGCCGTTCGTAGCCATACGTCATCGCCAGAGGGTTGATCTCACCGGCCGTCTGACCGACAGCGATCGTGAACACCAGCGTGCCGTGGGCGATGCGCTGGCCGAAGGGCTGCGTCCGGCACCACTCGGCATCCATGTGGTGCGGATAAAAATCCCCGCTCTGTCCCGCATGCAGGACAATATCGGTCTCGGTGATCGTCCTCCCGCCGCTGGTGTGGACCGAGCCGATGACAAACTCTTCGAAGCAGATTTCTTTCATGTTGCGATGCCCAGCGAGGAGCGGATGGTTCCGGCCGCGGCCTTCAGCGCGGCGAGAATGGTGGCGGGCTTCTTAGCGCCCCGGCGGCGGCGGAGCCATGAGACCGCCAGGGCGGCATGCACGACGCCTCCGGGGCTGCCGATGCGCACCACCGCATCATCGACGCCCTCGACCGTCTCATCCCTCGCCGTCAACGTTTCCCCCGCACCGGACAGAAGAAGGCGGCCGGAAGCGGTCTGCCGCGGGTTGAACCGCGCGCCGGTCTCGATCGAGAGCCTCACGCTCTCCGGGCTGTCCTCCCGCGCGATCACAAGGAGCTCCCCCCGCTCGATCACGCTCAGGTGGCAGCTTTCGCGGAGCTTGAGCGTGAGCTCACGCATCGGCTCGCGCGTCACCTCCAGCAGGGTCTTAATCGGCGGGCGCGCATGGGCCAGTTCAAAGAGCCGCAGCGTCGGCGAATACTTCCCGGAAACCGGCTCGCGGCGGAGGTAGGCGCGGCGCTCAAGGCAAACCAGCATACGGAAAATCTCCGCGCTCCCCCGGTCGAGATCGCGCGCCAGCTCGGCCAGCGACAGCGGGACGGGCGATGCCGCCAGCGCCTCAAGGATATCGAGGCCCTTGTCCAGAGCGGGCACAGAGTAGGAGGGAGGCTTCGGGCTCATGCGACAATTTCTGTTTGTCAGGGGTTCGCGCTTGACGTTCACCAATGAAAGGCTTTTTTACCAGTAAAAAGAAAGGC
>CAZSMN010000475.1:0-2438 GCA_964607615.1 uncultured Chthoniobacterales bacterium | reverse complement strand
GGGACAGTGGATGGTGATTTTGTCCAGAATGTCGCCGACGCGCTTCGGCAGGGTTTTGACGGTGTTGTCCTTCTCGCTGGCAAAGGCGAAGCTTCGGTAAGCCTGGTCGCCACCTCATCGCCCGCCTATGCGGCGAAGGTGCCGGCCGGAAAACTCATCCAGGCGATTGCGCCGGTGGTCGGTGGAAAAGGCGGCGGCAAACCCGATGCCGCGCGTGGCGGTGGCAAGGATATCTCCCGCGTCGCGGATGCGCTTGCGGCCGCGACGGAATTCGTAGCAGCGGCCGGATAGGACAGGCTTACAGAGATCCGGACCGCAGAGCGCGGAAGGCCGTGCCAAGATGTGCCGAGACGTCGGAGGCGTCGAGCGATTCCTGCGAAGCGCCGTTGGCAACCGCAATCTCGGCCGCCCGCCCGGAAAGCCATGCCCCGAGCCGGGCTGCGTCGATTGGAGATTTGCCCTGAGCGATGAGCGCCGCACAGAGACCAGTGAGCACATCGCCCATGCCGCCGCTTGCCATGCCGGGATGGCCGGTGGTGTTGTAGAAACAGCCAGCGGTTTTCTGCCCGATCAGCGTGCGGGACCCCTTGAGGAAAAGCGTCGAAGGAACCATCTCGAGAAAAGCCGACAGCCACTCGCGCCGGGAACGTCCGGATTGCGGGAAGAGTCGCTCCATTTCGCCGGGGTGGGGGGTAAGCAGCCGCGGGCCGGCCGCTTCACAGAGAACGTCCGTGCCGGCCCGTGACACGGCATTGAGCGCATCGGCATCGACCACGCAAGGGCATTTTGCGGACCGCACGATTTCGAGCAAGGCGGCATCCCGTCCGTTGCCGGCACCGGGTCCGATCGCGATGACATTCCAAGGTCCGGCAAGAACTTTGGTCACGTCATCGAGTCCCTGCACCATCACCTCCGGCGCCGCGGCAGCTGCCAGCGACGGGTAGATGGCCGGGGGCACAAAAAGCGTGACCAGCCCCGCGCCGCCACGCACAGTGGCTTGCGAGCAGAGGCGGGCGGCACCGGTGTAGCCCTCGGAGCCCGCCACAATCGCGACGCGGCCGCAGAGTCCCTTGTGCACGTCGAAATTCCGCGGCGGCAGCAGCGGAGCCAGCGATGCCGGCGTGAGAAGGGCCGCAGGATCGGCAGCCTTTGGCGCGATCAGGTCAGGGAGTTCCGCCACAGCAAGTCGTCCGACAAAAGGTGTTGCCGCATCGGCGACGAGCCCGCTCTTGCAAAAGCCCATGGTGACGGTCGCGTCCGCCACGACGCAATCCCCGGGGGCCTCTCCGGTATCGGCATCCAGGCCGCTCGGGAGATCCGCCGAAACAACCCAGGCCGCTTCCCGCGTGCGGAGGCGGTTGATTTCCCGAACGGCCACGGCGACATCGCCCCGCGGCGCACCGGAGGCACCGATGCCCAGCAAACCATCCAGCACGACAAGCGGCTGTCCGATCCGCGAGTGGGCGTCGCCCCCGAGATGCGAGCGCAGGGATTCGAAAACTTCCTCGGTCAGCGGGGCGAAATTTTCTGGCTGGAATCCGATTTCCACCACCCAGCCCCGCTTTGCCAGATGCCGCGCTGCCACGAAGACGTCGCCGCCGTTATGCCCTTTCCCTCCGAAGACGCGGCAGATGCCCGGCTTGGGATGGCATTGCGCGACAAAGTCGGCCATCGCACGGCCCGCCACCTCCATCAGATCCGCCGCCTGCACGCCCGAACGGAAGGCTTCCTCCTCCACCTCGACCATCTGGGCGGAGGAGAGAATCATGCCGTGAAGAGATCTTTGAGCCTCTCGTAGAAGCTCTTGTGAATCGGGCTGTTATCCTCGCCGCAAAGCTCGGCGAATTTTTCCAGGGCCTCGCGCTGCTCGTGGTTGAGACGTGTCGGGACCTCGACCTGCACGCGGGTAAGGATGTCGCCTCGTGCCGCACTCTGGAGGGCTGGCATGCCTTCGCCACGGATGCGGAACAATGTTCCGCCCTGGGTGCCGGCCGGAATCTTGAGATGAACCGCACCCTTGAGGGTCGGAACGCGGATCTCGCCCCCGAGCGCGGCCGTTGTGAAGGGCAGGGGGACTTCGCTGTGGAGATCCATTCCGTCACGGGTGAAAACATCGTGCTCCTTGAGGTGGACGACCACGTAGAGATCGCCCGAGGGACCACCGCGCACACCGGCCTCGCCGCCCCCGCTGCTACGTAGCCGCGAGCCCTCGTCGATGCCGGCGGGAATCTTGATCTTTACGCGCGAGGTTGTCTCGGTGCGGCCCTCGCCATGGCAGGACCGGCAGGGTTTTTCAACGATCTGACCGGTTCCGTGACACTGCGGGCAGGTCTGTGCGACCTGGAAAAATCCGCGCGAGGCAACAACCTGTCCGCGACCGCGGCAGGTCGGGCACGTGATAACGCGTGAGCCCTTCTGGGCGCCCGAGCCGTCGCACG
>CAZSMN010000474.1:0-2453 GCA_964607615.1 uncultured Chthoniobacterales bacterium | reverse complement strand
TCCGGGCTGTCCGGCTCGGCGATCAGAAGCCGCCAGCCCTCCAGGCTCTTGTGCTTGATCGTGCTGGTCGCGTAACCGCGGATCGTGGCGAGCCTCATAGCGACGTCACCTCCGGAGAAAGCGAGCCGGCAAAGGGCAAAACGATCCGGTGGAAGCAATCAATCGCTTTTCCTCCGGTTTCGCTTTGTCCTTCGTTACGGGTCATCGCTTGGTTAGTAGAGATTCAGGTTTTCCACCATCACGCAGCGGCGCGAGCGGGTGAAGGTCATCGGCGTCGTAACACCTTCGCCGGTCGGCGTGGCGATCGAGAAGCTGAGGAAGCCCTCGCCACCGAGTCCGAGGCCGGTCATGCACGGGCCGTTCTTGATGAAGAGCGTCGTGTCGATCTCCTGCGCCATTTTGGTGAGATTCCGGATATTCTGCGAGTGCATGATGCCGGTGTGCTTGTAGCCGTGCTCGGCTTTGATGGCCTCGGCGATAGCCGTATCGACGTCCGGCACGCGGACGATCGGGATGAAGGGCATCATCTGCTCCTCGTCGACAAAGATGTGGTCCGCCTTCGTCTCGCCAAAGAGAAGCTGCGTGGAGGCAGGGACATCGAGCCCGATGGCCTTGGCCAGCACGGCGGCATCGCGGCCGACGAGGTCGCGGTTGACAACGGGGTGCGGGCATCCGGCGCCTTTGCCCTGCGGGAAAACAAATGCCTTTTCTGCAAGAGCCTCGACCTGCCGGGCATCGAGTTGGACCGCACCGGCCTTGCGCATGGCTTCCATGAGCTTGTCGGCGACGGAAGCGACGACGAAGACCTCTTTCTCGCCGATGCAGAGAAGGTTATTGTCGTAGGACGCTCCCTGGATGATCGAGCGGGCGGCGTGGTCGAGATCGGCGGTCTCATCGACAACGACCGGCGGATTTCCCGGGCCGGCGCAGACCGCACGCTTGCCTGTCTTCATCGCGGCTGCAACCACGGCAGGACCGCCGGTGACGCAGAGGAGCTTGACCAGCGGGTGCTTGCACATGGCGTCGAAGGTCTCGAGCGTCGGCTTGACGACCGTCGTGAGAAGATCGGAGATGCCCGTCTCGGCAAAGATCGCTTGGTTGTATTCGCGGATTGCGATCGCGGCGCACTTTGCAGCGGAAGGATGCGTGTTGTAGACGACGGCATTTCCTGCGGCGACCATGTTGATCGCATTGCCCGTGAGGGTCGGCACGCTGTGCGTGGACGGCGTGATGGCACCGATGACTCCCCAGGGAGCGTAGTCGATGACGGTCAGTCCCGAGTCTCCGCTGAAGGCCATCCGGTCGATCATCTCGACGCCGGGAACCAGATCGCCGCAGATGCCGAGCTTTTCGATCTTGTGGTCGAGGCGGCCGATTTTGGTTTCGTTGAACTCGATCTCACCCCACTCCTTTGCCTTTTGGACGCAAAGCTTGCGGATCACGGCGATCGCCTTCTTGCGGGCGGTCATGCCTCCGGCACGAAGCTTCTCAAACGAGCGGTTCGCAGCTTCGATGGCGGCGTTCATGTCCTCATACACACCGAATCCGGAGGAGCCAGAGGCAGCTGCGGACGGTTGTGTTTTCAGTCGCGCGAGCACTTCGCCGACGACTTTGGCTACGAGTTTTTCATCAATGGCTGCCATGGGAGATTAGGAATTACTGAGCTTTGTAGAGGATGGTTTTGCCGAGATCGACGGTATCGACGATGCCGACCACCACGGCATCGACCGGCGAATCCTTGTCATCCGCCGCAAGGCGGGCGGAGCTGCCCTGAACGACCAGAACAAACTCCCCCTCCCCTGCCCCGAGGGAATCGACCGCCACCAGCGTGCTCGTTCCATCTTTGAAAGCGCGCGCCTTCGGGGAATCCAGAACCTGCGGACGGACGACGAGGAATTTGCTTCCCGTCATCTTGGGGTTTTTCTTCGTCGCAACGACGCTGCCTTCTACTCGCGCAAGGATCATGGGAATTCGGGGATGGGAAATGGGATACCGGAAAGTTTCACGAATCGCTCGCCTGTTTCCGAAGGCGGGCGGTTTTAATCGAGGAGACGGTTATGGCGAGGATCTCGTTGGTTTCTTTGAGCATAGCGTCCACCTTACCCGCAGAGACCTTCCCTGCCGCGGTCAGCAACTCGATCCAGAACAAAGACTCGTCAGCTTCTTCCTCGACAATGCCCATCTTGGAGACGAACTCGGCCCGCGAGCGGGAACGCTTGGCAGCGCGTGAATTTGCGCCGACCGATGTCCCCGAGCGAAGCAGCTGTTTGCCAAGAATACGGTTCGTCTCCGTTTTCGGCAGAGACTCAACAAGACGCACAATCCTGAGCGCATAATCAAATGTGCGCTTCTGAAAATTGGCAGTCTTTCCGGTCTCCATTTTCCGCTTTCCGGTTCTAAAGTTACTTGGCTTTCGGGAGAACCGTGCCGAGGTCGCCGTGCGGGCGGGCAAT
>CAZSMN010000473.1:0-2463 GCA_964607615.1 uncultured Chthoniobacterales bacterium | reverse complement strand
CGTCAGCCACCCCGCCGCCGCGAGGCAGACGGCCGAGTTCGTCGCGGGACATTTGCAGTAACGGCGGCGGTCGCATCACCGCGGTGCTGCGTTGCCGCCCCATCATGAAAGCGGCCATCATCGGCAACTCCGGATCGGGAAAATCCACTCTTGCACGAAAGCTCGCCGCATCCACAGACGCGGCCGTGCTCGATCTCGACACCGTCTATTGGCTGCCCGGCCAAGCCGTCGAACGTCCATCCGCCGAACGGCTCGCGCTCGTGCAGGACTTTTGCCAGAGCCATGCCTCGTGGATCGTCGAGGGTTGCTACGCCGACTTGATCGAGGCCGCGCTGCCGTTCGGCCCCGAATTGATCTTCCTCGACCCGGGCATCGAGGTTTGCCAAGTCCATTGCCGCAACCGCCCGTTCGAACCGCACAAGTTCGCCAGCAAGGAAGACCAGGACCAGCACCTCGCCTTCTTGCTGGGGTGGGTCGAAGGCTACTACGAACGCGACGACACCATGTCGCTCGCCGCGCACGAGCAGCTTTTCGGGAGATACCAAGGTGCAAAGAGGCGGATTGGGCGGTCTTTGGACACCTGACGACACACCGCTCCCGGCTGGATCTGATGGCACCTTGAATTTGCGACAGCCATGGACGAATCTTGGCTGTGCTCCGGCCCTGCATCCTTCTTCTGTCGCTTTGTGCGATAGGCGAGGCGCAACAACCGCCGCCGATTGATTCGGTGCGGGCAAGCGGGGAGACGGTTGAATTGGCCTGGAGCAATCAAGTCCCCGACGAACCAGACCTCCTGCGCGTGGTGGAAGTCGAACATCGCGCCTCGCTGACCGATGGGACATGGCAAGCCGTGTCACCTTCCAACTTCTCCGGATCCTTCGGTCAGCCGGCTCCCGGGGATCAGGGGTTCTATCGCTTGCGGACCTCGGCGCTGCCTTTCGCCATGACCGGACCGCTTGCCGAGAGTTCCGCGCAGGGGCTCCGGCTCGAAACGCCGGGCACCAACGACGTCGTCTTCTTCGGTCCCGTCTCCGACCCTGCGGGCTCGCCATTGTCGCTGGATGTCTGGGTCGACGACGTTTTTCGCGGAACGCTGCAGTATTCTCCCGCGCGTGCCGGCGAGACGTTCCGCTACGGACCATCCGACGGTTCTTTCGCGGCCGAAGGCGTTTTCGGCAACCAGCCAACACGGATCTACAGCCCCGCGTTCCTCAAGGCCCGCGCCACGCTTGCGACCGAGGCGGGGGCGGCTGCAGCACGCTCGCTCCTGACCGGACTGGTCGCACGTTACCCCGACTCGGTCACCGTCTGGCAGAACGTCGGCGGCGCTGCCACCAACGAAGCAACGGTGCTCTATGTCCGTGCGAGCGCTGCCGACACAAACCGAGGGGCGCGGCCCGGGGAGTTCTCCGGGGATGTTGTGTTCCTCGGTCAGCCGCTCGCCTCCGGAGCAAGTCTCGTTCCGGTCGGGAGCCTTGCCGACACACTGCCCTTCTCGATTCCGGACCCCGAGATGGTCAACCTCAACGCCACAAACACGTCCAATCCCGTCGCCCCCGTGGGAACTCGATCCACAACCAACGGCAGCACCCCGATCGCCGCGGCGCGGTGGGTTTATCTGGGCGCAAGTCCGGGGCCGACGAATGCTACGAATCCACCGGTCGCACGCTACGCCTATTGGGTCGAGGACGAGAGTTTCAAGGTGAACGTCAACACCGCGACGAACGGCCCGCGCGGCGCCACCAGCCCCGGCCTCGGGCCACGGGAAATCCGTCTCGACGGATCATGGCTGAGTTCGAGCAATTCTGCCGTGCAGGCTGCCAACGCCGCCGGCGTCGTCTCGGTCCGCGGGACGAATGTGGGATTCTTCCCCACGGTCGGCTCGGCGGCCTTGGTCGCGGGCGTGGCTGCCGCCTCATCCTCCGACTTCCGTTTCCTCACCACTGTGAATTCCGCAGGCCTGGACCTCTCGCGCGGCGGGTTCCCTCGCTTCAACCTCAACACGCTCACGAATGGCGTGTCGACGGATGCCCAGAAACGCGCCGCGCTCGACCGGATCACCGTGGCCATCACCAACACCAACGCCGCTCCGCTCTTCGGCCAGCGCTTCTACCGCCCTACCAACAGCCCCGCCGGAATCAACGACACCGGCGCGGTGACGCCGCACCATTCCGACATCTACCTGCAGAAGATCGCCGCAAACATCTACGACTACCTCGACAACGATGATCAGCCGACCGTCATCAACAACGACCCCGGTTTCACCCTGCGCACCGGCCGGCCGAGCGAGCCGATCTTCGCCATCGGCGGCGGATTTGACGGCAGCAATTCGGTGGCCGCTTTCGGTGTGGAGAACTTCCCACGACTGCAGGAATGGGCCATGCACGCGAGGCTTTGGCAGATGTCTTACGGCAACGTCAACAGCCGCGACCATTTCGGATTCAACAGCACCAACACGAATCT
>CAZSMN010000472.1:0-2464 GCA_964607615.1 uncultured Chthoniobacterales bacterium | reverse complement strand
GGCCGCGTCATCGACCACATCGACCGCGGCACGCTGCGGCTCGACAGCGTGAAGATGGTCATCCTCGACGAGACCGACCGCATGCTCGACATGGGCTTCCGCGAAGATATCGAAAAGATCCTATCCTCGACGCCCGACGAACGTCAGACCGTCTTCTTCTCGGCCACCGTGTCGAAGCAGATTCGAGACATTATCAACCGCCACTCGCGCGATGCGCGGACCGTGAAGATCGAGCAGAAGGAAGTCACGGTTCCGACCGTCGAACAGTGGTATTACGAGATCCCTCAGCGCGGGAAATTCGAAGCCCTCCTCCGGCTGGTGGATTTCCACGGCTTCAAGCTCGGTATCATTTTTTGCAACACCCAGCGGATGGTCGACGAGCTCGCCGACGGGCTCCTCGCGCAGGGCTTCTCTGCCGACCGCCTCCACGGCGGCATCGCCCAGGCGCAGCGCACGCGCGTGATGGACAAGTTCAAGAAGGCGGAATTCGAATTTCTCGTCGCCACGGACGTCGCCGCGCGCGGCATCGATGTGGACGATCTCGAACTCGTCGTGAACTACGACCTGCCCTACGACGCCGAGGATTACGTGCACCGCATCGGCCGCACCGGCCGCGCCGGCAAGCGCGGGATGGCGGTGACGTTCGTCTCCGGTCGGGATATGTACAAGCTCCAGTTCATCGAGCGCTTCACCCGCACGAAGATCCGTCGCGGGACGATCCCCACGGTGAGTGAGGTCGAGGAAAAGCGGGGCGACGTGATGCTCGAGAAGCTGCGCGAGGTTCTGAACCTCGGGAAATTCCAACGCGGCACCTCGCTGACCGAACGGCTTTTGGAGGAGGGCTTCAGTTCGACCGACATCGCCGCGGCGGCGTTGCAGTCGCTCATCGGGGGAGGGGATTTGCCTCCTGAGCCCGAGCCGGTTCCCCAGAAGAAGTCGATGCCCTCGGCAGATGGCGGTCCGGTCCGCCTGCGCCCGGCAGCGCGTGGCATGCAGTGGGTGCGTATCGACGTCGGTCGCGAGAGCCGGATCAACCCGCGCGAGGTCGTCTTCCTCCTCGAAGAGGCGCTCGGCCTGCCCGGCCGCTCAGTCGGCATCATCGATCTTGCGCGCGGCGAATCCTTCGCTCAGGTGCCGCAGCAGTTCACCGATATCCTCCGGCAGGGGGCACGCTCGGTCGACACGCAGGGCGGTCCGGTTTCGGTGTCGCTCGTCCGTGATGATTACGACGGCAAGCCGAAGAAAAAGAAGTTCAAGTAAGCGGATCACCTTTGCGAACCCTCTCCGCCAGCAGGTCCGCCTGCGCGGCGAGGGATTCGAGGGAGCCGTCATTCCACACCACGCAGGCGGAACGCCGGATCTTCTCAGCCACCGGCATTTGAGTGGAGATGATGCGCTGGGCCGTCTGATCATCAAGCCCGCGGTCGCTCAGACGCTGGCTCTGAATCTCCGGCGAACAGGCGACCGCCACCACAAAGCGGAGAATCCGGTCCGCACCGGTTTCAAAGAGGAGCGGGATGTCGACCAGCAGGTGATGCGATTGATAGACCGGATCCATGGCCATCATCGACCAGCGTCCGCGCACCAGCGGATGCAGAATGCCCTCCAGCGTGCGCTTGGCTTCCGGGCGCTCAAAAATCAGCCGCCGCAGGGCCTCGCGGTCCGCTTTTCCATCCGTTCGGTAGACCGATGGACCAAAGGCCTCGACGACCCTCTCTTTCGCTTCGCTTTCGAGAAATTCCTTCGCCGCCACATCGGCGTCGAAGACGTCAGCATCGAGACGTTCCGCCAGAAGTTCGCGGAAGGTGGACTTTCCGCTCGCGATGCTGCCTGTGATTCCGATGACCGCCATGTGGCCATCGTAGCCCGTGTCGCACGGACCGACAACCCTCCTGCTGCGCTTTTGACGCCCGCCTGCCGGTGCGCTACGGTCCGGTTCGCATGAAATCCCTCGCCGCCGCTCTCCTCTGTCTGGCCACCGCTCTTACGCTTCGCGCCGAAGCCGAGGCGGAGGCGATTTTGAAAGCGGCGCGAATGAATCCGCTCGGGGAACCGATTGAGTTGAAGGCCCAGCTGCGCTCCGGTTCGACCTCTGTGCCGTTCCGCATTGTCGTGCGCGATGGCAAGGTGAGCTATGTTTTTGAAAATCCCGATCAGGAAATCCTCCTTGGTCTTGGCGAGAAGGAGGCGACTCTACAGGAGCGCCGCGGCGGGAAGACCTCGCCGGTCGGCCCGGCGCGATGGGATGACTCCGTGCGGGGCGGGTTGCTTTCTTATGAGGATCTTGCGCTCCAGTTTCTCTATTGGCCGAATCACAAACTGCTCGGCGAGGAAGATCTCGAGCGCATTCCGTCTTACAAAATTGAAGTGCAGGCTCCCTCGTCCTCGTCACAATACGGTGTCGTCCGCGTCTGGATCGGAAAGGAGAATGGAGCCCTTGTCGGTATTGAAGGCTTCGACCGTG
>CAZSMN010000471.1:0-2486 GCA_964607615.1 uncultured Chthoniobacterales bacterium | reverse complement strand
TTCAGGATCCATTGCCGAGAGGGTGTCCCGAACGGCGGGAATGCCCTGCTTCCAAAGCGCCGGATCCATCCAGACGTGGGGGTCGGTATGGCCATCGCCACCGATAATTTTTGATGGATCGATGGCTTCTGCGACGGCAACCGTGGGGATGCCTCGCACCTCGAGCTTTTTAAAGACGTCTTCCAAGCGTCCTTCGAGGAGGAGACCATTATAGAAAACCAGGTCGGCTTTCAGCATCCGGGCCACGTCATCCCGGGTCGGCTTGAAAAGGTGGGGATCCACTCCCTCGCCAATGAGCGCCGTAACCACCGCCCGGTCGCCGGCGACCTCGCGCACCATGTCGGCGACCATGCCCGTCGTGCAAACCACCCGGAGCGGCTCCGCGGAGGCCACGGATTCCATCCCCAGGACCATTGCCACCAAAAGCAGATATTTCATTGAATAAAAAAATTAGCCTAAGCTAATCTTTTGGCAACGGAATTCTTCGAACCCGGATGAGAGACAAATCAGGCGCGCTTTCTCTTGGCCTCGGCGATGAGCTGGCGCTCCGCCTCGATCCAATCGCTCTGCGAGTCCCCGGGCCAGCCCATCTTGTGGCGGCGCTCGGCGATGTAGTAGGCGCGGAGAGCGATATCGTCGAGCGATGGGGAAGGGATGGCCTTCGGTGTCGGAGCGGTTTTTTTGGCGGCAGGCTTCTTCGCCACCGGTTTCTTGGCGGTTTTGGGCGCCTTCGGCTTGGCCTTGGCGGTGGGTGCCGGAGCAACAGCCTCCGGCGTCCCGGTAGCGGTAGTTGCCTCTTTTACAGCAACTTCGGCAGGCGTAGCGGGTTCCAAGGCGGCAGGCTTCTTGGGGGCGGGAGCCTTCTTCGCTGGCGTCTTTTTAAGAGGTGCGGGTGTTTTCTTCGGCATGATGCGGGCATTGTTCACTCCCATTCGTCCCGCCATGCAAAATAAATCTTCAAAAAAATGCGGAGGAAAATATGATGCGTTGCATGGCCGCTTTCGTCATCCGCTGGATCGTCACAACGATTGCCGTCTTTGTTGCGGAGAAGCTGGTGCCCGGCATTTCATGCGACTCGACGAGCGCCCTGCTGGGGGCCTCGCTTCTCCTGGGCATCATCAACGCCTTTATCCGTCCGGTTTTGATGCTCCTGAGCCTGCCTTTCATCATTGTGACCATGGGGTTGTTTATTTTTGTCATCAATGCCCTGCTGCTGATGTTTGTCTCGACCGTGATTCCGCCATTCCATGTCGATGGATTTTGGAGCGCCTTTTTCGGGGCGATCATCGTAAGCATCGTGAGCGTTGTGCTGAGTTCGTTCTTCCGGACCAGTGACGGGCAGATCCACGCCATCACGCACCATCCGGCTATGAAGAAGGCCGACGCCCGCACCATCCGCTAGTCTCTTTCTCTGCTATGAAATTTTTCGAACCCGGGATGGTCCGCGTCAAGATTTGCGGGATTACCAACGAGGCCGACGCGCGTGCGGCAATCACGGCCGGAGCGGATGCGCTGGGTTTTAACTTTTACCGCGGCTCAAAACGCTACATCGATCCGGTGGAGGCGGCCGAGTGGATACGTGATCTGGGCGATGCCGTGGACCGCGTGGCAGTGGTGGTGAATCCCTCCGAGCAACTGCTGGACAAAATCCGGCGGGCGGGGTGCTTCGAGATCATCCAGTTCCACGGCGACGAAACGCCGGACTTCTGTGATTGGGCGGGCTTTGCACGATGGATCAAGGCGATCCGTGTGCGCAACAAGGAGGCCGTTGAGAAGTCGAATGCCTACGAGACGCCGAACATCCTCCTCGATTCCTGGATCGATGGCGCTTACGGCGGGACCGGCGCACGGCTCGACTGGGACATGGTGCGGAGATTCACGGTGCGCAAGCCCGACCGGCGGTTCATTCTGGCCGGAGGCTTGAATCCCCAGAACGTCAAGCAGGCGATACGCACCGTGCGGCCGCATGCCGTCGACGTGGCAGGGGGCGTCGAGATCGTTCCCGGCAAGAAAGAGGACTACTTGATGAAGGAATTCGTCAAGGCGGTCCGCACCTGAGCGGCTTGACGCCAACGGGAAGCTTGCCTGATCCGGCGGCTCCGGCTTAGATGGCGGCGCATGAATTCTGAAAAATCGTTCCGCATCGCCGTCCTGGCGGGTGACGGAATCGGGCCTGAAGTGATGGCCGAGGCACTGAAAGTCCTCGACCGGGTGGGCAAAAAATTTGATCTCCAGTTCACATTCGACCGGCAGCATGTCGGTGGAATTGCCATAGACGTCGCCGGCAAAGCCCTCCCGGCCGAGACGCTGGCTGCCTGTGAAGAAGCCGATGCCATCCTTTTCGGATCCGTTGGCGGTCCGAAGTGGGAGTCGCTTCCGGCGAATGAGCAGCCCGAGAGGGCGGCCCTCCTCCCGCTGCGCAAGCATTTCGGGCTTTTTGCCAACCTGCGTCCGGCGGTGTGTTTGCCGGAGCTCACCCATGCCTC
>CAZSMN010000470.1:0-2489 GCA_964607615.1 uncultured Chthoniobacterales bacterium | reverse complement strand
GGTCGCCGCACTATCGCGGAGCGAGCCGTCTAGGTAACACGCGCCGCGCCCCCGGTGGAAGCAGGAATCGTTCCGTTGCCGGCGAAACATGACGGATATCACGTTCGGCGGGCGTGCGGATGTCAGGTATTCGCCCGGCGCGTCTTTTCCCCAACCGTCATGACGATGAGCACCCAGAAGGCCTGAATGAGCACCGCGACCGGAATCTGCAGAAGCGAGGGCATGAAGTAGACCAGCGCGACGCCAGGGATCCAGATCAGCCATCCCGCGACCTGTACCGGAAAGGCGCGCTCGAGCAGGAAGGACACGGTGAAAAGCGAGCGCCAGGCCTCCTTGCGAAACCCGCCCTCCAGCACGACAAACCAGCCGGCGGTCAGGGGAGATCCGACCAGCGGGCTGAAGAGAAACTGATCGACGCAGAGCTTGAGAAGAACGGTGACAAAATCCGAGCCGGTTCCGAACCATCCCTGCTGGCAGCGGTAGAAAAAATCCACCAGCACGCCGAGCGAGCCCCAGAAAGGGATCGAGACCACGAACGTCCGGAGATTCTGCCATCGCGGCCGCAGATCTTGAAAAAAGGCGATGCGGAGGAGCTCCGGCAGAAGCGCGGCGGCGAGGACGTAGGAGACGAAGGCAAACGCGAAGCCCGCCTCCTGTTTCACGCCGGCGACTTCGTTGAGGAAAGCCCGCGTTCCCTCGTGTGCCACGTAAAGGGAAAGAAAAACCACCATCAGGCACTGAAGGAGCAGGCCCGGAAGGAGATTTGCACGCGCGGAGGCGATGGCGGTGCGGAAGGCCGTGCGGAAATTCATAGTGCTATTTCCTCCCGCCGGCGAGCACCCGGAGTTCGATCGCCCCGGCGTTCCCTTTTTTGGCCGGATGCCGGACTGCGTGGCGGATGACCCAGCGACGCTCTTCCGATGCGCCTTGGAGCCACGAGCGGCAGAGGTCGAGAGCGAGCGGCAGGTGGTCCTTCGCGATGTCGCCGACATGGTTGGCCACGCTGCGGCGTACGAAGAGGTCGGGGTCATCTTTGAGGGCCTCGAGAATGGGGATGAGGGGCGTGGGATCGTTGACGAATGCCGGCAGACGTTCGGCCCATGGGAGGCGGGGGCGCGAGCCTTCCGAGCACAGGCGGCGGACGTGAGGATTGGGATCGCGCGTCCACTTTGTCAGGCGCTTGATCGTACGCTCCGTCTGATGGATAAGAAACGGTCGCATGGAAAACTCGGCGGTGAACCGGCGGGTGATCTCATGCTGCGCGCGCATGGACGTCTCGAACGGATCCTTCCCCGCGTTCCGCCGGGCATCGAGGCCGTAGAGCGCAACGAACTTCACGTGCGGCAGGTAGAAAAATGGAGCCATTCCATGGCCCGAGGTTTCTTTGAGCTCCGGCCCGAGCGAATCGACAAGAATTCCGGCCGCGTCGCTGTAAACAGGCGGCAGGTGGCGCTGGAGGATTTCCGCCAGAAACGCAGCGCGGGCCATGATGCCGAGCGGCGCGATCCCGGCCAGCGCGTCGCGTGTGAAGGCTTTGTGCGGAAAGCCGGGATGGACCCGCCGGATGTTGGCCGCAAGGCACGCGATTGCCTCCGGTCCCAGGAGCGAGGCAAGGCTTGCGCCCTTTTCAATCGCGTCCGGTGCCGCCGGGATTCGGGCTTCGTCGCGTTTCATCCTTTTGCCTTTTCCAAAAAAATCTCGCCCCCCCGCCGGCGGGCATGATGGTTGCCGGGAAGGTTGATCTTGGCCGGGCCGTTCTCCACATCGAGCAGCGTGAGCACACGGCGGGTTTCGACGAGTCCGGGATCGGGCACGTGACTTTGCCGGAGCCACTTCAGAACCATACGGTGCTGGAGCGCGGGTGCGATCACCCGGAGCGAGGCGCAGGCGAGGCGGCGCGGAGTCGCTGGAATCTGGGTCTCCAGCCAGTCGTCCTCCATCCGAAGAATCTCCGATGCGCGAAGAATGGCGGAGCGGAACGAATCGCCGAATGCGTGCCGGATCGCGGGCACAATTCCGTGCCGGATGCGGTTGCGCGAAGGCGTCGAGTCGGCGTTGGTCGCATCGTCGCGAAAGGCGATGCGGTGGCCTTTCACAAAGGAGTCGATCTCGCCGCGGGTCACGCCGAGCAGCGGGCGGATCACCTCAAGCGTTCCGATGCGCGTCACGGGTCGCATGCCGGCAAGTCCGGCAGCTCCTGCTCCGCGGAGAAAATTGAAAAGACAGGTCTCGACCTGGTCATCGGCATGGTGCGCGAGGATCACTCGCCGGCAGCGGTGCTTGCGCGAACACTCGGCGAAGAACGCGTGACGGAGCTCCCGCGCGGCGTGCTCGAGCGAAAGTCCGTTGGCTTTGGCGAAAGATTTGGTGTCCGCCCGTGCCCCCTCGAAAGCAAGGCCAAGCTCTTTGGCTGTCCGGCGCACGTGGGATGCATCGGCGCGGGATTCCCTCCCGCGCAGACGGTGGTCGAGGTGGCAGACGATGAGATG
>CAZSMN010000469.1:0-2493 GCA_964607615.1 uncultured Chthoniobacterales bacterium | reverse complement strand
GACGCCCGGGGAAGCCGCCCGCGCGTTCCATCGCTGGCCTGCCACGGTCGGCGCGATCATTCATCCCTTCAATGGCAAAGCCGATGCCTGGCTCGAGGCGCTTGATGGTCGGGTGCGACACCTGCACCTGCAGCTCAACCGCGCAGGCACATGGGCCGATCCCGTCCCTGGCGATCCGCTTGTTGATGCCGGATGCGAATCCCTTCGCCGCCGCGGCTTCCGCGGGACCGCCACCCTTGAGTTTATCGCTGCGATCTCTTCGCTTTCGGAGCCAAGAGACCTGTTTTCAGCCGCCGCCGGGGTGCGCGCACAGTGGGGCGCACAGTCTTCGGGTTCGTCGTTGCCTTGAGATCCGGCAACCACGGGGCGCTCCGACCGTCCACCCACATAGCGCAGATGTTGACATTCTCGAAGTAGGCAGGCACTCCGCTCTCTTTGTGCTGGAGCTGCCCGCAGAGCAGCCCCCCGCCGCCGCTTTCGGGCTGATGGGGCGTATCTCTCTACTAGAAACCGTCAAGCCCCATGCCTGAAAACCATCACTTCATTCCAACTGTCGCTATGCGGAACGGTAGGTCCGGTATTGTGTGGGGGCGGCACGCTGGGATCAGCCACCGCAGCCTCCATGCTCCGGCTCGCCGCAAACCCTGCCGCGCCGTCGCAGGGGCCCAGGAAGTGTGCGCCACGTTTTCTCTCGCCAGACGGATCGCCAGCCTCGAAGTCCACGACCTCGAGGCAATTCAGGGAGTAAGCACATAGAGGAGAAAACGCTGAAAAGGGCTGCCATCCTCGGCAAATCAAGTTTGTTTCGAAGCCCTCAAGCAGAAAAGGTCCCTCTCCTCCGCGAAATCATCTCGAAGGACAACGGAATGATCTCGAGGGACAAACATTCGGCCGCCTTCTCCTCCTCCTGTCAAACCTCTCCCGCTTCCGGCTCCCTCAGCCCTGCGACATCCGGCAAGGATCTTTCCTCCGGCGGTGGTGCAGAGGTGGTGTGCCCGTCTTGGATTTGAATTGGCGGGAGAAGAACGCCGCGCTGTGGTAGCCTAGTGTGCGGGCAATTTCGTCCACGCCCAGCGTGCTCTCCCGCAGAAGTTGGCGGGCCTTTTCAATCCGGCAGTCGATGATAAAGGCGTTGGGCGGCAGGTGCAGCACCTGGCGGAAGCGGCGGTTATATTGCGAGACCGAAACCGAGGCCTCGCGTGCGAGAGTCGCCACGTCCCACGAAGCGCCGGGCTGCATGCGGATGGCCGTCGCTTGCGCCTTCAGGCGGCGGGCGAGGGGATCCTCGCGCGGGGCGTCTTGCTCGCGCAGGAAAACCCGCACCATCAGACGTGCCAGGGCATTGAGTTCGTCCTCCCGCGCGTCGGGCGATGCACCGAACTCTTCGATGTGGCGCGCCAGTTCATTCAGCAACGGCAGGCAGCGCACCTCGGTCACGCCGCGGGCCCTGCGGTCAAGGGCCGCCGCGCACCGTGCGGGCACCGTGAAATGCACGCCGATGTTGTGCACGTCGAAGCCGGATTCGTTCGCCGCCCGCACCGCCGTGCGGGGCGTGAGCAGCGCCCCAGTGCCGGGCCCCACCGGATGCCGCCGCCCATCGATCTCCATCGTGCCCCGACCGCTCAGGCCGATCCACAAATTGTAATGATTCCGAGAAGGGGAGACCCAATCCCATCGGCCGGGGTTGTAGTAAAGTGTGCGATGGTCGCGCAGGCGTAGAGCGGTGGTGGGATCAGATGAGGGCATCGGCAGGATGCGCAAAAAGTATAAAAAACAGTCTAAGAAGCAACTGTGCTTATGACGCAGCTTTCCTCAAAAATGCAAAAAATGAAAAACTCATCCAAGGTTCGTTTGGGAATTATCGGGGTCGGGTTGATGGGCGCGAACCATGCGCGCTGCATCGTCGAGGGCAAAGTTCTCGGCTGCGAACTTGCCGCGCTTTGCGACGAGAATCCCCCTGCCGGAGCCGCCTTCCCCGAAATTCCGTTCTTTCGTGATACCGCCGCGCTCTACAAATCCGGCACTGTCGACGCGGTGCTCGTGGCCACGCCGCACTACGCCCACACCACCGCCGGCATCGCCGCGCTCAAGGCCGGATTGCACGTGCTGGTCGAGAAGCCGGTTTCCGTGGATAAAGCCGATGCCCTCAAGTTGATGGCCGCGCACCGCAACCCTCGGCAGGTCTTTGCCGCGATGTTCAACCAGCGCACCGATCCGGCCTACAGCAAGCTGCGGGACCTGGTGCACGGCGGCGAACTCGGCACCATCCGGCGCGTCAATTGGATTATTACCGACTGGTTCCGCTCCAACGCCTATTATGCGCACGGCGGTTGGCGCGCCACGTGGGCCGGCGAGGGGGGCGGTGTGCTGCTCAACCAATGCCCACACAACCTCGATCTTTTCCAATGGATCTTCGGCATGCCCGCAAAGTTGCGCGGGTTTTGCAGCTTCGGCAGCTACCACCCGATCGAGGTGGAGGACGATGTGACCGCG
>CAZSMN010000468.1:0-2493 GCA_964607615.1 uncultured Chthoniobacterales bacterium | reverse complement strand
GACGGCTACATCTTCTATTACTATTTCGCCACCGGCGTGACGCCCGCGATGGAGATGAAGATGGTCGGCCAGGGCTCGCAGTATCCGTGGTCCGTGCAGGACTCCGACGGAAACCCGTTCGATGGCGGCGAGACCTACCGGCTGCGCCTGCCTCCGAACGTGCCGGTGAAGGACTTCTGGTCCGTCATCGTCTATGACAACCAGACCCGCTCCATGATCCAGACGAATCAGAAAGCACCCAGCGTCACCAGCCAGAATCCCAACGTCAAAAAGAACCCCGACGGCTCGGTGGATGTCTATTTCGGGCCCAAGGCCCCCAAGGGCTTCGAGAACAACTGGGTCCAAACCCTGCCGGGCAAAGGCTGGTTCATGATCCTGCGGCTCTACGGTCCGCTGGAACCGTGGTTCGACAAAACGTGGCGGCCCGGAGAAATCGAGCTCGTGAAATAACGCGGCCGATCGCGAAAAGAAAGCGGCCCGCTCTGCGATGGGGGGCCGCTGCCCTTTTCACCCGAATCTCAACCTGCCTCAAATCATCATCTCCACTGCATGAACCGGGAAGCGGAAAGGCCGGCAGCCCAGGATTGCCTCCCGAAAGAAGTCAGGCCTTCTTTTTCGCGGAGACGGGTTGTCGGGATCTACGGCTTTGCAGTGCTGCTGACGATCGCGCTGTTCTATTTTCACGTGATGGTGATTTTTGATGTGATCGGCGAGATGCTTCACTTCAAGGCAGGGATGCTGGAGCATCTGGGACCCAACCATACCGGCAAGATCCTCCTGCTCGGCAGCTTCTTCACACTCATGCTGGCGCACTTTGCCGAAGCCGCTGTCTGGGGTCTCTTCCTGCGGGCGGCCCGGCTGTTACCCACCATTTCCGAGGGGATCTACTTCACCGCGGCATCGATCACGACCGTGGGCTACGGAGACATCCTGCTGAAGTATCCTTGGAGACATCTCGGCACGTTGATCGCGATAACCGGTGTTCTGATGTTTGGCTGTTCAACGGCGTTCTTGTTCGTGATTTTACAAGAAGTGTATCAGCACTTTTAGAACATGTCCCCGCAGGCGGAAGCCAATTTTCTGGGAGTGACTCGATCCATTGTTCCCTTTGCTTTTGACCTTCTCCCATGAGCTGGGTCACTGTCATCTGGTCCATCGCGGCGGGAGCGTGCCTGACGCTGGGGGCGGTGCATTTGCTGGTGTGGTGCTGGGATCGCACCTTGCGGGCGAGTCTGTGGTTTGCAGGGGTGGCTTTTGCGGTGGCGGTAACGGCGGTGATTGAGGGTTCGCTCATGCGGGCGCAGACGCCGGCGGACTTCCTCGCGCTGCACCGCTGGGGACATTTCACGTTCTTCTCCATGATCTTTTTCTTCGTGGGGTTCGTGCAGTCGTATTTCCGAACGGGGCGGCCGTGGCTGGCCTGGACGTTCATCGCGGTGCGGGCGCTCGTCGTCGTGCTCGCGTTCGTCCCGGGGCCGACATTCAACTTTCGCGAGGTCACGGCGATGGTGCCATTCAAGTTTCTCGGCGAGACTCTCATGGCACCTCGGGGCGTGCCGACGCCATGGGCACCGCTGGGCGAGGCGACCGGGCTGCTCCTCGTGGTGTTTGTGGTGGATGCGGCGATCCGCCTTTGGAGGAAGGGCGACCTTCGAGAGCGGCAAAGGGCACTGGTGGTCGGAGGCGGTGTGGTGCTGTTCACCCTGTCGTGCATCACGAATGGTATCCTGGTCCATCGCGGCCTAGTGCATACGCCGTATTTCATCACGCTCTCGTTCCTTTTCATCGTTGCCGCGATGGGACTCGCTCTGAGCCGCGACATGATGCACGCGGCGCGCATGGCGGAGGAATTGCGTGAGAATGCCGAGAGCATGAATCTCGCCGTTGCCGCAGCGCAACTGGCCATTTGGCGATGGGATATCCCCCGCGATGTCATCTGGGTCAGTCCGAACGGGCAAATTCTCTATGGCCTCCCCTCGGGCGAGACAATCCGCTTCCAACGCTTCCTCGAGACCCTGCACGCGGACGACCGCGAACGGACGCGACAGACGGTGCAGTCCGCGCTGGAAGGCGATGGCACCCTCCGCGCGGAATATCGGGTGCAGCAGCCGGATGGGTCGCTCCGCTGGATCGGTGCGCGGGGAAAGGTGGACTTTGATGAACGCCGCCAGCCGGTTCGAATGCTCGGCGTGTCCATCGATATCACCGAGCGCAAGGTCGCGGAAATGGAGGCCGCGCAACACCGCGCGGAGCTGGCGCACCTCACACGCGTGACGACGCTGAGTGAGCTTTCCGGTTCGCTTGCCCATGAGCTGAATCAACCCCTGGCCATCATTCTCAGCAATGCGCAGGCGGCGCAGCGGCTGCTCGCGCAGTCACCGCCAGACGTGGAAGAAGTGCGCGAGATCCTGACGGACATCGTCTCCGAGGACCGCCGCGCGGGCGAGGTCATCAAGAAGCTTCGGGCGCTGCTCAAGCGCGGCGAAATGGTCT
>CAZSMN010000467.1:0-2494 GCA_964607615.1 uncultured Chthoniobacterales bacterium | reverse complement strand
GTCCCGGATCACCGGCCCCTTGTTCGCCACCATCGTCCCCGTCGCCGGAGTCGCCGGGCTACCCGACACCGAGCAGGTAAAGGTATTCGCACCCGTCACCGTCACTGTCTTGTCCCCATTGTATTCGGTCTGCACCGCACCGCGAATGTTCACCTGGTCCCCCGTCGTATAGCCATGCGCCGCGCCCGTCGTCACCGTCGCCGTAGCCCCGCTCCGCGTGATCGATGCGATAGCCACATCCACCCCCAGCGCGAACGGCACCACCACCGGCACGCTCGAAGGCACCACATCATCCGCCAGCCGCTTGATGCCCCGCCGCACCTCCGCACGCCCGCGGACAAACCGCATATTCTCCGCAGCCGCAGCCACCCCCTCCGGCAACGTCAACGGATCCGGCCGAGACCGGAACCCCTTCCACCCCACATCCCCCACCACAGTAATCACATCGTCCGCCATAATGATAAGTCCTATCCGTCCGATTATCTGTCCAATCCGCCCGATCCGTCCTCAGCAATTCCGCATTCCGCATTCCCCATTCCGCACTCTCAGAGCCTCGCAAACTGGAAGTGCATCCAATCGAAATTCTTCTCCCGTCCCAGCGATACACCCCCTTGGTCTTCGACGATCTGCCAAAAGTCCTCATACTCCGCCTTCGCCAGCGCCGCCTTGTCACGCCCCCACCGCAGTTGATTCCTGTCCGGGTCAATATCCACCGCAGCCCCCCAGCTATGGATCGACCAGGCATTTCCTCCACGCATCTTCCGCACATTCAGGCACCCGCCGAACTGATCCAGCCTCAGCCGCTTAATATCCTTCAGCCCATACCGCGCCAGCACGTCCTCGAAAATCTGCTGCAACGCATCCGCGCATTTCTGGTGGCAAGTGATCCGCTTCACCTGCGCCGCCCCATCCCAAGCCAGCACCATCGGGTAAGGCAGCGTGATCGAAGTCTGGTGCTCCCCCACCGGCCCGTAGAAAGCCACCATCGACTTGTAATCCTGCTTTGGAGTCGTCATCTCCACCCCTCCTCATCGATCGGCCGATAGCTCGGATCATCCTTATACTTCTGCGCATACTCCTGCGTCAGCTTCTCAAATTTATCCACCGTCACCCGCTTCGTCTCTGAGATCGCCGAGGCCACCGAGTCTGCCGAAAACCGGCTTTGCCACGTCTGGAACCCCATATAAGCCCCCGCCGCGCACACCATCCCTGAGAACACGATCGAAGCCAGCGTCACCATGTGCGGGATCTTCTCCGCATCCATCGCATAAATATGCGCCACCACCCGCTCCAGCCCGGCCCACAGCAACAGGCACGTGATCAGAAACGCCCACAGCTTCCGACTACTCCACGCCGCCACGATCGCACGAAAGATGCTCATAACGTCACCACCAACAGCCGCAGAATTCCCCTGATAAGCCAGAACGCCCCCAGGTAAGCCCCGAAGGCCGAAACAATCCACAGCCCAATCGCCACCGCCGGAGCATAAACCCCCGTCGAAGCAGCGATACCAGCAATGAGAGGCCGCACCGCCAGCAGCGCAATAATCGTCAGCGTGACAGCAAAGAGATTCACAAACACATCCCGCTCCTTCCCATTCCGCTCCGCCCTCTTCTCCTGTATCTCCGCTCTCCGCTCTTCCATCTCCGCTTTCTTGTAAGCCTCCTGTTTAAGCATCTGCTGCTTCAGCCCCCATTCCTTCATATCAGAAATCTGCCGCTCAAGATGCGGAATCTGCAGGAGCGCACTATCCAACTGTTCCGAGGTCAGCCGCAGCTGTTCCACCGTCGTAGCCAACTCCAGTTTCAGCGTCGCCACCATCGCCTCCTGTCCGGGCGACGGCACGATCTTCTCCACGATCACAACCGCCCGAGCCGCCGAGTCCGACGCCTTCACCGTAGAAGCCTTAGCCTTCCCCACCGGAGCCGACACGGCAGGCACGTCCGGATTGATCGGCGTGAACTCAATCGCCTTCCGCGCTGGCTTGTGAGCACAAGACGACAGCAGGCATACCACCCACACCAGGAGGGCGCAGAGCCCAAGCTTACTCAGTTTCAGGGTCTCGGCGCTCATTATGGGATTCAGGGTTTTCGTGGACATAAAGCGGACAGTGAAACATCGACCGACGCTTGCGGCATATCGCGTCCTCAATCTCGCGAATCTCCCGGCGCTTGGCATCACGCTCCTCGCGCCATTTCCGGGAGACATCGAGCGCGAGAGAAATCGCGTAAAAGATCACACCGAAGAAACCGCCGATTGCCGTCAAAAATAAGACGAACTCCTTGGCCGGAGTCATCCACCCGACAGCATTTGCCATGAATCCCGAAAACGCGACCGTCGCCGCGCTCCCGAGCAGTCCAAGCAATTTGTGAATCGGCGTCTCCATTCCTTATTCCTTCGGCAAAATTCCCAGATCCTGCGCCTTCGCGATCACGATGCCGCGCACCTCGTCCTGATCTTCCTGCGGCAACATCGCGGCCAAAGCAAAGAACTG
>CAZSMN010000466.1:0-2499 GCA_964607615.1 uncultured Chthoniobacterales bacterium | reverse complement strand
GGAGCTTGGGCGGCAGCGGTGCGATCACCGGCTTCGCGTCCTCCACTTCCTTGGCCACATACTTGCGCCGCACCGTGCGCACTTTGCGGAAGGCCCCGGGCGTGTAGTCGAGCTGCTCGCTCACCTCGGCCCCGATGCATTGGAAGGCCTCCGGTGCCGCCTGCACCTCCAGGGGGTCGATCACGATTTCCTCTACGGGCAGATCCTCTGGAAGGCGGGCGGCGCGGGCGCGCCGCTCACCCTTGTCCCGGGAAGCCTCCCCCGAAAAGGAGGCGCAGACTTTTCCCGCCTTTTCGGCCTCTGCTGCGGGCGTCACTCCGAAAAGATCAGGCTGGTTCGGGTTGAACGCCTCGCTGCTGCTCCCGAAGACCTTCCTCACCAGAGCGTCCACCTTCTGCTGCAGCATCATGTTTTCCTTCCGCAGACGGGCGTTTTCTTCCTCGAGCGCAGCCAGTTTCACATCGCGCTCGGCGAGCATTTTATCTCGCTCGGCGAGCTTCAAAAGAAGCTCTTTTATGGTCGGTTCCGCCATCGCATGTTCTACAGCAGCAACCGTGCCTAAGCCTTAGCTTTTTACACTTATTTCCAACGGAACTTAGTCCCTTTCATACCACGGCCGCATCATCGCCCCGCGCAGGTCGATCCCGTCGGTAAGCATCGCCAGCGCCTCCGCCCTCAGCCTCACCTTGCCAACCCCGGGCTCCGCCGCTTTCGGCCACGAAAACGTGCCGCGTTCCAGCCGCTTGCTCAAAAGCCATAGCCCCGTCCCGTCAAAATACAGGATCTTCAAGCGCGTCCGGCTCTTGTTGCCAAAGACGAAAAGCGCCCCGCTGCGCACATCCTCCCTCAGCACCTCCGACGCCAGCGACGAGAGCCCCTCATAGCCCTTGCGCATGTCGCACGGCTCCACCGCAACGAACACCCTCAGGCTCCCGGGAAAGCTCAGCACGGCCTCACCACCCCCAGCGCACGAATCAGCTCCGCCGCAAGCCCGGACTGCCCCTGCCTCACCCGCAGCCGAACACTGGATCCGATCTCGATTTCCAACGGCACGTCCTCCTCCTCCCGCCCTTCCTCCACGACCGCTTCCACCCAGCTCTTTCCCAATACCGCCACCGCTCCTCGTTTCCCGTCGGGCCGTTTCTTGCGATACCTTTTCGCCCAGCACATCAGCGTCGAATACTTCACCCCGCAATACGCCGCGAACTGCCGCCCCGTCATCCCCGTCGCCTCATACGCCGCAACGATTTCCTCCCGCCTCTCCCTCGGCGTTTGCACCCGCCCGGACTCGTCCACTTTCAGCACCTCCACCGCCACCTCTTCGTTCATGCAGAAAAGCTACCGGCCATCCCACCTTCCGCCTAGATGTGGCGGAGGTGACGCTTACGGATCACAGGGGGCATTCTCAGCTTTTGCCAGCTTAACGCCATTGAGCCAAATCTCCTGTCTAGCTGATCCGAGACGTTCTCCAGAGATATGAATGCCAGAAGATGTGCACCGCTTTGGATTCGGATTCCCTGCTGGTTTTTCGCCTTCATGGGTACGCTCTGCCTGGGAACGATCCCGTTAAGCGCATTGAGTCCCCAGGGTAGGAGCATGGTCACGATCGGGTTTATCACACATTCTGTGACGTTGGTTGATCATCCCGTGGCCTTCTGGGGTATCGCCGCGCTGTTCGTTTTTGCGGGTATCGTTGCATACCTGATTCTCTTTCGGATCAGGTTTGCCTACGACCTTGCGATCGTCTATTGCGTGGCAGCACTGCTCTTCCTCAGCGCACTGACCGCCTTGAACATAGGCGTCGTCAACAAGCCGTATGCAACCTACTTTCTGCTCGTCGTTGTGTACGGAGGAATCGGGGTATATTTCCTGCGACACCGGAATGAATGGAACAAGATCCTCGATCAGAAACGTTAACCGAATACATGAATGCGTGCTGTAGTCGATTGGCGGAGATCATCGACAAGAATTGGTCTCCTATTCGGAACGATGACCACGGTGTCACATTTCTTATCAGAGGAATAGACGCCTGCACGATGGAGACGGTTATTTCCTGCTGCCCGTTTTGTGGAACTGACATCTCGGTCAAGAACACTCACCGAGTTCAAGATGTCTTGGCTGCCGACTGCGAGTTCCGGATTCATTTTGCTAATGGGAGCGAGGTAGTCGTCAAAGACTGTTCTCCAGTCGATTTCTCTATTTATCACCAAACCGGTGGTTGGAGCGGCACGATTGTTGATTTTGAAGGCACCGAGGCCCAGATCAATTTATTTAAGCCGGGATCTGGCATAGATTTTTATGAGGATGACATTGTGAGCGTTCAAAGAAACGGAACGTGCGATCTCCTATACCAGAAACAATGAAACTCTCTTCGATTGTCCACGTTTTGCTTCGACTGTTTGCGTTGAGTTGGGTTGTTACAGGAATCGCCCAGGCTGTGTCCGTTATAGCAACCGCGAGCGGCGCTCCACTTTCAGTCCTTCATTTTTCGTCCCCTGC
>CAZSMN010000465.1:0-2506 GCA_964607615.1 uncultured Chthoniobacterales bacterium | reverse complement strand
TTGTCGAGCTGGATGGGCCGGAACACCGTGGCAAGTGGCCGCGACCAGCTGCGGATCATCGCGTCCGCGACAGCCTTGCGCATGGGCGAGGCCGGAGTCGTTTTGCTCCGTTCGATGCTGGCGAGAAAGCGCTCAAGGTCCTCGATGGTCACGCGACCGCCGGCTCCGCTGCCGGCGATGCCCGCGAGGTCAGCAGCCCGGAGGCCGAGCTCGGCCATGCGGGCCTTCATGCGCGGGGAAAGGTAGCTGGCACCCCCGGCATGGGCCGGCACGGGAAGGCCGCCTTTGATCGTGGGTTCAACCGCCTCCGGCATCGCGGGCTTCTCGACCCGCTTCTTTTCGGTGCGGCTGGTTTTGGGCTCCTCCTCGATGCCGAGTCGTTTGGCATCCTCGTCGCTGACTTCGATGTAGCCGAGCACGGCACCGACCGGATAGCTCGTGCCGGCCTCGGCGAGAACCTGTCCGAGCTTTCCAGAAGCCGGAGCGGTCACGCCCATGACCGCCTTGTTCGTCTCGACTTCGATGATGTCGGCATCGCCTGCCACCGCATCGCCCTCGTTGAAGAGCACACGGACGATGGTGGCCTCGGCGATGGATTCACCGAGCTGAGGCATGAGGATGGGAACGAGAGCCATGGCGTAAAAATCAGATGTGGAGCAGGCGGCGCGCCGCTTCGGCGACCGTTGAGGCCGTCGGACGATGCACCGACCAAAGGTCCGGATGGTAGGGTACAGGGGTATCCTTCGCATTCAAGCGCTGCGGAGGCGCGTCGAGCAGGCCGAAGCCCTCGGTGGTCACACGTGCGATGACCTCTGCGGCGACGCCGCCCCAGGGCCACTCCTCGCTCACGCAGAGAAGGCGTCCGGTCCGCGCCACCGAGGCCAGCACGGTATCCGTGTCGAGCGGTTTGACCGTCCGGAGATCGACCACCTCGAGCTCGTAGCCGTCCGCCGCCAGCTCGATCGCCGCAGCGAGGCTCTCGTGGAGCATGGCACCGTGCGTGACGATCGTGGCGTCGCGCCCCGGGCGGGCAACCCTGGCTTTGCCGACCGGCAGCGATGTGGTGGGCAGGCCCTCCGCCTTCAGGTGGTAATACAGAAACTTGTGCTCGCAGAAGATCACCGGGTCGTCGATCGCCACCGCGTCGAGGAGCATGGAATACGCATCTTCAACCGTTGCCGGTGTCATCACCACCAGGCCGGGATAATGCGCATAGAGCGCCTCCATGCTCTGGCTGTGGAACGGACCGCCCCCCGACGTGCCGCCGGAAGGCAGGCGGACGACAATCGGACACGGAACTCCGGTCCGGTAAAACATCGTCGCCGCGTGGTTGACGATCTGGTTGAAGCCACACGTCGAGAAATCGGCGAACTGCATTTCGACGATGGGCCGCATGCCCTCGATCGCCGCGCCGACCGCCATGCCGATGATCGCATCCTCGCTTAGCGGGGCGTCAAAAACACGACCGGGAAAGAGTTTGGCGAGATTCTTGGTGGCCTTGAAGGCACCTCCGAAATTTCCAACATCCTGCCCGTAGAGGAAAACGCGGGGGTCTTCGGTCAGGACTTTTTCCTGAGCGGAACGGATCGCTTCGAGATAGGTAATGCTGCTCATACGCCGGCGTGTTGTTCCGCAAATTCGCTCCGGGAAAAAGCCATCCAATCGTCTTCCTCCGGGTCGGGTGTGGGCTCGCGACGCACGCGGTCCACGGTGGTATTCACCTCTTCTTCGGCCGCCGTGCGCCAGCCGTCTGCCTCGGCCTGTGTGGCCCAGCCGCGGGAAACAATCTCCGCCGCAGCGAGAAGAACGCAGTCCTTGCCGACCGCAGCCGCTTTGAGCTTCGGATCGACGTAGCTGCCGTCGTCATGCTCGCCGTGGCCGACGAGCCTCAAGAGGTCTGCAACGATGAGCTGCGGCCCGCCGCCGTCACGCGCCGCACGAATTGCCCGGCGCAGAGTAACGATGCAGCTCTCCAAACTAGTTCCGTCCGCGCGGTGTCCGGCGACGCCGTAGCCCGCCGCCTTGTCGAGAAGGTCCGCGCAGGCAAACTGCCGCGTATTCGGCGTCGAGTAGGCGTATTGGTTGTTGGCCACGACGACGATCAGCGGGAGCTTTTCGACGGCAGCGGCATTCAGGCCCTCGTGGAAGGCACCAGTCGACGTGCCGCCGTCTCCGATGCAGGTCGCACCGACTGCACCGGCCTCACCGCGGAGCCTGCGCGCCAGAAGTCCACCCGCAACAGCGGGAATCATCGCGCCGAGGTGCGAAATCATCGCGTAGTAGCCTTCGCGGGGACGGCCGCGGTGGATATTGCCGTCACGCCCGCGCATCGGCCCGAGCTGGGAACCGAGATAAGTTCTCAGCGTATCAAGAACCGTATCGCCAAAAGCCATGCGGCCGGCCTGATCGCGGATCAGCGGTGCGAAGATATCGCCGCGTCGGAGTTGAATCCCGACCGAGACGCTGAGCGCCTCCTGCCCACGCCCGAGAAAAACACCGCCCTTGA
>CAZSMN010000464.1:0-2516 GCA_964607615.1 uncultured Chthoniobacterales bacterium | reverse complement strand
CTCCTGTCGGCCGTCTCCACGGCGGTCGCCCTGCTCGGGCTCCATCGTCTCCGCAAGCCCCTCCATTTTTTCGATCCGCTGCAACGCGCGATCCATCCGCGGCTTCAGTTCATCGCGCAGGAAGGTGGTCGCGAACCGGCTCAACTCCAGATCCGCCACGAAATAATCCCGCCGATCACCCGGGAAATAAACCACCTTCACCGCGCCGAAGGATCTGAGCAGCTTGAGCCCTTGGCTCGCGGCGCCAAGGCTGATCCGCAACTGGCTCACGAGATCCTCCATGGACAGCGGCTTGGGAGAGACAAATAGCAGCCCGTAAATTTCACCGACCGATTTCGGTAACCCGATCAATTTTAGAAAGTTGATAAACAGCTCGATCGCCTCGACCTCCAGCTCGGAGAGAGCAGATTTCAGCGGTGTCGAAGAGTCGAGGGAAACCATTACGGCCCAAAGTCATACCCTCATTTGATTGCTGTTTTCAATAAAAAATGAAAGAAATGAACTCAAGGGGCGTTCACCTCAGGAATCTCACGCTCCCAGAGGACTGTGCGATTCCAGAGGAACTCGGTGTATCGGGGGTAGGCCCAAACGGGAAGACTGGGCGAACTGCGATCGAACACAATGCGATAGCCAGAGTCGCCCTTTCCAAGGGCATCAAAGTAGGGTCGCGCGGGACTTTCAAGGTCGATCGTGCACCAGGCAATCCATCGTGGCCTTCGGGCTTCGCGGGCTTCCGGCGAGAACCAAGAGATATCCTCCGAGGACTCAAACCGACCGACACGTGTAATCATCTCCGGATTATTGGCGAACATCCTTGAGAAAATCTCCTTTCGTTCAAGGCCGGAGGGCATCTTGTGAATGGTAAATCTGGCGTCCGGGAGATGTCGCCACTGCGGGCAGGCTCCACTTGTCTCGATAACATCCTCCCGGCCAAAATGGCGATCCGCCCACTCCAGCAGTTCCATACGAGGATCCTTGCGGAAGAGTTCCGCCAGCATCCAGCTGCTGGCAATGTTATAGGAAACGACTAACGAGAAGACGGCGACAGATGCCGCACGCCAACGGAAAAGAAGCGGAAATCCGATCGAAGCCAGAAGCAGGAAATACGGTGCAACAGGCAAAACGAAGCGGGTTTCCATTCGCGGGAACGCACCGATTTTCAAAAAATATAATCCGAATGCAGCCGCGGCTAACAACCAAATCTTCCATCGGAGCGAAGGGCCATGGCGGAAGGCCTGCAGGACAGCAAACAGGCTTAAAAGAACGCCGACGGCCATCAGCAATGTTCCGGGCCGGCCAAAGATCTCGTCAAAGCGCCTGAGAAAATCAAGGTAGCCTGAGCCATGAGACGCTCCATTGTAAACAGGCGTCACGTAGTAATTGTAGAGAAAGTCCTCGCGGAACTTGGGGAAATTCAGAACGGCATAAGGGTTCCCTATGAGAAAACCGAGCGGAACAGCCAAGCCACAGAGCCAAGCAGCCGGACGGCGCAGGCATGCCCAGACCGGATTTCCCCGGCTCGCCAACAAGTGGGCCAGCGGCAGGCACACTGCGATGGACAGCCCGTTATACTTCACCGCAGCAGCGAGGCCGGCCAAGAGACCGGCAGCTATAGAAAGGGCTATCCCAGGGTTTCGCAAAAGACCGACCGCGCAAGTGAAAGAGGCGGCCATAAAGAAAATGACAGCAAGATCCGTCGTCAGAAAGATCTTGTATGCCACGAACCCTGCCGAGGTGGCAAAGACCCAGGACGCCGCTCGCGCGGAGGTCCGATCCACCGCAAGATTTACAAGTCGATAGATCATCCAAATGAGCCCAGCGAACATCGCAAGATTCAGACATCTCGCCAGAATGACACGGCCGCGCAGCGCTATTTGCTTGCGATCCACCGATTCGAGGCCCGGAAGTTTCTTGGCCACATATTCCGCCGGCCATCGAGCCAGAAAAAGGTTCAAATAAGTATAGAAGGGGGGTTTCAGGAAAGCCCCCGGCTCGAAAGGCCGTCTCTCCTTCGACATGACGCCTTGAAACGCCATCCGGTCGAGATTGAAGCAATCGTAGCGTCCCCACTCTAGCCCCTGAACGCCAAGGCAAACACCGGCCGCCAAAGCACCGACAAGCCACTTGTCGCAACAGGCCCACTTGGCCTGGATAAAGTTAAGGAAGCGGACGAGTAACTCCGCCCATTTTCGGCGGTGCGCGCTGAAATCATCGGTCATCGATACCGAAGACCACTCTCGAATGTAGCCCCAAAAGGCAAGCCGGTTTTAAGCGGTCACTATTGATGCGCGACGACTACCTATTTTTCAACGCCTTGGCGTAGAGCTCTTCGACGAAAGGCCAGTTCACGACGTTCCACCAGGCCGTCACATAGTCGGCGCGCCTGTTTTGGTATTTCAGATAGTAGGCATGCTCCCAGACGTCGAGACCGAGAATGGCGGTCTGCCCTTCCAGGAGCGGCGGGTCCTGATTCGGCGTCGAGGTGATCTTGAGCTTGCCATCGTCCACGACGAGCC
>CAZSMN010000463.1:0-2527 GCA_964607615.1 uncultured Chthoniobacterales bacterium | reverse complement strand
ATCCCTTTCTGCGTGCCCGATTTCACCTACAAAGCCAGCGAACCCGGAGGGGGCGTGACGTCCGGGCAGGTCACCGCGCCGACGCGGGCGGAAGCGTACCGCATCCTTCGCGATCGCGGACTGCAGCCGATTTCGGTTGGTGAGACAACCGGCAGCAAGGCAGCGACCAAGGCACAGTCGGGCGACATCGGCCTCACCCGTCTTTCGTCGAAGCAGCTTCTCTACTTCACCGAGGAGTTGGCGGAGCTCCTCGAGGCCGGACTCCAGTTGGAGGGCGCACTGAAGGTCATCGAGCAGCGGCAGGAGAAGTCGGACGTCCGCCTCATCGCGGCAAAACTCCGCCAGCGCGTGCGTGACGGCGTGAGCTTTTCCCAGGCCCTCCGCGAGTGCGGAAAGACGTTTGATGCCCTCTATTGCAATCTCGTCGCCGCCGGTGAGGCAGGCGGGGCGCTGCCGCAGATCCTCAAGCGGCAGTGTGCCTACCTCGAACTCATCGAGGACCTGCGCAGCCGCGTGGTCTCGTCGCTCCTGTATCCGAGCATCGTGTTCGCCTCGGCCATCGTGCTGATGTTCGTCTTCTTAACGTTCCTTGTTCCGCAGCTCTCCACGCTTCTCGGAAAATCCGGGCAGAAGCTCCCGTTCATCACCGAGCTTCTCATCACGGTGAGCACGTTCTGCGGCCGATGGTGGTGGGCGATCATCGCGTTCATCGGCCTCGCCGTCGTGCTCTGCCGCGCGGCCGTGCAGACCCCGGCCGGCCGCGCCTGGTGGCACCGCGCGATGCTGGAGATTCCCGTGATCGGCGAGGTTCTCCGCGCCAAGTTTTTTGCCGAAATGCTGCAAACCCTTTCCACCCTTGTGTCAAACGGCGTCACCCTCCTGCACGGGATCAATCTCATGATGGCCGCGACGGCGAACGTCTATCTGCGCGGACTCCTCGCGAAGGTGGCGGACCTCGTCGGCGAAGGCACGAGCCTGGCCTCCGCGTTCCGCCGGGTGGGCTTTTTCCCGCCGGTCCTGATGGACATTCTCGGCGTGGGCGAGCAGACCGGCGACATCGCCGGCGCGCTCGAGCGGGCGGCAAAGCGCTACGACCGGGAGCTCACGTCCCGCATCGGGCATCTGACCACCCTCATCCAGCCGGCGGTGATCCTGCTGGTCGCGCTCTTTGTGGGCGTGGTGGCCTACTCGATGATCGCGGGTATTCTCACCAGCGTGAATTCATTGCGCGGCCGTTGAAAAATCCCACCCCGGCCTTGCCTCCCCCGCCGATCTTCGACACGTTCTTGCCGTGACCGCCACCCAGACGAATGCCATCCCGGTCCGCCCGTCCGACGCGGCGGACAGCCCGATGCGGCGCGTGATGCGGCGATTTTTTGCCGACCGGATCGCCGTCGCCTCGGTCATCGCGATTGTTTTCTTTTTCACCGTAGCCATCGGGGCCGGGGCGTGTTCGCTGCTGGGCCTGCCCATGCCGATGCAGCCGAACGCGACGAATCTCGAGCGCAAACTCCTCCCTCCGAATTCCACCAACTGGCTTGGCACCGACAACCTCGGCCGCGATGTGCTCTCACGCATGGTCGCCGGCTCGACGATTTCGCTCACCGTCGGGTTCGTGGCGATGGCCGTCTCACTGGGCATCGGCATCGTCATCGGGGCGATCTCTGGCTACCTTGGCGGCTGGGTCGATAACGTCCTCATGCGCATCGTCGATGCGCTTCTGTGCTTTCCGTCGTTTTTTCTGATCCTCACCGCCATCGCCCTTCTGGGACCGAATATCTGGATCATCATTGCGGTGATCGGCCTCGTGAGCTGGACCGGAACCGCCCGCCTCGTTCGGGCGGAGTTCCTTACCCTCCGCGAAAGCGAATACGTCCGCGCCGCCCGGGCCATGGGCCAGAGCACGCCGCGCATCATCTTCCGGCACATCATGCCGAACGCCTTCGCTCCCATCTTCGTTACCGCTGTCATCAGCATTCCGGATGCGATTCTGGTGGAATCCGGACTGAGCTTTCTCAGCTTCGGCGTTCCGCCTCCTCAGGCCACGTGGGGCAACATCATCGCCGACGGGAAAACCTACATCCTCGATGCGTGGTGGCTGATCGTCTTTCCCGGGCTCGCCATTTTCCTCGCGTCCCTTGCTTTTTACCTCGCCGGCGACGCCCTCCGCCGTGCGGCGGAAACCCGCCCGACATGAAGCCCAATCTTCTCGAACTCCACGACCTCTCCATCCGGTTCCGCACGGAGAACGGCACCGTCGATGCCGTGAAGCACGTCTCGCTCTCGCTCCGCGAAGGCGACTCTCTGGCAATCGTTGGCGAAAGCGGCAGCGGCAAGAGCGTGACCGCCCTCTCGCTCACCCGCCTTCTGCCGACCCCGCCGGCACAATACGCTGGAGGGAGGATTCTTTTTGAAGGCAAAGACATCCTCAAAATGTCCGCCAAGCAGATCCGGGCTGTCCGCGGCGGCGGGATCGCCTATGTTTTCCAGGAGCCAGCCACCTCGCTCAATCCGGTCTTCACCATCC
>CAZSMN010000462.1:0-2543 GCA_964607615.1 uncultured Chthoniobacterales bacterium | reverse complement strand
CAATAGTTCGTGGCTCAATGTCGGCGGATCAGACTCCGAGATCGCCGAGTCGGCTGTGAATGAGATCACCACTCTGGTGCGGCTATCGTCCACCACAAACAATCTCAACAACCTCGCACAGATCACGATCGATGTGCGCTCGCCTGCTGCGTTGGCGAGCACGAACTCTCGCATCGTCACCTTCACAACTCTTCGCCCACTGCAATGAAGACGCCGCCCTCTTCTCTCGCGCTCTCCGCCCGTCAGCGGGCGTCGCTCGGTGGCTTCACGCTCATCGAGTTGCTGGTCTCCTCGGCGATCCTCGGCATCGTCATGTTCATCCTGCTCTCGACGCTCACAACGTCGCTTTCGTTGTGGCGGACCACCGAGGCGAGCATCTCCTCGGACCGCGAGGGCCGCTCGGCGAACCTCCTTCTCGCCCAGGATCTGGCCAATGCCGTCATGCCGACAAACCCGGCCCTCTGGCCGGAAGTCACCCCGAACTCGCTGCGCTTCCTGACCCTCCGCTCACCGGAGTATCAGGGAGGCACCAACGGCGTGGGCGACCTGTGCTTCGTGGAGTATCGGGTCGGGCCCGACACCACCAGCAGCACGACCAACTTCGTCGCACTGACCCGCAACTTCGTCGGCAGCACGGCAACTTACGCCGCGCTCAAGAACGGCGCTTTCCCCACCGTTGACCAGTCGCGCGCCCAGTTGCTCGCGGCGAACGTGGTCCCGAACCGTCGCGTCCTCTACTACAACAACGACATCACCGACTCCTACTTCAACGCCCTCGGCACCGACGCGAAGCCGATCACGGCCAACGCCCGCCCGGCCATGATCGACGTGACCATCTCCACCGCCGACGAGGAGGGAGTGCGCACCCTCGACATAACCAACAAGCAGTTGCGCAGCGCGGGGTATTTCTCCTTCCGCGTCGCCCTGCCCAAACCATGATGAAAACCCCGCAACGCCAACCGGCAGAAAAAGGCGCGGTGCTCGTCACCACGCTGATCGTCCTCACCGTCCTCGCGGTGGTTGCCGTCGCCTTCATGCAGAGCAGTTCGATGGACCAGCTCGCCTCGCGCAGCGTGTCCGGCGCCTACCAGGCCCAGTTGATCGCCGACGCGGCCGTCGGGGTCGCGCGCGGGGAGGTGGCCCGCCTGATCCAGCGCTACCCGGATTCCGCCACGGTCTGGCAGAACATCGGCGGCTCGAACACCAACGAGGCCACGGTGCTCTACGTGCGGGCCGACACCGCCAACACCAACACCAACGCCCGGCCCGGCCAGTTCGACGGGGACGTGACGTTCCTCGGCTTCCCGCTCGTCTCCCGCACGAACACGAATCCGCTCGCGCTCGCCGCCCTCTCGAACACCATGCCTTTCAGCACGGGCAACCGCGAGATGGTCAACCTGAACGCGACCAACTCCAGCCGCTCAAACCCCCTCGTTGGCGAGCGCTCGATGACTAATCCGGGCGCGCCGGTGGCCGCCGCCGACTGGATCTACATCGGCCGGAGTCCCGGCCCGACCAATGCGGCCAACCCTCCGATCGGCCGCTACGCATTCTGGGTCGAGGACGAGAGCTTCAAGGTCAACGTCAACACCGCCAGCAACGGGGCCCGCGCCACTAGCACGAACATCGGTCCCGAAGGCGTTCGCTTGGACGGCTCGTGGCAGACCTCAACCAATGCCGGCCTGCGCCAGGCCTCCGCCGCGACCGTGGTGGCGGACCGCGGCACCAATACATCGTTCTTCCCCACCGCCGGTTCGGCCGCTGTTGCCGCGGGATTGTCCGACACCCTCTCGGCTTCCGAATTCCGCTTCCTCACCACCGCGCACTCCGCCGGCCTCGACCTTTCCCGCGGTGGCTTCCGGCGCTTCAACCTCAACACCATCACCAACGGCGACAAACGCACCAACCTGACCCGGGTCATCACCGCGATCACGAACTCGAACGCCGCCCCGCTCTTCGGCCAGCGGTTCTACCGGACCAACAACAACGTCCCAGGCATCAACGCCACCAACGTCGTCACCACTCAGCACTCGGCCATCTACCTCCAGAAGGTCGCGGCGAACATCTACGACTACCTCGACAACGACGACCAGCCGACCATCATCAACAACGACCCCACCTACACCCTCCGCACCGGGCGGCCCACGGAGCCGATCCTCGCCGCTGGTGGCGGCCCTGATGGCAGCAATTCGGTCGCGGCTTTCGGGGTGGAGAATTTCCCCCGCCTGCAGGAGTGGGCGATGCACGCGAGGGTCTGGCGGATGTCCTACAGCAACGGCCCCAATAGCGTCAGCAACTTCGGGTTCGTGAACAACGCCACCAACCCCACTGCCAACCCGACCCAGGCGGAATACGAGATCTGGCTCGATTACTATTTCGAGTTTTACAACCCCGGCACCCGCGACATCACGGTCAGTAATGCCTTCATCACGCTCGACAAGTTGCCGGCCTTCGACGGCGTGGGTTCAGGTGACGCGCTCGCCAACGAACGCTCCATCACCAACATCCCCTTGAATGCGACCTTCCCCGCCGGTCGGGTGACA
>CAZSMN010000461.1:0-2551 GCA_964607615.1 uncultured Chthoniobacterales bacterium | reverse complement strand
ATTGCCCTCCCTAAGCTCCCTGCCCCAACCACTTGTCGTGGCATTGCTTTCGGCTCTTGCGCTCACGCTTCTCTGGCTCCTCTCGCCTTCGCGATCCATCACGGCCTCAGCGCCGGGGGTGATTGAGATTTCCTACATGGGCCCGGGAGGCCCGATCTCCGGGGCGCTGGATGATGCGGTCCGCGTGTTTGAAGAGGAAAGCCGAGCCGCGCATGCCAAGGACCCGTCGAAACCCGTTTACCGGGTGATCAGCGGACAGAATGCGTCGCGTGGCATGACGGGAGATCCTACGCGGTTTCTTCTAAGCGTGGCGGGAGGCATGCCGCCGGACGTTGTTTACTTCGATCGTTTTGCCGTTGCCGAGTGGAGCGCACGCGGGGCGTTCGTGAACCTCGAGCCGTTTATTGAAAAGGACGCGAAGGCAGGGCATCCCGACGCTGTCCGCCGGGAGGATTACTACGAACCAACGTGGGACGAGGTGGTTTTCACGCATCCGATGACCCGCGAGACCGGGCTGTTCGGGATTCCGGATGCCTTTGAGTCCCGGGCGATGATTTATAACAAGGACCTCCTCCGCCGCGCGGGCTACGTCGATGCAAAGGGCGAACCTGTGGCGCCGAAGACCTGGGAAGAGCTCGAGGAGATGGCGGTCAAGCTCACGGAATTCGACAAGAAAGGAAACATCCGCCGGCTCGGTTTTGCGCCGAACACCGGATCCGCGGTGCTCTACCAATACGGCTGGCAGAACGGCGGCGAGCTCCTGAGCCCGGACGGCCGGACGATCACGCTGAACACCAAGCCCTGGGTCGATGCCCTGGACTGGACCACGAAGGTCTACGAGAAAATCGGCGGCGTCGGAGCCGTGCGCGCGTTTGAATCTACCGCCCAGACGGGCGACCTCGACCCGTTCGTGATGGGGCGAGTGGCAATCAAGTTCGATGGCTTCTGGATGATCCAGAATGCCTTTGCCCAGTATGGCGACCGCGTCGATTACGGCGTCGCACCACCCGCGATGCCGGCAGCCGAACTCGCCGCCGGTCGTGCCCCGGTGAGCTGGATCGGCGGATGGTGCTACGCGATCCCCTCCTCCGCCCACCATAAAGAGGCGGCGTGGGAGCTCATCCGCTTCCTCACCTCGCCCCGCGCGCGCCGGATCATGGCCGAAAGCCAGCGGATCGCCTCGCAGAGCCAGGGCCGCACGTTTATCCCTTCGCAGTCCGCCCATCGCAAGGTGAACGAGGAGAACATCCGGATCTACGTCGATGAGAACCCGGCGGTCGACCAGAAGCTCAAAGATGCCGTGAGGGCGTTCAACGACATTGTGGAGAGCTCGCGCTTCCGCCCGGCCACACCGGTCGGCCAGATGCTTTTCAACGAGAGCCTCACCGCCACGGAGGCCGCAAACTACAAGGCCATGAGCGCGCAGGAGGCCCTCGACAAGGCGACGGCCAATACGCAGGCCGAACTCGACCGCGCGCTTGCACCTCCCAGAGGGAGCGCGGTGGATTGGAGCTACTTCGGGTGGATCTACGCTGCGATCATCATCTTCGGTGCCTGGGGCCTCTACAAGTGGGACACCTCGCCCGGAATGCGCAACACGTTCAGCACGCTGCTCTCGTTCTTCGGCGTCAAGCGGCCGTCCGAAGGTGCCGGCGTGATCGAGGGGGCCGGCGGCGGCATGTTCCGGCAACAGTGGCTCGGCGGCTTTCTCTGTGCCGTGCCGTGGATCCTCGGGTTCCTCATCTTCACGGGCGGGCCGATCCTTTTCTCCATTGTGGTCAGCTTCTGCGACTACGACATCCTCCGCCCGGCCACGTGGACAGGATTGGATAACTACATCCGGATGTTCACAACGGACGACCTGTTCGCAATTTCGATCTGGAACACGTTTTACATGATGATTGGCATCCCGATCGGCATGGCCGTGAGCCTCGGCATCGCGCTTCTCCTCAATGTGGAGATCCGCGGGATCGCGCTCTGGCGAACGTTTTTCTACCTTCCCTCGATCGTTCCCGCGGTGGCATCGAGCATCCTGTGGATCTGGATTTTTAATCCGCAGAGCGGCTTGCTGAACAATTTCATCGGCGCCTTCGGCATCCAAGGGCCGAACTGGCTGCACGATGCCAACACCTCCAAACCCGCCCTCATTCTGATGGGACTCTGGGGCGCCGGCGGAGGCATGATCATCTGGCTGGCCGGGCTCAAAGGCATCTCCGAGAGCTACTACGAGGCCGCACGCATCGACGGGGCAACGACGTGGCAGCAGTTCTGCAACATCACGCTCCCCATGATCTCGCCTTATATTTTCTTCAACCTCATCATGGGCGTGATCGGCACGCTGCAGATCTTCTCGCAGGCGTTCATCATGACGCAGGGCGGCCCTGTGAACTCGACGCTCTTTTATGCGTATCACCTCTTCAACCATGCGTTCCGGTATCTGAACATGGGCTACGCGTCCGCGATGGCGTGGGTGCTCGTGATCGTGGTTTTCGCACTGACGGTCGTCCAAATGAAACTTTCCAAGAAATGGGTTCACTATGAAGGCGACTAG
>CAZSMN010000460.1:0-2553 GCA_964607615.1 uncultured Chthoniobacterales bacterium | reverse complement strand
GGGGTTCTTCTTCGTCGCAACGACGCTGCCTTCTACTCGCGCAAGGATCAGGGGAATTGGGAGATGGGAAATGGGAGACCGGAGAACTTTAAGATTCGCCGGCGTGCTTTTTGAGGCGGGCGGTTTTAATGGAGGAGACCGTTATGGAGAGGATCTCGTTGGTCTCTTTGAGAAGACCGTCCACTTTCGTGGAGGAGACCTTCCCTGCTGCGGCCAGCAGTTCAATCCAGAACAACGACTCATCGGCTTCCTCCTCGACAATGCCCATCTTGGAGATGAACTCGGCGCGGGAGCGGGAACGTTTGGCGGCGCGTGAATTGGCACCGACCGACGTCCCCGAGCGTAGAAGCTGCTTGCCTAGAATGCGATTGGTCTCCGTTTTCGGAAGAGATTCCACAAGACGCACAATCCGGAGCGCATAATCAAATGTGCGGCTCTGAAAATTGGCTGTCTTTCCGGTCTCCATTTTCCGCTTTCCGGTTCGGAAATTACTTGGCTTTCGGGAGAACCGTGCCGAGGTCGCCGTGCGGGCGGGCAATGACGCTCACGCTGACGACTTCGCCGAGGGACTGGGCGGCCGTTTTGCCGGCTTCGGTAGCGGCTTTGACAGCGGCGACATCACCGGCGACGCAGGCCGTGACCATGGCGTTGCCGACCTGGGTCATGGGCCCGATGAGTTCGACATTGGCCGACTTGAGCATCGCGTCGGTCGCCTCAACGAGGGCGATGAGTCCGCGGGTTTCGATCATTCCGAGTGCTTGTTGGGACATAGTGTTGGTTTTGGGTTTGGTGGTTTGTTTGAGAAAGTGAGGGAGCGGTCAGCCGTTCGCGTGGAGCTTCGCCCAGGCGTTGCGGGCGATGATGATTTCCTCGTTGGTCGGGATGACGCGCACTTCGATTTTCGAAGCGGGTGTGGAAATAACGGCTTCCGTCGCCTTGGTGGCGGCGTTCGCGACAGGATCAAGCTCGAGGCCACAGAATCCGAGGTCGGCGCAGACAGCGGCGCGGAGCTCGGCATTGTTCTCGCCGATGCCTGCCGTGAAGATGAGAACGTCGGCGCCGTTCATCTCGAGGAGGAACTGTCCGATGAAGCGCCGGATTTGGTTGATAAGAACCTTGAGGGCAACGGCTGCTTTTTCGTCGCCGGCTGCGGCGGCTGCGTTAAGGTCGCGCAAGTCGCCGGTGGGAAGCCCGGACATGCCCTTGAGGCCGGCCTGTGAGGTCAGGGCCTTCTCGACGCCATCGAGGCCGAGGCCCAGATCGCGGGCAAGGTAGATAAGAGCGAAACAATCGAAATCGCCCACGCGGTTGTTCTGCGGAAGCCCGCTCTGAGCGGTCATGCCCCAGCTGGAATTCACGGCAACGCCGTCTTTCACCGCGGCGATCGACGAACTGCCGCCGAGGTGGCACGAGATGATGCGCAGACGATCGGTCCCGCGGAGCTCAGCGCAGCGGCCGGAGACAAACCGGTGGCTCGCGCCATGGAACCCGTAGCGACGGATTCCGTATTTCTCCTCCCATTCGACCGGAACCGGATACCGGTAGGTCTCGACAGGAACCTGATCGTAAAAAGCCGTCTCGAACGTGCCGATGCAGGGGAGCCCGGGGTAGAGGCGGTTGAACAGGCGGACGCCGGCGATGTAGGGCGGATTGTGCGCCGGCATGAGGGTATTGAACTCCTCCATCGCCTTGAGCACCCGCTCGTCCATGATCTGGGTGCCGGAAACGCCTTTGGCCATAACGGGCTTGAAGCCCACGGCCGCCAGCCCATCGAATCCCCCCAGCGCGGATTCGATGAACTGAATGGCGGCCGCATGGTCCGGGAAGCTCTGCGTGCCGCTCGACGGCGCTCCGTCTCCGATCGTGATCGAATACGGGCAGTCGGCGGCACCGATGCGTTCCACTCCACCCTTGGCAAGCACACGCTCGGATGGCATCTCGAACAAGCGGAACTTGAACGACGTGCTGCCGATGTTGGCGACAAGGATTTTGTTGGCGGACATGCGTTGGCGAAGCGTCTGATGCGCGGCCGGCAGGGAGCCTGCCACGCGAATCGGGTTTACTTGGAGGCGGATGCCGGCTTGGCGACGAGGAACTTGCCGAGCTTGACGAGGTCTTCGTGCGGACGCGGGATCACGTGCACGGCCACGACCTCACCGATCGTGCTGGCCGCGGTGGCGCCGGCTTCGACGGCCGCTTTGACAGCGGCAACCGATCCGCCGACAAAAACGGCCACGTTGCCCGAACCGACTTTTTCCCAGCCGATGAGATCCACGTTTGCCGCCTTGAGCATCGCGTCGGTCGCTTCGAACTGCGACACGAGGCCCTTGGTTTCGATCATTCCGAGTGCTTGATTAGCCATAGTATTGAAGAAGTGGAGGTTAACTTAGGCCGCGAAGAACTTCAGGAGTTCGGGGGCCGGACGGGCGATGACGTGGGAGGCCACGAGATTGCCAACACGGCTGGCCGCCTCACGACCGGCCTCGACGGCCGCTTTGACGCTGCCGACATCGCCTTGGACGATGGTTGTGATCAGCGCCCCACCGATGGGGA
>CAZSMN010000459.1:0-2554 GCA_964607615.1 uncultured Chthoniobacterales bacterium | reverse complement strand
CAACAACCATCCTCGCCTACGAGCGCCGGAACTATGGCAACACCGCCATCTATGCGGCCGGCCCGCTGGCCAAACCGATAGCCGCCCTCACCGGGCGGAAAACCCTCCTGCCTTCTGACATCGCCGCCCTCCGGGCCCTGGGATTCAGCTTCGACATGATTCCCGACCCGCAAGGAGCCGCCCGCCTGATCGGAGGTGCCGCGTGAACTTCCTCATCCGATACCTACACCGCCGGAAGGCGGAGAAGCTCCGGCGCCAGCTCATCGAGCAGCGGGCGCAGAACATCGCGGATCTCCGCGCCGGCCGCCGGTCGGCGAAGCGGATCGCCATCCAGTTGGCACGCGAAACGCGCCTCGGGTGGCCGGCAGAAAGCCTCAGCGCCGAGGCACAGCGCCCCGCCAGCGCCCGAATCGGCGGAAACCCCTCCCGAGTGACCGGCGGAGCCAACGGAAGCCGGATTTCTGGCATTTTGAGCAATATCAGCTTCGAGAGGAGGGCGGCATGAACTGGATCGACGCCTACAATATCGCGGACGTTGCAGCCCGCGCGTTTCAATCTGAACGACCGGACGGCTACGGCATGCGATCGCGCATCTTGCGTGACCCGGCTGTGAAAACCTTGCGCTTTCTGTGGCAGACGAAAGATCCCAGCATCCGCGCGATGGTCGCAGCCCGCGTGAATGCGTGGCGGAAAAAGTGGGACATCACGTGCAAGGATGGAAAAACCTCGATGGCATGCAGTGACGAGCGCAACGATCTCTCCGCACGCATCGAGACCCGCGAGAAAGCGAGGCTGAACCAATGAAGCGCGTCGGCATCTACATGCGGGTTTCCACCGAGGATCAGAGCAACGACGCGCAGAGGTTGGAACTCCTCGAATACTGCCGGCGCCAAGGCTGGTCGAACGTGCGGGAATACACCGACAAGATGAGCGGCGCGAAGTGGTCGCGCATCGGGCTTTCAACGATGATGGCGGACGTCCGGAAGCACGCTATCGACATCGTTCTGTGCGTGAAACTGGACCGCTTGGGGCGGAGCATGGCGCACCTTGCGCAGATATTCGGCGAGCTGGACAAGCACGATTGCAGGCTGGTCATCCCGTTGCAGAACATCGACACGGACACGGAGAACCCGGCCGGACTGATGATGCGGGGAATGTTGGCGGTGATCGCAGAGTTTGAGCGGTCGCTGATCCGTGAGCGCACGAAGGCGGGGCTGGCGGCAGCGCGGGCCAGGGGCTCGACGCTGGGTCGGCCGAAGATCGCATTGACCGAGGCGGAGCAGGCGACCATTGCCGGCCACACTGGCACGGTGAAGGCGCTGGCGGAGAAGCTGGGATGCTCGATGGGCAAGGCACATGCACTGCGGAAGGCGGTGGCGAAATGAGACTGATTCGACCACTTGAGGAATCGTTGAAGGCGTGCCCGAAGGGGCGCGTCCCGACGTGCCAGCTTGGCGTGTGGATGGCGGTCACGGCAGCGGGGCGTATCACGCACATGCTGCATGCCGGCCAGTGGGTGCGGGTGAGGCGGCGGACCAGGCGGGCGAGCGGCTTTCATCGTGCCCCGGATTGACAACGCCGCGTTTACGTTGTAGGCGGGACGAATGGCAACGCCGACACGCATCCGAGCCCGGACCAGTGACAACCCCGCAACGGGAGACGTGGACATTTACCTTTGGGCGGAGCGTGACGGGAAGCTGTTCCCGTTGAAGCTGGAAATCCAGTGGGATGAGCCGATCAATCCGGCCGTTGAAGGGTCGGTGTTGAACTCCTCCCTGACGATCGAAAAGGACCAGGCAGCGCAGTTGCTCGACGACCTGTTCACCGCAGGCGTCCGGCCGACGAAGGGGCGCGACGTGACGAAGGAAATGGAGAGCAAGGACGCTCACATCATCTTTGCGCAACGGACCGTTGAAGGGCTGATCGAATGCCTACGTTCTCGGAGCTAGTCCGCCTGAATCCCGGCCTGTGGCTGGAGACGTTCGGTAGCATCCGCGACGTGAGCGGGAAGACGGTCCGTTTCGGCAAGATGAACGTCCTGCAGAAGCGGATCTTGGCGGTTTATCGGGCGGCGTTTGAGCAGGGCCGGCCGTGTCGGGTGGTAGGGTTGAAGCCGCGCAAGAAGGGGTTCTCAACGATGGTATCGGCGCTGCATTACGCGCAGTTGCAGAACTACCCGCATGAAGGCGTGGTCGTGGGGAACAAGCTGGCCACGTCGCAGGAAATCTTCGACATGATCGCGCGGTTCGCCGCAACGGACGAGTTCAAGGGGGAATGGGGCAGTCCGGTGGAAGCGCAGAGCACGGAGAAAGTGGTCTGGACGCACAAGGCGAAGCTGACCCAAGAGACGGCGCAGAGCAACGACACATGCCGCGGCAAGACGCCGCAATTCCTGCATGGCACGGAGGTCGCGCACTGGGAGAACGCGAACGAATCGTTGACCTCGGCATTGAACGCGATCCCGGACGAGGGCTTTACGACGGTGTTCTTGGAGAGCACGCCATTCGGCGCGACGGGGACTTTTGCGGAGCAGTGGGGCACGGCCAGATGGCCG
>CAZSMN010000458.1:0-2555 GCA_964607615.1 uncultured Chthoniobacterales bacterium | reverse complement strand
TGAGTTCGAGACCGAGGTAGCGGGTTTTCAGGTTCATGAGGGATTCTCCACTCCCACCGGCAGGGTAAGACGGCGGTAGATTTCGTATCGTTCGCGGATCTGCTCCTGCGCGACGGCAGCGAGTTTGCCGGCGCGTTCCTTGTCGGTGGCTTCAAGGAACCGGTAGCGGACTTCATTTTCCGTAAACCGGCTGAGCGGAAGCTTCGGGGCCGGCGAGTCGAGAACGAGAGCGCTCTGACCATCGACCGCGCGGCGCGGGTCGTGCCGGTAGAGCGGCCAGTAGCCGGTATCCACCGCCATTTTCTGGTGGTCGAGACCCTCGGCAAGGTTGAAGCCGTGGGCGATGCAATGGCTGTAGGCAATGATGAGCGAGGTGCCGGGATAGGCCTCCGCCTCGGCAAAGGCCTTGACGGTCTGGGAGTCCTTGCCGCCGAGCGCGACCTTGGCCACGTAGACATCGCCGTAGCTCATCGCGTAGAGGCCGAGGTCCTTCTTGGCGCGGGATTTGCCCGATGCGGCGAACTTCGCCACCGCGCCCATCGCCGTCGATTTCGACTGCTGGCCGCCGGTGTTGGAATAGACCTCGGTGTCGAGCACGAGGATGTTGATATTCTCACCAAGCGAGAGAACGTGGTCGAGCCCGCCGAACCCGATGTCGTAGGCCCAGCCGTCGCCGCCGATAATCCAGACGGATTTCTTGACCAGATACTCTGCCAGACGATCCATCCGCGAGCGGACAGACTCCGGAAGCAGAGGAATCTTCGAGCGAAGCACCGATACGCGTTCGCGCTGGGCGGCGATGCCCGCCTCGGTTGATTGGTCGGCATTCAGCAGGCCATCAACAAGTTCGTCACCGAGCGGCGCGCCATAGGCTGCGAGGATCTCCCGCGCCTGGGCCTCCTGATCGCTGACCGAGAGCCGCAGACCCACACCGAACTCGGCGTTGTCCTCGAAGAGCGAATTCGCCCACGCCGGCCCGCGGCCGCAGCTGTTCGTGGTGTAAGGCGTGGTTGGCAGGTTGCCGCCGTAGATCGACGAGCAGCCGGTCGCATTCGCAATGATCGCGCGGTCACCGAAGAGCTGGGAAACGAGCTTGATATAAGGCGTCTCACCACAGCCGACACAGGCGCCGGAATACTCGAACAACGGCGTCAGGAACTGGCTGTCTTTTACGATGTCGGTCTTGAGCCGTGTGCGATCGGGAGCCGGCAGCGATTCGAAGAAGGCGAAATTGATCCGCTCCTGCTCGCGAAGCGGCGCCTGCGGAGCCGCATCGAGCGCTTTGTGTTTGGCGTTCGACTTGTCCTTGGCCGGGCAGACATTGATACAGAGCCTGCAGCCCGTGCAATCCTCCGGCGCGACTTGGATCGTGTAGCGCTGGTCCTTCAGCTCCGGCGAACGGAAGGCGACCGACTGGAAAGCATCCGGCGCACCGGCGAGTTCAGACTCGGGATAGAATTTCGCGCGGATCGCCGCATGCGGGCAGACGATGACACATTTGTTACACTGAATGCACAGCGCGGCATCCCAGACCGGGATCTCCTGGGCGAGGTTCCGCTTCTCCCAGCGGCTCGTTCCGGTCGGCCAGACACCGTCCGGCGGAAACGCACTGACGGGCAACTCGTCACCGCGGCCGGCAAGGAGTGTTCCGCAAACATCACGGACAAACTCCGGCGCTTCGGCCGGGAGAGGAAGCGGACGCGGGCGGGTCGCCGTGGCCGTTGCGGGCACCTCGACCTGCTGGACGCCGGCGACCGATTTGTCGACCGCCGCCCAGTTGCGCTGGACGAGCTCGGCTCCCTTGCGGGCGTAGCTTTTCTCGATCGCATCCTTGATCTCCGAGAGCGCCTGATCGAGCGGCAGAATGTCGCTCAGGGCAAAGTAGGCGACCTGCATGATCGTGTTGATGCGGGCGCCCATTCCGGTTTCGCGGGCGATCTTGTAGGCATCGATCACGAAGAACCGGAGCTTCTTGGCGATGATCTGCTCCTGCGTTTCGATAGAGAGATGCTCCCATGCCGTCTCGGCGCTGTGCGGCGTATTCAGCAGGAAAATCGCTCCCTCGCGCGCTGTCTCGAGGACCGGCTGCTGCTCGAGAAGGTGGTACTGGTGGCAACCGACGAAATCCGCTCCGCTCACGAGGTAAGGCGCATGGATCGGATCCTTTCCAAACCTCAGGTGCGAGACCGTGACGGCACCGGCTTTTTTCGAGTCGTAGACAAAATAAGCCTGCGCGTGGAGGCCGAGTTTTTTCGCGATGATCTTGATCGTGTTCTTGTTGGCGCCGACGGTTCCGTCCGACCCTAGGCCGAAGAAGACGGCCTGATTGAACGTCTGACCGGGCAGGCGGAAATCCCCATCGTAGCGCAACGAAAGTCCGCTGATATCGTCCTCGATGCCGATCGTGAACTCACGACGCGGCTCGGCAGACTGTCCTTCCTCGAAGATTGCCTTGGCCATGGCCGGAGTGAACTCTTTCGAGGCCAGCCCGTAGCGTCCGCCGGTGACCACCGGAAGCTCCGTCCAACGGCTGCGGCCCTGCGTGAGCACGGCGG
>CAZSMN010000457.1:0-2556 GCA_964607615.1 uncultured Chthoniobacterales bacterium | reverse complement strand
AGGGCGAGGTCATGCGCATGGGCCTGAGCGGGCAAGGCGCAGCCGAAAATCGCGTGCTCCTCGTGCCGGTTGTAACCGCGGAGGTGGAGACGTTCCCCGTTGAGTAGGATTTGCTCGCCCTCGACCCGCACCTCACGAAAGCCAATGCGGTCGATCAGGTCATCCGTGGCAGCGCCCTTAGCGTCGTGCAGCACGGCGGAGAGTTCGTAAAGGCGCGGGTGTTGCGGCGACCATGGTTCCACGTCCACGATATCGATCACCGCATGCCATTCGCTGAGTCCGTCGGGGGGAGCGATTCGCTGACGCCAGACCGTCCTGCCATCGAGTGCTACCACGCAGTCCTGGTGAGCCGGGCTGACTCCGTGGGAGCGGATGGAAACTGTGAGGTCGAGCTGCCATGTTCCGGCTGGCGAGCGCATGGGTGTTGAGCGGAGGCGGGCGAGGTGGACCGGCGGAACGTATTCCATGACGACCGGCCGCGTGATGCCGCCATACGTAAAATAGTCGTTCGGGATGTGGAGCGCGGAGTGCTCGCCGAAGGTGTTGTCCACCTTGACTGCCAGGGTCGATTTGCCGTGATGGCTTGGCCAGTGAAGAACTTCAAACGGAGTGAAGGCATCGTAGTGGTGCCCGAGCGGTTCACCGTCCCAGAACACGTCGGCCGTGTGGCTCACACCGCCAAAAATAATGCGAACCCCGCGCCCTGCAATAGACTCCACCTCGCGCGAAATCAAAGCCTGACCGCGCCAGCTTTCCCAACCCGGCCGCATTTCCCAGCAGGATGGCACGAGAATAAGTTCATCAGCACCCGGCGGCAAAGTCGCAGGATCCCCGGCAGGAATGGCGTGGAACCTCCAAAGGCCGTCAAGGCTCACTGTGGGTCGGATGCGGTGCTCTTCAAAGAGGCGAAACATATATTTAGATGCTTAGAAAGCAGTAGAGTGCGGGAGGAAGCATTTCAAATCGGCGCTGCGGCACCAACGACGGCGGTTACGCACGAGCGAAGATCCTCGCTATGGGGACCGGTGAAAATCTCGACGGGGATGCTCATGCGGGGATCGCGGGCGAGGTCGAGTTCGCCGAGGTCAATACGAAGGGTGACGATCGAACTCGCACCCGCAGATAGCGATACAGACTGCCAGGCGGCGAGTTCGCGGTGCGGGCGCACCGGCAGGCAACCGGGGATGCGCACGTAGGCCTGAACCAGCGTCCTACCGTCGCGCGCGCCGGTGTTGGTCACGGTCACGTTGACGATCAGGACCCCGTCGCGCGGGAATTCAGGAGCGGCGGAGACAGGTTCGGAATAGCTCCACGTTGTGTAGCCGAGCCCGAAGCCGAGCGGGTAAAGCGTGGGGAAGGGGAGGTCGATGTAGCGTTGTCGCGCAAGGAGCGGGCGGCGATGAAATACGGGTAGAGCGCCGGGTTCGCGCGGAATGGCGACGGCAAGGCGTCCCTCAGGCTCACGGTCACCGGCTATGGCGGCGGCGATGGCATCACCGCCCTCGGTGCCGGGCGACCAGGCGCAGAGGATGGCAGGCACGGCGGCTGCGACTTCGGCAATGGCATGCGGGCGGCCTTGTATCAGCACGACAACTACGGGAGTGCCGGTGGCGACGATGCTCTCGACGAGGCGGCGCTGGCAGGGCCAGAGGCGGACGTCAGCCTTGGAAATGTCTTCGCCGCAATCGATCTCACCGTTTCCGACGACGGACTGACCGAGGGGATTTTGCACGGCTTCACCTCGGTTGCTCGAACCGCCGAGCACGAGAACTGCGAGGTCCGAGGCACGCGCGGCGGCGACGGCGGCGGCCAACTCGGCCTCCGTGCCGGTGCGCAGGCCGCAGCCCCGGGCGTGGACGATTTCGGTTTCGGCGAAGCGGCGGCGCAGACCGTCGCACACGGTGCGCACCGACTCGCGCGGACGGCAGGAGACGTAGTCGCCAAGTTGCGCTTGAGCCAGGTCGGCGTTCGGGCCGAGCACGGCGATGCGCCGTGGCGTGGTTTTCAGTGGCAGCAAGTCGCCCTCGTTTCTGAGTAGAGTGAGGGAGCGGACAGCGGCCTCTGCAGCGAGGGTGCGGTGAGGGTCCACGCCGAGGCGCTCGCGGCAGGTCTCGTCCACGAAGGGACGCTCGAAGAGGCCGAGTTGGAATTTCACGCGGAGGACGCGGCCGCAGGCGCGGTCGAGGTCGGCGACGTCTATGCGCCCGGCGTCGAAGGCGGCAGCAAGTTCCACGTAGGCTTCGTCCCACAGGCTACTGTCTACGCCGGCCTTCAAGGTCAGCACGCCAGCGTCGAGTGGCGAATTGGCGCATTCGTGGCCGAAGCCAAAGGAGTCCACGCCGAGGAAGTCGATGCCGCTGCCGTCGGAGACGACAAACCCTTTAAAACCCCACTCGTCGCGGAGGATGCCGGTGAGGAGGTCCCCTCCACTCGAGAGCTGGGCGACGTCCGCCGTCGTCTGCTCGAGGGCCGTACGGACGGTGAACGTCCCCGGGTCCGATCCTGCCGGACCTCCGTCCCCGGCAAAGCCCGGCGTTGACGAAGACCCCGCAAAGA
>CAZSMN010000456.1:0-2557 GCA_964607615.1 uncultured Chthoniobacterales bacterium | reverse complement strand
ACCTGAACACGATCATGTGCCACCGCTCGATCAACTACATGGCCGAGATGATGGAGAAGAAATTCGGCATCCCGTGGATCAAGGTGAACTTCATCGGTGCCGACCAGACCGTGAAATCCCTGCGCAAGATCGCCGCGTTTTTTGAGAGCAAGGAGCTGAGCGATCGCGTCGAGGAGGTCATCGCCCAGGAGATGGCCGCCCTCAAGCCGATCCGGGACGACGTCACCTCGCGCTGCAAAGGCAAAAAGGCGGCGCTCTTTGTCGGAGGCTCCCGGGCCCACCATTATCAGGACCTCTTCAAGGACATGGGGATGGAGGTTCTCTCCGCCGGCTACGAGTTCGCCCACCGCGATGACTACGAAGGCCGCGCGGTTCTGCCGAATATTAAGGTGGATGCCGACAGTAGGAATATCGAGGAGCTCACAATCGAGGAGGATCCGCAGCGGTTCCGCTCGGATTTCGCCGACAAGAAGAAGCGTCTCGAAGAGGCCGGGTTCACGTTCAGCGACTACAACGGCATGATGAGCGAGATGAAGAAGAACACGCTCGTGATCGACGACATCAGCCATCACGAGATCGATAAGCTCATCAAGCTCTGGAAGCCCGACATCATCGGCTCGGGCATCAAGGACAAGTATGTCATCGAGAAGATGGGCATCCCCTGCAAGCAGCTTCACAGCTACGATTACGGTGGACCCTACGCGGTCTTCACCGGCGCGGCGAACTTCTACCGCGAGGTCGATCGCATGCTCCAGACGAAGGTCTGGCAGTTCGTAGTGCCACCCTGGCAGAAGAACCCCGACGCCACGGAGAAGCCCTGCTACGCCCCTCGCAAAGACAAGCGCGAAAAATCAAACGACGCCTGGAAGAAAACCGCCGAAGTCCCCGAAGAGGTCTGAGGCACTACCACACAAACGAAAGGGACCAAGACCATGTTGGACGCAACCACCACAGAGATCAAAGAGCGCAGCGCTCTCAAGATTAACCCGGCAAAAACCTGCCAGCCGATCGGCGCGATGTATGCCGCCCTCGGCATCCACGGGTGCATGCCTCACAGCCACGGCTCGCAAGGCTGCTGCGCCTACCACCGCAGCCACCTGACCAGGCACTTCAAGGAGCCGGTCGTCGCCACAACCAGTTCGTTCACCGAGGGAGCCTCGGTGTTCGGCGGGCTGGCCAACCTCACGCAGGCCCTCAACAACATCTTCGCGACCTACAATCCCGAAGTGGTGGCCGTACACACGACCTGCCTCTCGGAGGTCATCGGCGACGACATTCCGATGATCATCAAGAAAACGAAAGAGGAAGGTAAGATCCCGGAGGGTAAACATGTCATCCATGCCAACACGCCGAGCTTCGTGGGCTCCCATGCCACGGGCTTTTCGGCCATGACGGTCGGTATGGTAAAATACCTCGCCGAGACGACGGGCACGCCGAAGAACCAGGTCAACGTGGTTCCCGGATTCGTCGATCCCGCCGACATCCGCGAGATCAAGCGCATCGCGGCCGAGATGAACGTGAAGACGGTGACGTTCCCGGATACCTCCGACGTGCTCGACTGCCCGCAGACCGGGGTTTACGAGATGTATCCCAAGGGCGGCGTAACGGTGGAGGAGCTGAAGTCCTCGGCCGACAGTATTGCGACGATCGCTCTCGGGCACTGGGCCTCCCACGCGGCGGCGGAGTTCCTTGAGACGAAGTTCAACATCGCGGCCCACCTGCTTGAGCTGCCGATCGGCGTTTCGGCCACCGACGAATACGTGGATGCCCTCCGCGTCTCGGCCGCGGTCGACGTGCCGGCGACGCTGGTGCAGGAGCGCGGCCGCCTGCTCGACGTGATGAGCGATATGGCCCAATACCTGTATAAGAAGCGGGTGGCGGTCTTCGGCGATCCCGACCATGTGATCGCGCTCACGCGCTTCCTGGTCGAGCTCGACATGGAGCCCGTCTACGTGGTCACCGGTTCGCACGGCAACTTCTTTGAGGAGCGCGTGCGCCAGATCCTCGCCAAGCAGTGCCCGCACGCGAAAGTGAAAGCCCAGGCCGACCTTTTCGAACTCCACCAGTGGATTAAACAGGAGCCGGTCGACCTGCTCATCGGCAACACGTATGGGAAGTTCATGTCGCGCGCCGAGAACAACCTGCCTTTCGTGCGGTTCGGCTTCCCGGTCCTCGACCGGATCGGGCACCGCTACTTCTCGAACATGGGCTACAACGGCGGCATCCGCCTCATCGAGAAGATGACCGACGCGTTCTTCGACAAGCGCGACCGCGAGTGCGCCGAAGAGTGGAGTGAGCTGATCTATTGAGAAACTGGGTCCTATGGGTCTTATACGACCCATAGGACTTATAGGACCTATACCCACCAACCAACGACTATGAAAATCAACAACAACTGCGCGGCCTGCGGGGCCTGTCTGGATGTGTGCCCCTCGGGTGCTATCAAGGAAGGCCCGATCTTCAAAATCGACCCGGATGCCTGCATCGAATGCGGGGCCTGCGAGTCGGCGTGCGCCAACGCAGCCATCGAAAGCTAAGGATATGGAGAGAGAAAGAG
>CAZSMN010000455.1:0-2577 GCA_964607615.1 uncultured Chthoniobacterales bacterium | reverse complement strand
GCTTCATGTCCATCCCGGCGATGGCCTACCTGACCAGCATGATCTGGCTCATGCCGCTCCTGGCGATGGTTCTGGCCTTCTTCATCCAAGGCTGGCTCATTTTTCCGCTTCTGCGCCGCATGCGGATCACATCGACCTTCGAATATCTCGAGCGTCGCTTCCATCCTTCCCTGCGACTCATTGCCAGCGCACAGGCCGTGGTTTTCCAGACGCTCGGACGAACGGCTATCGTGCTCGTGCTTCCTGCCATGGCGCTCTCGGCGACAACCGGAATCAGCGTGGTGACCAGCGTGCTCATCATGGGTGTGGTGACAACGCTTTATACGGCATGGGGCGGTTTTGAAGCGGTGATCTGGACGGATGTCATCCAGGGCCTGCTCATGCTGGCCACGCCGATCATCGTCATTGTCCTCGCCGTCTCCCGGCTGCCCGGCGGCGCCGGGGAAGCGCTCGGCGTGCTCAACATGCACAACAAGTTCGAGCTCGCTCTGCCGACGTGGGACCTGGCGGCACCGGCGGCGTGGATCCTGCTCGTGGGCGGTCTTTTCCAGCACACCGTGCAGCTTGCCGGCGACCAGCCGGTCGTTCAAAGGGTCTTCTCAACCCCGCTCAACGTCGTGCGACAGATGTCGGCGACCTACATTGGCTGCGGGATCATTATCGGTCTTCTCGTGAACTTCATGGGCCTCGCGCTCTTCGCGTATTTTCATCGCTTTCCGGCCCAGCTCGATCCGGCGAGCAACAACGACCAGCTCGTTCCGCTTTATGTGGTAACCGCACTCCCGGCAGGATTGGCCGGACTCATCGTGGCAGCGATTTTCGCGGCATCGATGTCCACCATCTCGAGCACGATGAACAGCGTCGCCACGCTCGCCCATCAGGATTTTCTTATGCGCATCCGTCCGAAAACTTCGGAAAAAGCCCAGCTCCTCTTCCTGAAAGTCGGCTCTCTGGTCGTCGGAGCAATCGGCACAGGGCTGGCAGCTTACATGGGCACGTTGAGCATCCCTTCAATGTTCGCGGCTGCGAATATGATCGCGGGGCTGCTCGGCGGAGGCATCGTCGGTCTCTACTCGCTCGGCATGTTCTCCAACCGCGCCAACACACCGGGCGCCATCATCGGCGCGCTGGCAAGCATTGCCGCCACCGCCTATATCGGCAAATTCACCGATATCCACTGGGCGGCCTATATGCCGTTCGCCATCATCGTTTGCATCGTGGTCGGCTACATCGCGAGCGTGCTCACCGGCGGCAGCCGGAAAGACCTGACCGGACTGACCATATTCCACCCGGCCCCCGAAAGCACGGCCGACTAGGCCGCCAACACATCTCCTCCGCATTCCTCTCCTTCATGAAAAAAACCTCCTACGGCCACTTCGACCAACCCGCCCGCGAATACGTCATCACCAGCCCGGATACTCCGAAATCCTGGACGAACTACCTCGGCGACACGCGCTACGGGGCGATCATCACGAACAATGCGGGCGGCTACAGCTTCTTCCACTCGGCTGCTCAGGGACGGTTTCTGCGCCTGCGTTTCAACAACATCCCGATGGATCAGCCCGGGCGGTATTTTTACCTGCGCGACCGCGACAGCGGAGACTTCTGGTCGTCGTCGTGGCAGCCGGTCGGCAAGCCGCTGGAGGAATTTCCGTCCGTCTGCCGGCATGGCACGGGCTACACGGTGATCACGTCGGAGTATTCCGGCATCAAGACCGAGAGCCTCTACTTTGTGCCGCTCGGCAAGGCCTATGAAATCTGGCGCCTGCGTGTGACGAACACGTCGGACCGTCCGCGCCGGCTCTCGACGTTCACCTACTGCGAGATCGCCGGAAACTGGAACACGTCGCAGGACCTCGTGAATCTTCAATATTCGCAATACATCCTCCGCGCCCGCGCCGGCGAAGGCCGCCTGTCGTTCTCGATCAACGAGCATCTTCGCAAGGGGACTCTGGACTTTGAAAACAATGACCAATCGCGCGACAGCTGGATGGTCCAGCTCGGCGTGCCCTGCGCGGGCTTCGATACCGACCGTGAGGCGTTTCTCGGCCGCTACGGCGGCTACGCCAAGCCCGATGCGGTCGTGGCCGGCCAATGCACGGGATCGCTCGCCTACGGCGACAATGCCTGCGGTTCGCTCCAGGCCGATCTCGACCTTGCCCCCGGCGAGTCGCGGGACGTCGTCATCCTGCTCGGTGTCGGCCACCTCGCCGAGGAAGGCGAAGAAGCCGCTCGCGAGTTCGCCGATCCCGCCACTGTTGATTTAGCCCTAGCTTCCCTCAAGGCGCATTGGCACAGCCGGCTGGAATCGCTCCGCGTGAAGACGCCGGATCCGGATTTCGACGACATGACGAATGTCTGGAATCCCTACAACAGCCTCATCACGTTCGCATGGTCCCGTGCGGCGAGCCTCGTCTACAACGGCGAGCGCGACGGTCTGGGATTCCGCGACAGCGTGCAGGACTGCCTCGGCGTGCTGGCAATGATTCCCGAAGACGCCCGCCAGCGGCTTGAGCTGATGTTCACCGGCCAGCTGGCCTGCGGCGGTGCGATGCCTGTGGTGAAGCCGTTCAACCA
>CAZSMN010000454.1:0-2582 GCA_964607615.1 uncultured Chthoniobacterales bacterium | reverse complement strand
GGCGTCGAGGGCATGGACTACATGTATTCGATCAATGCCAACAACGGCATGATGACGCTCAACGTCATCTTCGATACCTCCACCGAACCGACGACCGACCAGATCCTTGCGCAGATGCGCCAGACGCAGGCTTCCTCCCAGCTCCCGCAGGACGTGCGCAACTTCGGCATCACGGTCGAGCAGGCCCTCTCCTCTCCGCTCGGCGTCTTCGTTCTCTACTCGCCCAAGGGCACCTTTGATCCGACGTTCCTCGCCAACTACGCCTACATCAACATCAACGACCCCCTCACCCGCGTTGACGGCGTCGGCAGCGTGAGCATCTTCGGCGCCGGCCAGTATGCGATGCGCATCTGGGTGCAGCCGGACCGCCTTGCGACTCTCAACATCACCGTGCCGGAGGTAATCCGGGCCGTGAATGCCCAGAATAATGTAAACCCCGCCGGCCAGGTCGGTGGCGAGCCCGTGCCGAAGGGCCAGGTCTTCACGTTCACCGTCAACACCACAGGCCGTCTGGTCACCGCCGAGGACTTCGGCAATATCGTGATCCGGGCCAATCCCGACGGCTCGATCGTTCGCGTGAAAGATGTCGCCCGCGTCGACCTCGGGGCTCAGGTCTACAACCTCCGCGGTCGCTTCCAGGGCCAGAATGCCGCCATTGTCGCCATCTACCAGCTCCCGGGCTCGAATGCGGTGGACACGATGAAGCAGGTTCGGGAACTCTTTGAGCAGCAGTCGAAACTCTTCCCGGAGGACCTCCAGTACACCGTCGCTCTTGATACGACCAAGGCGGTGACCGAGGGCATGAAAGAGATCGTCAAGACGCTCTTCGAGGCAATGGTCCTCGTGATCATCGTCGTCTTCATTTTCCTTCAGGGCTGGCGCGCCACGCTCATCCCGCTCATCGCCGTGCCGGTCTCGCTGATCGGAACGTTCGCGGTTTTTCCGCTTCTCGGCTTTTCGATCAATACGCTCTCATTGTTCGGCCTCGTGCTGGCGATCGGCCTCGTCGTTGACGACGCCATCGTTGTCGTGGAGGCGATCGAGTCGCACATCGAGGAGGGACTCTCTCCGAAGGATGCGGCGATCAAAGCCATGTCACAGGTCTCCGGACCGGTCGTTGCCATTGCGTTGATCCTGGCCGCGGTCTTCATCCCGACGGTTTTCATCCCGGGCATCACCGGCGCAATGTATCAGCAGTTTGCCGTGACCATGGCCGTCTCGGTGCTGATCTCGGCCTTCAACGCGCTGTCGCTCAGTCCGGCTCTCGGCGCCCTCCTGCTCCGGCCCCGCACCGAAACAAAGGGACCGCTGGGAGCATTCTTCCGGGGTTTCAATAAATTCTTCACCAAGGCGACCGATGGCTATGTCGGCGTCTGCCGGGGATTGATCCGCAAGCTGGTCCTGAGTCTCGGCCTCCTTGCCCTCCTTGGACTTGTCGGGGGCGGCATCGGAGCGAAGATGCCCACCGGATTTATCCCCGAGGAAGATCAGGGCTACCTCTTCGGGGTGGTCCAGTTGCCGCGTGCCTCGTCGCTCCAGCAAACAGATCTCGCAGCGGGAGAGATCGAACAGGTCCTGCGCAAGACGCCCGGCGTCGAATACGTCACGACGATTGTCGGATTCAACCTCCTCAGCACAGTTCAGAGCACCTACACAGGCTTTTTCTTCATCACGCTGAAACCATGGGATGAGCGGACGAGCCCCGAGCTTCAGGTGGATGCGATCCAGCGGAACATCAATCGTGAGCTCGAAGCGCTTGCCAAACCAACCGCCGCCTTCGCGTTTCCGCCTCCCGCCATCCCCGGCATCGGCACCTCGGGCGGCGTGACGTTCATGCTTGAGGACCGGACCGGCGCGGACGTCGAGTTCATCGCAAAAAATACCCAGACGTTCATGGACGCCGCCAAGAAGCGGCCGGAATTCTCCAGCCTTTTCACCACGGCGCTCTGGGACGTGCCACAGATTTTCCTGAAGGTCGATGAGGCGCAGGCGATGATCCAAGGCGTCAGTCTCACCGATGCCTACCAGACCGTTCAGACATTCCTCGGAGGGTATTTTGTCAACTACTTCAATCGCTTCGGGCTCCAGTGGCAGGTTTACATCCAAGCCGAGGGAGAATACCGCACGGATATCGACAACCTCGGCCTTTTCTACGTGACGAACGACAAGGGCCAGCCGGTACCGGTGTCTTCTTTCCTGACCCCGGAGAAGACGTTCGGGCCGGAGTTTACAATGCGCTACAACATGTTCCGCGCCTCGCAGATCTCCGCATCGGTCGCCGATGGATATTCCACGGCACAGGCCATGCGGGCCCTTGAGGAAGTTTTTGCCGAAACGATGCCGCAGGGCATGGGCTATGACTACTTCGGCATGTCGTATCAGGAACAAAAAGCGGCCCAAGGCGTGCCTCCGACAGCGATTTTTGGACTTTCGCTCCTGTTTGTGTTTCTGATCCTCGCCGCTCAGTACGAGAGCTGGACACTGCCTTTCAGCGTGCTCCTCACAACGCCCGTCGCGGTTTTCGGCGCTTTCGCCGCCCTGTCGCTCCGCGGGATGCAAAACAACCTCTACGCCCAGATCGG
>CAZSMN010000453.1:0-2590 GCA_964607615.1 uncultured Chthoniobacterales bacterium | reverse complement strand
GCGTCTGGAAGGCGGCGGCACCGGGGGTGTTGCCGAACGAGCCGTTGTTCGCGTAGAGGCCGACTTCGTTGGTGCCGTTGTTGAAGACGCCGGCGTAGGGCGGGGCGTCGTTCTTCTCCGTCAGGATCGCGTTGAAACGGTTCGTCTGCATGCGGAAGGCGACTTGATCGCCCGCGACACTGGTGCCCTCCCACGCCACGCCGTAAGACTGGAGGTTGCCCGCCGTGCCCCAGTTGCCGGTGAGGTCGAAGGTGTTCGAGCCGTAGCTCACGCGCAGGCCGTAGTAGCCGGTCGCGGGGAGCGTGAATGACAGGTGCTCAACCACGTTGTAGAGGCTGATGGACTGCGCGACGACCGACTCGAAGACATTGTTCACGCCAAGTTGCCAGAGGGAGAGGTTGAGGTCGGCTTGGGCGCGGTCGAAGGCATCGATGCTGCCGCCGGGCAGCGTGTAGCCGCGCTCGCGCAGCCAGCTCAGAGTGGTTGTGAAGGTTGAGCCGCCGAGCAGACGACCGCCGATGGTATAGTCGTTGTCGAGCCCGAGTTGCGCGGCACCGAAGTCCCAACCGCGGCGAGAGAGCGCAACACCCTGGCTGCCCGTGTTTGTCCCGGGGATGCCCTGGGAACCAAAATTCTGAATATTGGCCGCGCGAACGAGGTTTATCTCCCCGGCACCGGTCGCCCAATCGAGCGACTGGGTGGTGGTGACGATGCCGTTGGACACCGACTGCCCATTCGACCAGCCCGTGGTTTTGTCGGCCGAGGTGAGGAGGATGGACTTCAAGACCACGCTCTGCAGCGCTTCTGGACCGAGGGACCTCTTGGCCGAGCTGACCATGAGGGCGACGCCACCGGCGACGATCGGGGAGGCAAAGCTCGTGCCTTGGACGACGGAGTAAGCCGAGGCGTTGGTGACCCAGGGCGTGGAGTTGGAGAGGGTCGGATTGTTGCCTCCGCTTTGTCCGCCGAAGTAGGCGCTTTGGATCGAGGTGCCGGGCGCGCTGATGTCCACCGCCGCCCGCACTCCGGCCACGACCACGGGGCTGCCGTTGGAATAGGTGAGGAAGTCCTGAGGTCCCCGGCTGCTGAAGCTGGCCACCGAGCCGTAGCTGCCCGGCGCATTGCTAAGGGCACCGACCGTGATCGTGTTGTAGCCCGAGCCGGGGGCTCCGACTGTGTTGGCCCCGGGACCGGAGTTCCCGGCGGAGACGACATAAGTTTTGGTCGGATTCGAACGAGCAAGGGCGTCGGTGAACTCAGTGAAATTGTTGCTGCCGCTCGGGTCAGTGTAGCCGTAGCTGGAGTTGATTACGTCGGCCTGGGCGAAGGCGTTGGTGAGCGCGGTGCGGTAGGTGTCGGTGGTGATGTTGAAATTTTGCGCGTAAGCCGAGCCGGTCCACGACGAGGCGATGGCACGGCTAATCAAGGTTGTCCCGTAGGCGATGCCCTGCTGCTTAAGGTCGCCATTGGTCGCGGTCTGCCGCCCGCCGATGACCATGCCCACCCACGTGGCGTGGCGATCGTAGAGAGCGTTGACGTTGCCGTTGCTCCAAGTGTTGGCCGAGGCGAAGTAGTTCGTCACATGCTGGAGGGACTCATGACCATTCCAGATGTGGCCCGCCTCAAGGTTGGCCGTGATCGTGTTCTGTCCGGTGATGCCCCTCGTGTAGTAGGCTTGGGCTCCGATCTGGTTCCCGATGTCGACCATACTGCCGTTGATGAGGTGCGACTCGGCCAGAATGTGGTCATCCTCCTGACCGGACGCTTCCGAGACCAAGGCGAGCAGAAGACCGAAGCCAACAGACATGAAGCTGCGGGGCGCGGGGCTCATGGAGGAAATGAAATGCCAAAATCTAGCAGGAACCCGCGCGAGGTCAAAAGGCTTGCGTGGGCCGCCTTCAGGACACCGCGGCGAGGGCGGTCGCAATCTCGGCCGCCACCCGGGCGTTGTTGCGGACGAGGGCGATGTTGGCCTGCAGAGAACGCCCTTCTGTGGCGCGCGCGATCTCGGCGAGCAAGAACGGCGTGACGTGCTTGCCCCGAATGCCCTGCTCGGCTGCCTGTGCCAGCGCCGTGGCGATGACGGGCTCAATCTCTCCGGCCGGGATCTCGTCGGCCGCGGGAATGGGGTTGGCAACCACCACCGCCCCGCGCAGGCCGAGGAGGTTCCATTTGGCCTTCAGCAACGCGGCGACCTCCTCGGCGCTGTCCGCGCGCAACGACAAACCCAAACCGCTCGATCGCGAATAGAACGCCGGAAACTCGTCCGTCATGAAGCCGACCACGGGCACGCCGTCCGTCTCCAAGCGTTCCAGGGTCAGCGGCAGATCAAGGATGGCCTTGGCCCCGGCGGTGACGAGCGCGACGTTGCTGAGGGTCATCTCGACGAGGTCGGCCGAGATGTCGAAGGTCTCCCCCGCCCCGCGATGCACTCCGCCCATCCCGCCGGTGGCAAAAACCGGGATTCCCGCCATCGCGGCGATGCGCATGGTCGAGGCCACAGTGGTTGCACCATCAAGTCCGCGCGCAACGACGAACGGCAGGTCGCGCACCGAAACCTTCATCACGCCGGGACCGTCGCGCCCGAAGC
>CAZSMN010000452.1:0-2594 GCA_964607615.1 uncultured Chthoniobacterales bacterium | reverse complement strand
CAGCCGCCGATGTGGTAGTGGCGGAAGAGGGCCCGCTGGGCGCCGGGGTAGGCGTGGAGCAGCTCCTCCATGGTGGTATCAAGCGTCATTTGCCGTGCACTCTATCGGGTCTCCGGGGGATTTCAACCATCGGCGTCCCGGGATTCGCTCGCCGGAGCGGATCTGCCGGGTTAAGGTTCGCAGGATGAGGATGTTGATTTTGCCGGTTCTGGTTGTCTGGGCTCTTGCAGGGGCGGCTCCGGACGCATCAGCGCAAGGGTCGTTGAAGAGTGTCTTCGACTCGATCGTGAAGCCGGCCTCTGAGACTCCGGTGCCCCAGCCGCCGATCGAGGAACAGATCGCATGGGCCCGCGGAGAGGCGAAGGTGGCTGAGGATTTGCTCGGGGACGCCTCGGAGAAGGAACTCGCCGCCCGGATCGCCGCGGCCGGCCTGCCGGCGACGCGGATCGAGGATTTCCGCGCAGCGGCCAGAGAAACGCAGCGGGCGGCGACTTCGGCGGCAGACCTCCTTGCTACCATCGCACCGTTGGAGGCTGAGGCGGCAGTTGTGCCGGAGGTGCCGGTGCCGGCTTCCGAAGAGCAGGCGGCTACCGTTCGCGAGACGCTCCGCCGGGCAACGCTCTCGGAAAAGTCCGCCACCGGCGAGGCGGAGTTGCTGGGCCGGATGGCCACGCAGTTCGAAGCCCTTTCGGCGAATTCCGACCGCGAGATCCGTCAGGCCCAGGAGGAGCAGGCCGGTGCGGCGACTGACGAGGCCAAAGCCAGGACGGGCCTCCAGTTGGATCTGGCCCGCTGGCAGAAGCGTGCGGCGGATGTGAACGGCTTTTTCGTCCGGTGGCGTCTCTACCAGCAGGAGCTTTTCGCCCGGAAGGCACGGCAGACCATCGATGCCACTTCGGTGGCGCTCCGCACCGGAGGCTTCGACCGGCAGTTGAATGCCAGCCGCGCGGTCGGCCAGATCAAGGCCGTGAACGTCGAGCTGCCGCAGGTGGAAAAGAAGCTCACTGCAGCCAAAGCCCTGCGGCAGCAGGCGATCGACGAGCGGCGGGAAGCTCCGGAGAATGCGCCGTCCGGCAGGATCGCGGCGATGGATGCCCTTGTCGAAGCGGCGCAGGGTCTTGTTTTTTCCCTGGAGGGAACCGTAAGCCTGCTCGAGCTCGAGCGGGGACACTGGCAGACCGTGGAGCGTCTCGCTCATTCGCAGGACGAGCCGGAGGTGCGCTCGGCCATCGCCCAGGCGAATGAGGCGATCCGCTCGCTGAAGGATTGGCGTCCGCTTCTCGACCGGCGATTGAGCGAAGCCCGCGAGGCGCTGGAGGGAGCCCGGAAAAAATCGAAAGAGACGCGCGACGATGCGGCGACGCGACGCTTGTGGGAGCGCGCCGCCGAAGCGGCCGGCCAGCGGGTGGATGCTCTCGGTGCGGTGATTATCAAGACGGAACAGATCCTTCTGCTGGAAAAGGATTTCCTCGACGAGATGGACACGCTCCTGCGGGAGGAAAGTCTCGTGCAGCGGGCTGGCCGCACTTGGCAGCAGGCGGGGGCGGTTGTTGCGGGGATCTGGTCGTTCGAACTCTGGCACTCGGGGGCGAGCCGGATCACGGTCGGTAAAGTCGTCGTTGCCCTGGCCGGCATCCTGATCGCGCTCGCGTTGGCCGGTCTGATCGCGCGTTGGGGCGCCCGGACGTCGCGGCGGAGCTTCAGCCTCGGAGAAAGCCAGAGCCTGATTGTCGAAAAAATCGTCTTCTTTCCCGCCGCGGCGCTGATGGTTTTCACCATCCTGAACTGGCTGAGCATTCCGCTCGGCGCGTTCACGTTCCTCGGCGGCGCGCTTGCGATCGGCGTCGGCTTCGGAGCGCAGAATCTGATGAACAATTTCATCAGTGGTCTCATCCTCCTGACGGAGCGCCAGATCAAAGTCGGCGACATTATCGAGGTCGGCCCGAGTACGGGCCGGATCACGCACCTCGGCACTCGCTGCTCGCGGCTGCGGAAGTTTGACGGGGTCGAGGTCCTCATCCCGAACAGCGCGTTTCTCGAGAAGGAGGTGATCAACTGGACGCTGAACGATCCCCTCCACCGATACGACTTCACGGTGGGAGTCGCTTACGGGACGCCGGTCGAGAAGGTCATTGAAATCCTCCGGAAGGCCCTCATCGAACAGCCCGAGGTGCTGAAGGATCCCGAGCCGGGCGTGTTTTTCGAGAACTTCGGTGACAGCAGTCTGGTCTTCCGTCTCTACTACTGGCTGGAGGTCGGAGGCTTGACAGACTCGCGCCAGGTGGGCAGCGATATCCGACGCCGGATCGACCGGGACTTCCGCGAGGCGGGCATCGAGATGCCGTTTCCGCAGAGGGATTTGCACCTGCGAAGCCCGGAGGTTCTGCAGGTGCGCCTCGAGAAGTGAGGCTTGTCGGAGCGGTTTGCAGTGCGCAGATTTTGTAACGAATACCCATGGAAGGTTTGAAAACATCCATCATGAACCCGCTGGAAGGGCGGCTCGGATACAAGTTCCGGAACGGTCTCCTTCTCGCGGAGGCCCTCACTCATCCCAGCATATCGCTCGAGCGGAAAAACTACCCGTTCGACAACCA
>CAZSMN010000451.1:0-2597 GCA_964607615.1 uncultured Chthoniobacterales bacterium | reverse complement strand
CTCATATGGGGACAATTCATGCTTTACAGAGGCCCCGCGTCAAAGGGAAATGCACGGGCCATGCGCCACCGGTTCGATCTTCACATCCACTCCTTCTTCTCGAAAGACGCGTGCAGCGCGCCCGAGGAGCTTGTGGCCGCCGCTCTCGGCCGCGGGCTGAGCGGCATCGCCATCACCGATCACGACTCGTGCGAGGCCCACAACTACGTGAAACACATGGCGCGTCCCGAGGGATTTCTCATCGTCCCCGGCGTCGAGGTCAGCACGGCGGACGGCCATCTTCTCTGCCTCGGAGCCACCCTGCCCTACCTCCGCGGACGTCCGGCAGCCGAGGTCGTTGCGGCAATCCAGGAGGCGGGAGGTATCGCCGTTCCGGCCCATCCGTTCGACCGCTGGCGGGCGGGAATCCGGCCGGCCGTCCTCGATACGCTCGAGATCAGCTCGCTGGAAGTTTTCAACGCGGCGGTTACCTCGCGCAGCTACAACGAGAAGGCGCTCGCCTACGCAAAAAAGCGCGGCCTCTCCGGCCTGGCCGGCAGCGATGCGCACCATGCTTCCGCCGTGGGGATCAGCTCGACCGCCTTTGAGATGGACGAGGTTTCTCTCCCCGCCCTCGTCGCAGCGCTCCGCCAAGGAGGCACGCCGGAGGGAAACTACCTCAGCCTGCGCGAGGGGATGAAAAAGCATTTCGCCAATTGGTTCCGCAAAGCCAACCGCCGGCCTCCGGCTGCCGGACCAAAGTGACCTCCCGGAGCGGATCCGCCGCAGATCCTGTCCTTGCCACGCTGAAGTCGACCTTCGGCTACGCCGAGTTCCGCCCGCTCCAGCGCGAGATCATTGATGCCGCGCTTGCGGGCAACGACGTTTTCGCCCTGCTCCCAACCGGTGGCGGCAAGTCGCTCTGCTTCCAGATTCCGGCGCTCCTCCGCGACGGACTGACCGTGGTCGTCTCGCCCCTCATCGCGCTGATGAAGGATCAGGTCGACCAGCTCGAAGCGGCAGGTGTTGCCGCGACGTTCCTGAACTCCTCCCTAAAAGGCAGCGAGGCAAAAGAAAGAATGCGCGGGCTGCACGAGGGCCGCTACCGCCTGCTCTACGCGGCCCCCGAACGGCTACTTCTCGAGAACTGGAAAGAGAACCTGCTCGCCTGGAACGTGCAGGCGATCGCGATTGACGAGGCCCACTGCATCTCGGAATGGGGCCACGATTTCCGCCCGGAATACCGCCAACTCTCCAAGCTGCGGCGGCTCCTCCCGGACGTCCCGGTGACGGCTCTCACCGCAACGGCAACGGACCGGGTGCGCGAGGACATCATCCGCCACCTCCACCTTCGCGATCCGGAGGTATTTGTTGCGAGCTTCAACCGTCCGAACCTCTCCTACCGCGTCACGCCGAAGGATCAGGCCGTTCGCCAGATCACGGAGTTCGTCCGCCGCCGGCCGTTGGATGGCGGCATCGTGTATTGTGCAACCCGCGCCGCAGCGGACCGGCTTGCGGAAAGCCTCCGCGACCGGGGCTTCCCCGCCCTGCCCTACCATGCGGGGCTCAGCGCCTCCGAGCGCGCGACCAACCAGGAGCTCTTCCTGCGCGATGAGGTGCGGATCATTTGCGCGACGATCGCGTTCGGAATGGGCATCAACAAACCGAACGTCCGCTGGGTCATCCACCACGATCTTCCGAAAAACATCGAAGGCTACTACCAGGAAACCGGCCGCGCGGGACGCGACGGGCTGCCGGCCGATTGCATCCTGCTTTTCAATCCGGGCGATATCGCCAAGCAGATCCACTTCATCGATGAGATGAACGGCGAGCGAGAGAAGCAGGTCGCCCGGGCCCAGCTCCAGCAAATGCTGAACTACGCCGAGTGCCCGGGCTGCCGCCGTCGCGATCTCCTTGCCTACTTTGGCGAGACGTTCGATGCGCCGAATTGCAATGCCTGCGACAACTGCCTCGAGCCGCGCGAGTCGTACGACGCAACCGTGCCCGCGCAGAAGCTCCTCTCGTGCGTCTACCGCATCCGGCAGGGCGGACGCTACGGCGTCGGTCTAAACCACATTATCGAAGTCCTGACCGGGGCGGATACGGACAAGATCCGCCGCAGGGGCGACCAGCAGCTCAGCACCTACGGCATCGGCAAGGAGCTCAGCCGCCCCCACTGGGCCTCGATCGGCCGTGAGCTCCTCCGTAACGGACTCCTCCTGCAGGAGCCGGGGGAGTATCCCACCATCGCACTGACGGAGGAAGGCCTCGAGGCGCTTCGCTCAAGGCGCGTCATCCGGCTGACGAAGCCGATCTCGAGCAAGAGACCCTCTGCGCCTCGTGCCGGTTCGATCGAGTGCGACGAGACCCTCTTCGAGCGCCTGCGCCGGCGCCGGAAAGAGCTTGCCGACGAGCGCGCCGTCCCGGCCTACGTCATCCTCGGCGACGCTCCGCTGCGCCAGATGGCGAGGTTGTATCCGGAGAAAACCGACGACCTCCGCCAGATCTCCGGCATTGGAGAAAAGAAACTGGCGGAGTTCGGGGAGATCTTCGTCGAAGAGATCCGCGACTACCTCAAGACCTACCCGAAGGTCGCCTTCGCCAAGGAGTAATCCCGG
>CAZSMN010000450.1:0-2597 GCA_964607615.1 uncultured Chthoniobacterales bacterium | reverse complement strand
ACCATGAGTTCTTCATACGTCTTGGCCCGGCTCACCAGCCACGCCGGCACCGCTGTCGCCAGCACAAGCAGTGTGAAGACGCGGCGGCCGCCGAACCGGTCCGCCAGAAGGCCAAAGAGCAATCGCCACAAGGAGCCGTTCAGAATCGCGATCGCTGTGAGCCACCCGAACTGCGCCTCGGTCAGCTGAAACTCTTTCCGGATCGGAATCGCCAGAACGCCGAACATCAACCAGACCGCGAACATCAGCGTGAAGCCGATGGTCGAGAGCGTCAGGATCGTGTAGGGAGCCCGGGGGGATGTCTCGTTCATCGCAGGAGATCAGCTGGGTTTCTCAGCGCCCTTCCTTGCGTAGAACCACCAGTTGATAGCGGTTGCGATGACGCAGAAAATGAGCAAGCCGATAAAGAACAGCTCGAAGCTGCCGGTGGCGGACTTGCACCATCCCATTTTCATCGAAAAGAGGAACGGCCCATAGGCAGCTACTGCGGCCGTGAACCCGATCACCCCCGCCGCCTGCCGGGGCGATTGGGAAAAGATCACCGGATACTGCCGGAATGTTGCCGCATTTCCGATCCCGGTGAAAAAGAACATCGCCAGCACCACTCCCACAAACCAGGGAAATTGGGCGGCGGAGTCCGGCTTAAGCAATCCGCCGAAAACCAGGATGGCGCAGCAAACCATCAGTCCGATACCGCAAAGCTGTGTCCAGATCGCCCCGCCGAACTTATCCGTGAGCGGGCCCCATGCCACACGCAAGGCCGATCCGATCAGAGGTCCGTAGAAAGCATACGCCAGCGGATCCGGTGCATTCTCAAAATGCCCGTAGATGCCGCGAATCATCAGCGGAAAGACAGCCGCCAACCCCGAGAACGTTCCGAATGTCATCAGGTATGTCACCGTGCAGAAATACGTGTGCTTATTCCCGAAGATGTCGAGCTGCTCCCGCACCGAGGCTTTCACCGGCACACTGCGCAGCCAGATCCAAGCCACCACACCAAGCACGATCAGGAACGGGACATACCAAAACGCCGCATTCTGCAACCATACGCTCTTTATCACTGCGCCTTTCGTAAACTCCTGCGGCCCGCCGAAGAGCGACCCGGCGACGGCCATTCCGATGATCCAGGGCGTTAGAAACTGCGTGAGGCTGACGCCGAAGTTTCCGATTCCTGCCTGAATTCCTAGCGCCGTCCCAAGCAACCGCTTCGGAAAGAAGAGGCTTGTACTGGGCATGAAAGAGGAGAAGTCCCCCCCGCCGAATCCTACGAGGAAGGCAAGGAGCAAAAAGACCCAGTAGGGAGTGCCGGGCGTCATTACCGCAAATCCGAGCCCGAGGCAGGGCAATACCTTCGCCACGGTCGCCACCGCCAGGACCTTCCGCGTGCCGAACAGCGGGATGAGAAACATGTGAACCAAACGGAGCGTTCCGCCCGCGAGGCCCGGCATGGCCGTGAGCCAGAAGAGTTCCCCCTCCGAGAACTGAAATCCGATCCCGGGCAAGCGCACCACGATCGCGCTCATCACAAACCACGTGGCAAAGCTCAGGACCAGTGACGCTGTCGTGATCCAAAGAGTCCGCCACGCGATCCCGCGGCCGGTCTTCTCCCAGAAGGCCGCGTCCTCGGGCTGCCACTCCTCAAAATAGTCGCCGCGTATTTTCATCGTTTCCCAAAGTGCATCGCAGCCGCCTTACTAAATCAAGATAAAAAGGTAACGATTTCGCTATATTAACGGGAGATGCATGGGTGGTTTTCGCCCAACCGTTTCCCTTCCCTGCCTCTCGAAGCCTCAGTGAAGCGTGCGCAGATCGAGACGGACCTCCTCAAGCACCTGCCGGGCCTGGTCCGGGTCGAAATCCTGATGCAGGTTCTTTTTCACCCCCATCCGGCTCAGGTCGATCGAAACGTCAGGCGCGATCCCGTGACGTGCGAGAATGTGGGCCGCGCAGCGCAAGGGACACCCATCGAGCACGACGATCCGTCGACCGGATCTGGCGGTTCGCACCAGAGGCTTCACATCTCCGCCCACGCCCGCGATGCAAGACATGTCAGCCTCCCGCATGTGGTCAAGACGGACGGCGACGTGGTTCGCCATCTGGGCGGCACTCGAAGCGCCGGAGCAGGAATAAATGATGGGTAACGCCTCTTTCAAAGCCCTGCCGTCGTCCGGCGGTGACGCTCGGCTTTATTGGCGCGGCGGACCGGATCGGGCAGGTAGCGGAGGAGAGCGGCCCCGGCCAAAAAGAGGGCGACCGAAGCGGCAAAGGCAGGCCATTTCACGGCATTATTACCGTCCAAGGATTCGTTGAGTGCGGCCGTGAGAAGCCAGATCTGCATCACGAGAACCAGAATTAGCACGGAGATGATCCCTAAGGAGAGGGTATTCGTTTTCGACGGCGGAGCCTGACGGTTGGATGAAGACAGGGGCGGCATATTAAGATACGGCATGTTCGGGTTCCCGCACGAAAACGGCACCGGCACGGACGATGACCTCAAGATGCGGTAGCGGGCGAGGCGGTGGACCGGCAAGAACTTTTCCGTCGTTGGCGTCGAAATAGCCGTGATGGCAGGGGCATTCGATCTTGTTTTTGTCGGG
>CAZSMN010000449.1:0-2604 GCA_964607615.1 uncultured Chthoniobacterales bacterium | reverse complement strand
TGTAGAAGGGCGAGCCGTCGATCCGGTGCTCGATCACGACATAGCGTCCGTAGTTTGAGGCTCCGGCTTCGGGACTGGTGTGGACGACCGTGCCCGCTGCCGCCGCAAAAATGTCATCGAGAGGATTGCCGGACGGATCGCGATGGACGGGCTGGATATCTGCCCCCTCGTGAAGTGTCTGGAAGACCACGCCGCTGGCGGTGCGGAGCGGACCGCGGACGAAGCCGAACTGCCCGCCCTCCCAGGGCTGGGTCTTTTGGCCCTCGAAGTCGCGCTCGACATACATGTAAAATTCCTCCGGCCGCCCGTCGAGCAGAGCACGGTTCGGCGTGGGAAAATCGATCTGTGCAGCGAAAGCGAGCGTGGCGGTCCGTAGCAGGAGGGCGCCGGCGAGGAGAGAATATTTCACGCGGAGGTTGCTTTTTCTTCGCGGGGCTTTTTCTCAGGCTTCGGCGGCTTCTTTTTGAATTCGTCCTCGCGGCCGAGAATCGGAAACTTGAGCCGGAGCTCCGCGATCTCGTTCGGCAGGAGTCCGCCCGGGACGAACAGGATGCCGTCGCGCACCTCCTTGTCGACGCGAAGGGCGGCTGCGACCCGGCCGTTGATCAGGATGACGGCGAGCTGGCCTTTCGACTCTGTTGTGAACTGCATGAGCTTGTTCGAGCCATGGGAATCGAGGAGGAAATACGAGCCGGCAAGGCCGTCGCGGCCGGGAAACGGGTAAAAGGCCTTGATATCCCGCTCGTTGACGACAGGCACTTTGCGGATCGTCAGTTTGCGCTTGCTCTGGATGAGTTCGACCTCGGTGACGAACGACTCGCCCTCGCGGGCATTTCCCTCCCCGTGGAGGCGGATCGTGATCGGCGGCGCTTTTTTGTCCTTGGCGCTGAGGCCGAGGGGGCTGAAGGCCGCCGCGAGGACGAGCAGGGAGAGCAGGCAACGCATGGGCGGAAGGTTAGCGGCCAGTAAATGGATTTGCAACCGTCCCGCCGCTCGGGTAGGCACTTCGGGCATGAAACGCGCCGTCTTTATCGCCCTTACGTCCGGGCTCCTGCCTCTTGCTGCCGAGGAAAAGCCGGCGCCACAGCCCTCGGCCGCGGAGATTTCCGCCTTCGCCGTCCGTTCTCCCGATGAGAACAGTCCGTTTTTTCTGACCCCGGCACTGGCTCCGGCGGCCCTCCGTGACGGAAGGCCGGCGGTCCGGCCCGAGGACGCCGTGGCGGAGTATCCCAAGAACCGGAACTCGCCCGACAGTGCCTGGGCTTACATGAAGGGGTTCTTCAACGGGCTCTTCGCCGGGGTGAATCTCGGCCCGATCCGGACGCCGCCGGTCACGAGCGATCTCAAGGTCGACCCGGAGCGTTTCCCGCTGGATGAGCGCCGCGAGCTCAACGTCACCTACACGATCCGCAACAACACCTCGAAGATCATGCGCCTGGAGTATCCGAACAACCAGCGCATCGACATCCTGACCTACGACGCCGAGGGCAAGGTGGTCGACAAATGGTCCGAGGACCGCACGTTTGATGCGGCCGAGGAGATCACGATCATCAATCCCAAGGAACGGCTCGAGTATCAGGAAAAAATTCCGACCCGCGAGATGAAGCCCCGCCAGACCTATCGCGTCGACGCCTTTACCACCGGCGATCCGAATTTCCTCACGCAGAAGCAGGTTTTTCCGCAGTAAGCCGTTCCGCGGCGAACCACTCCCGCGTCGCGCGGTGACGGGCGCGGAACATCGGGCCCAGCACCAGCGGAAGCGCCAGAGCGGAGACGAGGCCCCCGCCGGGGAGTTCGGCCTCCACGCGGTCGGTCATGAGGCATCCGCCGGCACCGTCGGCCTCGAAAAGATGGCTGTGCCTCCAGAAGCGGAACGGTGACTTCTCCGCCTCATCGACGAGCAGTCCCGGCGGCTCCACGCGGACCCACACGCCGAGCCAGTCGATCGGCAGGCCGAACTGCGAGACCGAGACTTCAAACCGTCCCCCGCACACGGCATTCGGAGCACAGGTGATTTTCCGGATCCTCAGCGAGCGGGGCGAGATTTTTGCGAGGTTCGACGGATTCTCGTGAAAGGCGAAAACCTCTTCGGGGGTGGCCTCCAAAGCGACCGATTTTTGAAAAACGTAACGTGCCACAAAAAAGATTACGCTTGACCTCCCGCGCCGATGCGCAATTTTCGCGACCCGCCCACGATGCGGCAAAAATTATTTGTTGCCAAGTCGCGGAGGTCTCAATACTGCATCACTAAACACTCCATTCCGTCATGTCCGAAAAATCCATCGAAGAAAAAGTCAAAGATATCATCGTCGAACAACTCGGGGTTACCGCCGAGCAAGTCACCACCAGCGCCTCCTTCATTGAAGACCTCGGTGCGGATTCGCTCGACACGGTCGAGCTCGTCATGGCCTTCGAAGAGGAGTTCGGCGTGGAAGTCCCGGACGAGGACGCTGAGAAGCTCCAGAGCGTCGGCGACGTCATCAAATACATCGAGGAGAAAGCCTCGAAGTAAGACGCTCTCCAGCGTAGCACTTTCAAGCACCCCGCTCTTCACAGGGCGGGGTGTTTTTGTTTTCGGAGCCCGGCAGGAAGGGGGCCGCCGGC
>CAZSMN010000448.1:0-2615 GCA_964607615.1 uncultured Chthoniobacterales bacterium | reverse complement strand
TTCCCGCCGGGCTTTCCCGCGAGAGCGATTTTCTCACGCATCCGGTTTTTCATTCCTACCACACCGAGACCGAGATGCTCCGCTACATCCGCCGGCTGGAGGCGAAAGATCTCTCGCTGACGACGTCGATGATCCCGCTCGGATCCTGCACGATGAAGCTGAATGCCACGTCGGAGATGTTTCCCGTGACGTGGGAGTCCGTCGCCCTGCTGCACCCGCTCGCTCCCGCCCCTCAGGCCCGTGGCTATGCGGAGATGGCTGCACAGCTTGAACGCTGGCTGGCGGAGATTACCGGATTTGCGGCAGTTTCCCTCCAGCCGAATGCCGGTTCGCAGGGCGAATATGCCGGGTTGCTGGCCATCCGCGCCTACCACCGTTCGCGCGGCGATACGCACCGCGAAATCTGCCTGATCCCGAGCTCCGCGCACGGAACGAACCCGGCGAGCGCTGTGATGGCAGGGATGAAAGTTGTCCCCGTCAAATGCGATGCCGCGGGCAATATCGATCTCGCGGATCTGAGCACCAAGGCGTCCGAGCACAAGGACGCTCTGGCTGCGGTGATGGTGACCTATCCTTCGACCCACGGCGTCTTTGAAGAGGGCATCAGCGAGGTCTGCCGCATCGTGCACGAGGCGGGCGGGCAGGTTTACATGGACGGCGCCAACATGAATGCCCAGGTCGCGCTCTGCCGGCCGGGAGATATCGGGGCCGACGTCTGCCATCTCAATCTCCACAAAACCTTTTGCATCCCGCACGGTGGCGGCGGTCCGGGCGTCGGCCCGATCGGCGTCGCGGCTCATCTGGCCCCGTTCCTTCCCGGCCATCCGCTGGGCGAGGGGAACGCGGTTGGACCGGTCGCCCAGGCACCGCTCGGCAGCGCCAGCATCCTGGTCATCTCCTGGATGTATATCGCCATGATGGGGCCGGACGGACTTCACAGGGCGACAGCCGTTTCGATTCTCAACGCGAACTACATCGCCGCGCGGCTCGAGGCCTATTTCCCCATCCTTTACAAGGGCTCGAACGGGCGCGTTGCGCACGAGTGCATTCTTGATCTGCGCGAGTGGAAAACGAGGGCCGGTATTGAGGTCGAGGATGTCGCCAAGCGCCTGATGGATTTCGGCTTCCATGCGCCGACCATGAGTTGGCCGGTTCCTGGAACACTGATGGTCGAGCCGACCGAGAGCGAGTCGAAAGCCGAGCTGGACCGCTTCTGCGACGCGATGATCACGATCCATGGCGAGCTGACCGCCGTGGAGCGCGGGGATCTGGACAAAACGGACAACCCGCTGAAAAACGCCCCCCACACGGCGGCCGCGGTGACGTCTGATGACTGGAAACACCCGTATTCCCGCACGGTCGCCGCATGGCCCGCGCCGTGGCTTCGCGAGCACAAGTTCTGGCCGTCGGTGGCCCGGATCGACAACGTTTACGGCGACCGCAATGTGTTCTGTTCATGCCCTCCGGTGGGGGCATGACGGATCCGACCGGCGCGCGCGGGATTGTGTGAAGGGTTGCATCCGCGAGGGATTTGCCGGATACTTTCCCGTTCGCAACAATGATTACTTTGGAAAAAGAGCCTATGACCCGCACGGATTCGGTGCCTGTTGAAAACCTGCGCGTTTCGGGCGTTACACGGCTCATCACGCCGGCTCAGATCAAGGAACAACTCCCAGCTACCGAGGCGCAGCTCCGGCGTGTCGCCGAGGCCCGTGCCACCGCACGCGCCATTCTCGGCGGTCAGGATGACCGCCTCCTCGTGGTCGTCGGGCCGTGTTCGATTCACGATCCCGAGGCGGCTTTGGAATACGCCCGTAAGCTCGCCGTTCTCAGCCGCGAGGTGGCCGACCGCTACTACATCGTGATGCGGGTTTATTTTGAGAAGCCCCGCACCACGATCGGCTGGAAAGGTCTCATCAACGATCCTCATCTGGACGACTCGTGCGACATGGCGCACGGCATCGCGCTCGCCCGCAAGCTCCTGCTCGACATCGTGGATCTCGGGCTTCCGACCGGAACGGAGTTCCTCGATCCGATCATCCCTCAATACATTGCCGACCTCGTAAGCTGGGCCGCCATCGGCGCGCGCACGACGGAGTCGCAGACCCATCGCGAGATGGCCAGTGGCCTCTCCATGCCGGTGGGTTTCAAAAACGGAACCGACGGCAGCGTCCAGACCGCCCTCGACGCCATGAAATCTTCGCGCGCCCCGCACAGTTTCCTGGGAATAGATCAGGACGGTGCCACGAGCATCGTCAAGACGTCCGGAAATCCGGACAGTCACCTCGTTCTGCGCGGCGGCCGCAATGGCGGCAACTACGAGGCACCCCACGTCGCCGCCGCCTGTGCGGCGCTGAAGAAGGCCGGCCTCTATCCTGCCGTGATGGTGGATTGCAGCCACGCGAATTCGGGCAAGGATCCCGCGCGTCAGCCGCTGGTCTGGGAATCCCTCCTGCAGCAGCGGTCGGGCGGAAGCCGGGAGATCATCGGCGCGATGATTGAGAGCAATCTCCGCTTCGGCGCACAGCCGCTCGGCACTGGTCGTGAGGGACTCCAATATGGTGTCTCGATCACGGATGGTTGCCTGGACTGGGAGGCGACGGAAAAGCTCTTCC
>CAZSMN010000447.1:0-2624 GCA_964607615.1 uncultured Chthoniobacterales bacterium | reverse complement strand
CCGCGAAGGAAATCGCCCGTGTGAATCGATGCGCGGTGAAGATAGAGGATACGCTCTGCAAACACTCCGAGGGCGGTAATGCTGCAGAGCAGGATGAGCCACATCAGGGGGCCGCCTTTTTGCAGAAGTTCCAACATAAATTTAAGCTTGGTTGAGCCGGCCGCGCCGGTCGAGCGAATTGCTCGCTAGCTGCCGGCGTCCTCGCCGGCGGGCAACGTGAGCCGCACCTTGGTGAGCTCTCCGAGAACGGCGGCCATCTTTTCTCTCACCCCTGGGATGAATCCGCGATCCTTGTGGAAAACGAGCATCGTCAGGTCGTCGCGGTGGAAAAAGCTGATCACGCCCTTCTCCGAATGGAGCGTCACCGCCGGGACGGTGCCGACGCCCATCCGGGCCGACGACTCCCGCATCGCGCGGAGCATCTCGGCCGCATGCGCGCTGAGGGAGACCAGATCGACGTTCGCCGGCACATTGTGGGCCGCGACGACCAGCGAACCGTGCGCGAGGACGCAGGAATTGATACCCGGAAGCTCGCCGCAGAGCTCGATCACCCGGTCGACGCTCAATTTTTCCTCCGTTAGGAAAAGCGCCTGCAGGCCGTCCTGCTCCGGGATCTCCGGCGCGTCCGGACGTTCGGCGACATGAACCGTCTCGAGAACCTGAACCGCCGGCTGCAGGGGCTCGACCGGGGCGGGTGGTGGCGGCGGAATCTCCGCTTCGGGCTCGTGAAAAGCGATGGGCTCCGGTGCGACCATCTCCGGTTCCGGCAAGGGCTCGACAAAGGCTTCGACGACGGGCTCAGGGATGGCTTCGAAGGCCGGTTTGACCGGCTGTTCGCAGGCAGCCGGCTCTTCGACGGCCGGGATCGCGTAGACCTCCGCCGGCTCAACCGGAGCGACCGGTTCCTCGGGCAGAGATTGTTCGAACGACTCGACCTCGACAGGGGCCGGTGGAGGCGGTGGGGGTGGCGTGTCGACCTGCGGCTGGGGAAACCTGCGGCGGAAAATCGGGAGACCCGTGATGAGTCCTGTGCGTTTGTGACCCGCCTTCGGGATGGAAGAAGCCGGCGGCGGTGGAACAGCCACCGGCACCGGAGCCACCGGCGGCGGAGGTGGGGGCGGCGGCACGACCGGCATCTCGACCTCGCGGGCGATGGCCTCGGTCGGCGGCTTCGGTTCGGTCATCGGTGGCCGTGCGGCAATGCGGGGAATCCGGACCTCGGGCAGGGATGCTCCAGAGGCCAGCCTCGGGATGGCGAGCGGCTTGGGAGCGGACGGCACCGGCGCGATCTCCGCGATGCTCTCGGGATCGACCGGGACCGTCGAGCTGAGCGGCGGCTCGGGGAGTGGCTCGGTGTCCGGGATGGCGATCGCCTGCGGAGCAAGGATCGGCCCTACCACAGGCGCCTCCGGAACAATCTCCTCGACATGCTGGGCGAGCGTGTAGGCCTCGGCCAGCGGCGCGACCGGCAGACGGATCACTTCCGGCCCGGGCTCGACCTGATCCGGCACGAGTTCGGCAAGGCGCGAGAGCGGGATCCGCGGGACATTGCTGGAAAAAATCTCTGCCGCCGGGAGGTTGACGACCTTGTTGCCATTGAATCCCTTCCGGCGCTTCGCCTCGGGGATCGCCGGTGCGATGGAGCTCAACAGAACCGTGACCGTCGCAGGGGCCGACTGCCAGTAACGATACCTCGGCCGCAGGTCGACCACGGGGGCCGGCGGGGGCTCCGGCATTTGTTTGAGTTGTTTCATCGCGAGATTCCGATTATCGGAGAATGCTTCTCGAAGCAATACCGTGGAATTCGATTTCAAATTTACCGAAGACGGCCTCGTCCCTGTGATCGTGCAGGAGGCCTCCGGCACGCCGCACCCCACTGGCCGCGTGCTCATGTTTGCGTGGATGAACCGCGAGTCGCTCGCCATGACGCTCGAGTGCGGATTCATGACCTACTGGAGCCGCTCGCGGAAAAAACTCTGGCTCAAGGGCGAAACCAGCGGGCACAAGCAGCGCGTCGTGCGCTGGTTTGTGGATTGCGACAAGGACGTCCTCCTCTTTGAGGTCGAGCAGACCTCCGGCGCCTGCCACACGGGCTACGAGAGCTGTTTTTTCCAAGAGCTCGACCGCTCGGCAAATCCTCTTCCGGTTCTTGAGGAAAAGGCCTTCGACGACGGCAAGGTCTACAAATCCTGACCCGGCCGCTGCAAACGGCTGCGCGCAGTTGAATTCGCCGCCGGCCCGCGCTAGGTTTGCCGCTTATGAGTGCTGCCTGCGCCGAAGACGAATTGGTCGATAAAATCCTCGAAGGGGGTCGGATCACCCCGGACGACGCGCGCGAGCTGCATAAACTCCCGCTGGAGGTTCTCGGCTCGCTTGCCGATGCGCGGCGGAAGGCGGCCAAGGCCGCGGCTTACGACGGGCGGGGAAATGAAGTCGTCACCTACATCGTCGACCGGAACATCAACTCCACGAACGTCTGCAACGTCTACTGCAAGTTCTGCGCGTTTTACCGCACGGAAAAAGATGACGACCACTACGTCCTCTCGCTCGACCAGATCGATGAGAAGCTCGACGAGCTCGCGGCCGAGGGCGGCGTGCAGGTCCTCCTCCAGGGCGGACACCAT
>CAZSMN010000446.1:0-2638 GCA_964607615.1 uncultured Chthoniobacterales bacterium | reverse complement strand
CCGATCAGGATCCGCGCGCCGTGCGTGCCGCGCAGATACATGTAGGTGTAGTAGAGGACGACCGCGAGGATCGCGATCTCGATGCCCGACGTCCAATTCGCCGCGACGAATTTCCAGATGGCCTCAAGCATCGCCGATGATCGCCTCGGTCATCCGAAGCGCCTCCCGGTGAGGTTTCACGTCATGCACGCGCAGGATCCGCGCGCCCCGCTCGCGGCAGAAGCTGGTAAGCGCGATGCCCGGCCAGTGGCGGTCGGCAATGGCGTTGGATTCCGCGATGCGGCCGAGGAACGACTTACGCGACACGCCGATAAGAAGCGGACGACCGGACTCCGACAAAAGGGGAAGCGCACGGAGCAACTCGCGATTGTGGTCGAAAGTTTTTCCAAAACCGATGCCGGGATCGAGGGCAATGCTCATCGGGTCCAGCCCCGAAGCTACGGCGTCGGCGAGAGCGTGTCGAAAAAAATCCCGGACCTCGTGGACGACGTCGCCGTAAGTCGGGTTTTCCTGCATCGTCTGCGGCGTGCCCTGCATGTGCATGATCACCACGCCGGCACGGGCAGTCGCGCAAACGGCCGCCATCGCCGGATCGCGAAGGCCGGTGACATCGTTGACGATGTCCGCGCCCGCCTCCAGGGCTGCCCGGGCGACCCGGGCCTTTGACGTGTCGATGGAGAGGAGCGCCTCCGTCCGGCCGCGGAGGCGCTCGACGACAGGAAGCACGCGGCGGATCTCCTCGTCCACTCCGACCGGTGCCGAGCCGGGGCGGGTGGATTCGCCACCGATGTCGATAATGTCCGCCCCCTCTTCCACATGCCGGAGAGCACGGAATGTCGCGGCCTCGGGATCGAGAAAGCATCCGCCGTCGGAAAACGAATCCGGCGTGACGTTGAGCACGCCCATGATCATGCCGCGGCGCGCGAGATCAAAATCCCGGCCGCGGATGCGCCAGATCATTTGCTCAAACGGATCGCCGCCGACCGGCCGTGGGCATCAAGGCCTTCGATTTCGCTGAACGTTTCCAAAAACGGCAGCGATGCGCGAAGCGAGGGCTCGTCATACATGACCACGCTTGTCCGGCGCTGGAACTGGTCGACCGTGAGGCCGGCGAACGATCGGCCGGCACCTCCGGTCGGAAGTTCATGGCTGGGACCGGCAAGAAAATCACCACCCGCCACCGGCGAGAGTCCGCCCAGGAAAACCGCACCCGACGTGACCAACTGGAGCGCAATCTGGCCGGGCCGGTCGGTCGCGATCGAGACGTGTTCGGAGGCGTAACCGTTCGCGAGGCGCACCGCCTCTTCCATGTCCGCCACCAGAACCAAGGTGGCATTCTTGAGGGCCTTGGCGAGTTCCTTGGGACGTTGGGAGAGCTTCACCTGACGTTCGACGGCCTTCTCGACACCCGAGAGGACTTTTTCGGAATCCGTCAATAGGATCGCCTGGCTGCCATGCCCGTGCTCGGACTGTGCCAGAAGGTCGGCGGCGATCCACTCGGGGTTCGCCGTTTTGTCCGCGATCACGAGCACCTCGCTGGGGCCGGGAAGCAAATCGATCGCGACGCGGCCGAAAACCTGTCGCTTCGCCTCGACGACGTAGGCATTGCCGGGGCCGAAAATCTTTTGCACGGGCCGGATGGTTTTCGTGCCGATCGCAAGGGCCGCAACCGCCTGAGCGCCTCCGACGCGGTAGATCTCGGTCGCGCCACACTCGGCGAGCGCGGCAAGGAGGGCCGGTTGGACGGTGCCGTCCGGACCCGCAGGGGTGACGGCGACGATCTCGGGGACTCCCGCTGCGGCCGCCAGCGTGCACGTCATCACCGCCGTGGAGACGAGCGGTGCCGTGCCGCCGGGGATGTAGATGCCGACGCGCTGGAAGGGATCGAAGCGTTCGCCGACAACCGCCCCTTGGCGGTTTTTCATAAACCAGCTCTTGCGCAGGCTGCGGCGGGCGAACGTGCGCACGTTGGTGCGGGCGGCGGCAATGGCGCGGCGGACGTCGCGGGGCAGCTCCGCCATCGCACGGCCTGTCTCGGCCGGCGCGACCGGAATCTGCGAAGGCGCGAGGGCCGGGCCGCCGAATTTCTTCGTGTAGCGGATCAGGGCTTTGTCGCCCTCCTTGCTGATAGCGGCGATAATCTCCGCCACCACCTCGCGGGTCTTGGGATCGCTTTCGTAGCGGCGGATGAGAGCTGCCGTGGCGCGGGCGTAGCCGCGGTCCGAGGGACGTAGGATTTTCATCTGCCTTATTTTACGTAGGCGACGATGAAGGCGGTGATAAAGATATTTACCAGCGCGAGCTCGAAGAAGAAATACCACCCGAGCTTCATGAGCTGGTCGTAGCGGAAACGCGGCAGTGTCCAGCGGACCCAGATGAAGAGGAAGAGGAGCGCGCTGACCTTGGCGAAGAAGACGCCGATGTTCACCAGACCCCAGAAAACGCCCGCCAGGCCCGGCATCGAGCCGTCCGGGATGAGCGGCAGGCTCCATCCGCCAAGGAAGAGCGTCACGATCACGCCGGAGCCGGCGATCATGGCGGCGTATTCACCGAGGAAGAAGAGCGCGAAGCCCATCGAGGAATATTCGGTGTGATAGCCACCCACGAGCTCCTGCTCGGCCTCGGGAAGGTCAAACGG
>CAZSMN010000445.1:0-2640 GCA_964607615.1 uncultured Chthoniobacterales bacterium | reverse complement strand
GTTTTTGTCCTTCCGTTCCAGCCCGGGAAAAATCGATTGAACGATTCCGGCGATGACGAGGTCGTAACCCAAGCATGAAATTTCTGAACGTGACCGCCGCCCTCGCTCTTTCTCTCTCTCCGGTTTTTGCCAAAGACGGCGCCGGCGCTGCCTTTCCCCGTCTGAATGAGACCAAAGCCCGCGTCTTCCATTTTGAGAATGGTCTCACGCTGGTCGTTGAGGAAGACCGCAGCGCGCCGGTCGCCAGCGTGCAGGCCTGGTGCGGAACCGGCAGCATCCACGAGGGCAAGTGGCTCGGTGCCGGGCTCTCTCACATCCTTGAGCACATGCTTTTCAAGGGCACCTCGGCACGGCCTCCCGGGGCGATAGCCCGCGAGGTGCAGGAGGAGGGGGGCTATATCAATGCCTACACTTCTTTTGACCGCACGGTTTACTGGATCGACGTGCCTGCGGAGGGAGCGATGAAAGCCGTGTCGATACTCGCTGACGCGATGATGAACGCGACCCTCCCCGAGGAGGAATACACCAAGGAGCAGGAGGTGATCCGCCGCGAGTTTGCGATGGGTTTCGATGACCCGAACCGCCAGAGTATGCAGCTCCTCCTGCAGACCGTCTTTGCGGAGAGCCCGCTCCGGCATCCGGTCATCGGCTACCTCGATGTTTACAATAAGCTCAGCCGCCAGGATGTGCTGGATTACTACAAGGCGCGTTACGTTCCGAACAACCTGACGTTTGTCGTAGTCGGCGATGTGGATGCGGAGAAGCTGCGCGAAGAACTTGGGAAGCTTTTCGAGACCCAGCCCCGCCGGGCGCTCGATCCTGTTTATGTCGCCACCGAGCCGCCGCAACTCGGGCGCCGCGATGCGCACGAGGAGTTTCCGACCGAGCTTTCGCGCTCGTCGCTGGCCTGGCGGATCCCGGGTCTCACACATCCCGACACCGCCTCGCTCGAGGTTCTGAGCGAAATTCTCGGATCCGGCCGGAGCTCGCGGCTGAATACCGAGATCCGCGAGCGGAAGCAACTCGCTCACAGCATCAATGCCGGCATGTTCTCGATGCAGAACGAGGGCATTTTTGCGATCCAGGCCGTTACGGACCCTGACAAGCGCGAAACGGTCGAGAAAGAGGCGCTTGGGATTCTTACCGCGGTGAAGGAAAAAGGTGTCACGGCCGAAGAGCTCGACCGCGCCCGCCGGAGCATACTGTCAAACCAGCTCAACGCCATGACGACCGCCCGCGGCAAGGCATCGGATCTCGGCTCCAACTGGCTCCTTGCAAGGAATCTGGATTTCAGCAAGCACTACCTGGAGGCGATCGCCGCTGTGACGCCGGCCGATGTTCAGCGCGTGGCGCGGGAGTATCTGAGTGACGAAAAGATCAACTCCACCAGTCTCAACCCCCCCGGCAGCCTCGAACAGAAACAGGCTGACAAGGCCGGTGCGGTGGACAAGCCGGCGGTTCAGAAATTCACGCTCTCGAACGGACTCCGTCTCCTCGTTCGCGAAGATCCCCGTCTTCCACTGGTTTCGATCAATGCCGTCTTCCGCGGCGGTCTCCTCGCAGAGACCCACGAGACCAACGGCATCACGCGGCTTTTCTCAAGGGCCATCCTCAAGGGCACGAAAACCCGCTCGGCCGAGCAGATCGCGTCGGAGATCGAAGGCGTAGGAGGAAACATCGGCGCAGATAGCGGAAACAACAGCTTCAACGTTTCCGTCGATGTCATGAAGCCGGATCTCGCGACCGGGCTGCAGATTCTGGCGGATGTCCTGATCAACCCCGTCTTCCCCGAGCGGGAAATCGGTCTGGAGAAGTCTTCCCAGCTTGCCGCGATCAAAGCCGAGGCCGAACAGCCGACGGCCGTCGCCCGCAATCTTGTTCGCGAGCGCCTGTTTGCCAGCCATCCCTACGGACTGCGGAATCTGGGAACTCCGGAGGCGGTTGCTTCGCTCACACCGGCTCAACTGAAAGAATTCCACCGCGAGTTTGCCGTCGCGAAAAACGGCGTCCTTGCCGTCTTCGGCGATGTCGATGCGGAGAAGGTTCGGGAACTGGCAGAAAAGTATTTTGCCGCAATGCCGGCAGGGGATCTGGCTTTTGCAGACGCTCCCCAGCCCAAGCCGCTTGAGAAGACCGAGACGGTCGAAGGCTCTCTCGATAAAAAGCAGGCCATCATCATGCTCGGTTTCCAGGGCACGACGGCGGGCGGATCCGACCGTGCGGCGATGGAGCTCATCAATGAGGCCTCCAACGACCTGGGGTCGCGGTTTTTCAACCGGATCCGTGAGCAGATGGGGCTGGCTTACTTTGTAGGAGCCGCGCAGTTTTACGGCCTCGCGCCCGGCGCGTTTATCTTCTACCTCGGCACGGACCCTCAGAAGGCGGACAAGGTCCTGACCGAGTTCCGATCCGAGGTTCTCGGCCTTGCGAAAGACGGCCTCACCGAAGAGGAGCTTTCGCGCGCCAAGAAGAAGCTTCTCGGCGGCGAGGCGATCCGCAACCAGAGCAACGCCGCCCTCGCCGCCGCCTGTGCGGTCGATGAGCTCATGGGGCTTGGCTGGGATGCCTACCTGCATCGCAAAGAAGAGATCGGGAAAATCTCCCTCGACGACATCCGCCGCGTCGCGTCACAATACTTCC
>CAZSMN010000444.1:0-2651 GCA_964607615.1 uncultured Chthoniobacterales bacterium | reverse complement strand
TTTGCCCGGCAGGTCAGGCCCGCCGCGGCTCAGCGCCCGCGCTTCTCGATCAGCGCGTAGGCGTTGTGGTTGTGGATCGATTCGAAGTTTTCGGCTTCGACGCGATACCAGAGCACGTTGGCATCCGCCTCGCAGCGGAGGGCGACATTGCGGACGAGGTCTTCGACGAAAACCGGGGTGTCGTAGGCGCGCTCGGTCACGGCTTTTTCATCCGGCCGCTTGAGCAGGCTGTAGAGCTCCGAACTGGCGGAGTCCTCGACCAGACGGATCATATCCTCCAGCCACATGGGCTTCGCGCAGCGGACGGCGAGCGTGACGTGGCCGCGCTGGTTGTGGGCGCCGGCAACGCTGATGGCCTTTGAGCAGGGGCAGAGAGTTGTGACCGGGACCACGGCGGTGACCACGAAGTCCATCCTGCCATTTTCCAGCGTTGCATTGAAGCGGGCCGTATAGTCCAGAAGGCCCTTGGCGCCAGTTACCGGGGCATCTTTTTCCAGAAAGAAGGGAAACTCGAAATCGAGGTGGGCGCACGCGCTCTCCAGCCGTTTGGTGAGCTGCTCGAGGATGTCGCGGATATTGTCGACGTGAATCACAGGGCCGTGAGAGCCCAGCACCTCGATGAAGCGGCTCATGTGCGTGCCCTTGAAATGATGGGGCAGGTCCACCGTGAGCTGGACGGTCGCCACGGTGCTTTGGATGGCGTGGTGTTTGTCGCGGACCTGGATCGGGTAGCGCAGGTCTTTGACGCCCACCCGGTCGATGTGCAAACGGCGGCCGTCGGGCTCGTTCTGCGTGTCTTTCAAAATCATGTCCCGAGACTAATAGCGCGGCTGACGGGGGCGGGGAAACGGAAATCCGAACACTCCACAACCGTCGTCAGTCGAGAAGTTCCAGGTAATTGTCCCTCGCGCACGCGCGGCTGAGCTCGAAAATGGCTGCGGAATCGTCCAGTTGGAGGGCATTGGAGACCAGATCGGCACAGAAGCCTGCCTCGAGCGATTGAACAGCTTTTTTGACACGGGGGACGACCGCTCCTGCCGCACTGAGCTCGTCCACACCGAGACCGATAAGAAGCGGGGTGAGGAGGACATCTCCGGCCATCTCGCCGCAAATCCCCGCCCAGATGCCGTTGGAATGGGCGGCATCGATGGCCATCTTGAGCATGCGCAGGATGGCCGGGTGCGTTGGATTGTAGAGGTGGGCGATCCGCTCGTTCAGGCGGTCGACGGCAATCGTGTATTGGATGAGGTCGTTCGTTCCGATGCTGAAGAAGTTGGCCTCCTTTGCGAGGTGCTCCGCTGCGAGAACGGCGCTCGGGATTTCGATCATGATTCCCACCTCGATGTAAGGATTGAACGGCACGCCCCGCTCGGCCAATTCGGCTTTGCTCTCCTCAAGCAGGGCATTGGCCTGACGGAGTTCCTCGAGGCCGGAAATCATCGGATACATGATCCGGACATTGTTTGAGACGCCGGCGCGGAGGATGGCTCGGAGCTGGGTGCGGAAAATGTCGGGATTCTGAAGGCAGAAGCGGATAGCGCGGCACCCGAGGAAGGGATTCTGCTCCTCCGGCAGGTGCAGGCTCTCGGTGGACTTGTCCCCGCCGATGTCCAGCGTTCGGATGATGACTCCGTGGGGCATGGCGCGCTCCGCGGCCAGCCGGTAGTGCTCGTATTGCTCGTCTTCGTCGGGTGGGGCGGGCCGGTTGAGGTAGAGAAATTCGGTGCGGTAGAGACCGATACCCTCGGCGCCGCTTTCCGAGACGTCTTCCAGCTCTTCGGGAAGATCGACATTGGCCGAGAGGACGATGTGGCGTCCATCGCGGGTGGTCGATGTCGTTTCGCGGATGAGCTCGAGTCGTTCGCTGACGAGTTCCTTCTCGGATTCGAGGCGGCCGTATTCCTCCAGCGTCTCCTGCGACGGATTGACGATGAGGAGGCCGTTGTAGCCGTCGATGAGAATTCCGTCGCCGCTCGTGAGCTTCTGGCAGATGCCGTGCAGGCCGACAATGGCGGGGATTTCCAGCGAGCGCGCCATGATCGCGGTGTGCGATGTCCGGCTGCCGGTCTCGGTGGCGAACCCGAGGACCAGCTCGCGATTGAGCTGCGCGGTATCCGACGGGGTGAGATTGTGGGCGACGACGATGTGGGGCTGGTCGCTCGAGATGGCTGCCTCATGGGATTTTCCCAGGAGGTTGCGGATGATCCGGCGGGTGACATCTTCAATGTCGACAACCCGCTCGCGGAGGTAAGGGTCGTCGATCTCGGACAGCGTGCGGCAGTATTTTTCAGCAACCTGGTGGAAGACGTATTCCACATTGCAGCGCTCGCGATCGAGGCTCCGGAGGACCTCCTCGATGAGGGTGCGATCCTCGACGACCAGCAGATGCGCATCAAAGATGCTGGCGTCGTCCGAGCCGATGGCGTTGGCGATCCGCTGCTGGATGTCGAGCAGTTCGGCGCGCGTCGAGATCAAAGCGGACTCGAAGCGCGCGATTTCCTCCGGGAGCTCGGCATCGGTGATCTTCCGCAGGGGAATCTCCTCGTCCTCTTCCCATTGCACCATGGCATGGCCCCGGGCAATACCGGGGGCGACGGCGATGCCCTGAAAGCGCATTTCCGGAGAGGTGGGGAGCTCCATTGCGGCGAACC
>CAZSMN010000443.1:0-2666 GCA_964607615.1 uncultured Chthoniobacterales bacterium | reverse complement strand
ACCAAGGAGCGCGGCGAAGAGGATCGCCACCGGTGCGGTGCGGGGGGAAGTTTTCATGGAAAAAACTCTGCGGGGGGAATGCTGCGATTGACAGCGTCGCTGATGTAAACACCTCCGCATCAGCATCGTCAAGACGGAATGGCGCGGACCGGCTGCGCTCCGCGGCGTGCTGGAGCGTCAGGTGCGCCTCATCGGTCGGAGAGTGTGACGTCCGTTCCCTCTCAGGGCTTGCCGCGCGTCGAATTGACGCGCTTCGACAGGTCACCGTGAAGTTTTGCAAAATTCTCTTGAAGAAACATCCAGTTGCATTAAAAAGCCGGCCGTGAAAATTGCAGGGGGGGAATCTTCCCCGGGTCCGGCCGGCCCGAGAACCGAGCGGAAGGGACGCTCTTTAAATCAGATGGTTGCAGGGGTTTTGCTGTTGGCGGCCTCTCTTTTAACACCGCGCGTGGCGGAGGCTGGCGCGTGGGGGCAACCGGCGGGCGAGGGGCTCGCAGTTTTCCAGTACTATCTGTATGCGACAAACACGCAGTATTCCGACACCTGGCAGCTTGAGAGCATGGGCGGCGATGCGCGGTTCGTGAAGAACGAGTTCAATCTCTACCTGGAATACGGCATCTACGACCGGTTCACACTGATCGGGAATTTTTTCCTCGATGCGCTGGAGAACGTGCAGAGCGACGGGAGTCGGCAGACGAATTTCGGATTCGCCGACCAGGAGGTCGCGGTTCGTTATCAGCTCAGCGGTCAGCCGCCGCAGGCCCTGCAGCTGACGGTGAAAATTCCGGGGCCGTACGATGTCAACGACGTTCCGGCGCTGGGGAACGGCCAGACGGATGTCGAACTGACGTATTTCTATGGGGGGAGTTTCCGGCTCTTCGGCAAGCAGGGGTTCTATGACGCCGGAGTCGGGTTTCGCCTCCGAACCGGCGCCCCGGCCGACGAACTGCGGGGCTATCTCACGACCGGTCTTGCGCTCAGCGATCGCTGGGAGGTCTGGGCCGATGCTCAGGCAATCTTCGGCCTGGGAAACTCCGAGCCGCAGTCTGTCGGCGATAACATCCTGCTGACGACGGATTTCTCGCTTATCAAAGCGGGCGTTTATGTCGTCTACCGTCCGGCCAGGGACTGGGCGGTGCAGGTCGGACCCTATGCTCACATCGCCGGACGGGCCACCGGTGCGGGCGGAGGTTTCAAGGTGGCAATTTTCAAAGAGTTTTAGCGGATTTTTAGCGGAATTATGGAATCTCGAACTGACAAGGCACACGTCTGGGAAGCAATCGGCGCGAACGGATTTTGTGAAGGCCTTGGCGAGGATATCGTCCGGATGCTCGCCGAGCGTGCCGATCTGGTCGAACTCAATGCCGGAGCGGTTCTCTACGATGACAAGGACAACCTTGGTGCGCTCTACCTCGTGCTCTCGGGCGGTGTGAGATTTCTCCTCCGGCCGGTTTCGTCGGCGGAGTTCAGCCAGTCCGGTGAGGTCCGCAAGGGCGGGTTCTTCGGCGAGGGCGCAGTGCTTGACCGGATCCTCGGCCATGAGCGGCGATCCGGCGGCGGAGCGCGGATCGAGGCGGCGGAGGATACCCTGCTGGCCTCGCTCACCCCGGAGGTTGTCGGCGAACTTGTCGGACGTCATGCGGCCCTCCTCATGCGGAACCTTCTCAAGCAGGCCAGCGCCAAGGCGACCGCGGCTTCGGAAGAGCGGCTGGAAAATCTCGAGGGCCGTGCGGCCGAGGGGATTTTTGAGAACATCCTCCGCTGGCTTTCGAGGACATCGTTGGACGCTCTCACGACGCTGAAGCTCAATGCCGCGTATCTTTCCGACGGTGCACCGGCCGGTGAGATCCCGCAGATCGGCCGGGATCTTGAGGGAGCGACGGCGAAGCTCGACAAGGCGCTCCATATTCTCTCGATGCTTTCCGGCCGGGAGTTGGTCCGCGGGCATCCGCATCCGTTCGACCTGCGGCACTGGTGGGAAGGTTGCATCCCCGCTGTGGAGGGCATCCTGCACCCGCGGGCGCTCGCGCTCGACGCCTACGCTGAAACGCTCGAGGTCGTCACGTGCGAGGAGGGCCTCCGGGAGGCTGCGCTGCTGCTCGTCGAAGGCGCGGCCTCGGTCGCGCCGAACGGCTCCACCATCGAGGTGCGTGCCGGCCGGGAGCATGGCCGCATGGAGTTTCTCCTGACCTTTATCTTTCCCGGCCTCACGGAATTCATGGCCCAGAGAATCCTCACGCCGTTCGGCCTCGGCGAGGATTCGTTCGAGACCGGCATCGCCTTCGCGATGACTCGGCGGACCATGTGCGGGCTCGGCGGAGATGTCCAACTCCGCAAGCGATCCGGTCAGAAGCTCACGCTTGCACTCAGCCTTCCCCTCGGCACCACCAACCCATGATCAAACATTCCATGAACCCGCAGGGCGAAAGACGCAGGGTGCTCGTGCTGGAGGACGACGACGCGATGCGGCGCACCCTCCGCCGCATCCTGGTGGCCAATGGCTTTATCGTGGATGATTTTTCGAGGGGACAGGATGCGGCGGCAAAGCTGGGCCCATCGGCCTACGATGCCGTTCTTGTCGATGGGGCTCAGGATCCCTCGGCGGCCCTCGCGTTCGTCAAAACGCTCCGGGGAGCCGGCCTTGGCGCTCCGGTGGTTTTTCTTTC
>CAZSMN010000442.1:0-2674 GCA_964607615.1 uncultured Chthoniobacterales bacterium | reverse complement strand
CAACTCTTGGCTCTGGCCAATCGGGTCAAAGAGGCGGCTACCCTTCCCGGCGTCAATCCCGCAGACGTGATCGACCAGGCGGCGGACACGCTCAAGGCCATCCGGACCGCTCGGCGCATCGGCGCCCTTCCGGACCTGTATGATATGTCTCAATTCCTCGGAGAGACCATGCCCGAGCCCCCCGCAGAACTGGTCAAGGGACTCCTGCACCGGGGCAGCAAACTCATCATCGGCGGCACGTCCAAGGGACGAAAGACGTTCTCTCTCATGGATCTTGGAATCTCCGTTGCCACCGGAACCAAATGGTGGGGATGCGACACGATCAAAGGGAAGGTTTGCTACATCAATTTCGAGATTCAGCGACCGTTCTTTGCCCGCCGGTTCGCTGACATCTGCAAGAAGAAGAACGTCATACCAGAACCCGGAATGTTCCGTTGCTGGACGCTCCGCGGCATGGTCGAAGGAATCGAGAAGATGGCCGCCAACCTTCTCAAGGTTCTCCTCGAAGAGGATTACGTCCTCATCATCATCGATCCCATCTACAAGGCTCTCGGAGACCGCGACGAGAATAAGGCCGGCGACGTCGCCAGCATGCTCAACGAGCTGGAAGCCATTGCCGTCAAGACGGGCGCCGCTATCGCCTTCGGGGCCCACTACTCGAAGGGCAACCAGGCAGGCAAGGAATCCATGGACCGCATTGGCGGATCCGGCGTTTTCGCTCGAGATCCCGATGCCATCCTCACCATGACGCCGCACTCCACAGAGGAATGCTTCACCGTCGATGCCACGCTGCGCAACTTCCCGCCTCAGAAGGCATTTGTTGTGCGCTGGGAATGGCCGCTCTTCGAACGCGACGACACCGAAGACCCCGAGGCGATCAAACAGCCCAAGAAGGCCACGCCCCGAGGCGAGAACACCGGTCAGTTCGAGCGCAAATACTCAGCCGACGACATCATCAATTGCCTTCTCATCAGCCCGAACGGCCGCAAGCCCGCAGAGCTTCAAAAGTTCGTCGAAGGCGAGACCGGCATGAAGAAGTCCAAGTTCTACCTCCTCATGAAGGAAGTCGCCCAGTCGGCCTACGTGGTCCGCAGGGAACAGGACGGCCGCTACTACCACATTCAGAATCTCGCCAAATGATTGGCAGCCGCCGGGGCGCCGGTTGCGCCTCACAACCAGAAAGAAAAACCAGATGAACGCACTAACAGCAGAAAACATCGCGAGAGCCCATGATTGCGGCGCCGCCACCATCAAGCAAAACAACTCCGTCAGAGACAGCTTGGAGCGCCTCAGAAACCAAATCCTCGAACTCGAGGAGCGGACCGCGATTCTTCTCGAGAGAATCGAACCCGTCAGAACGCCAGAAGTTCGCGAACCGAACGGCACGGACGCAGCAACCAGACCGAAAGAGCACAAAAGCCAGATCGAACTGGCCATCGATGAAGCCGCCGCAGCGGTCTCCGCAATCATCGGCCGCGTGAATCACGCCATGCGCGAAGTCTCCATCTGAACGCAGCTTCAACATCAGGAACACACCATGATTCAACCAAACATCGGATGGGCGCTCGAACAACTCAAAGCCGGCCGCAAGGTCCGCCGCGAGGGCTGGAACGGAAAAGGCATGTGGCTCGCGCTGCAGATCCCCGACCAACACAGCAAAATGACGCTGCCCTACATCTACATCGAATACCCCGCCGGCCATCCGGCCTATCCCAACGGCAGCCGCGTGCCCTGGCTCGCGTCACAGACGGACATCCTCGCAGAGGACTACGAGATCGTTGACTGACAAACCCGAGTTGATGGCGGCAGTTGCCAACATTGCCGCCATCAACGCCAACAACCCAACACCATGGCAAAGACACTTAGAGAACACAGCCGCACCGCCTGGGAGCCCGCTTTTCCAAATCCGAGCATCGAAGAGATCAAACTCGGAACCCTCCTTCGCATTGCCGACTCAACCGAGGCGATGGCCAAGAACCATGTCAGCCTGATCCAGGACCTCGAGTTCTACAAACGCCGCTACCAGGAGGAAATGGCCGCAGGAACGCGCCTCATCCGGCGCAACGCCGCCCTCCGCGGCCAGATCACCAAGCTGAAACGCAAACTTACACCCAACACCGATACCAAATGAGCGCACCCAGCACACCACCAGACGGAGGCCCGGCATTCCCGAAAACAAAGACGTCCTGCTATCCGCCGCAAGATGGAATGTCCCTCCGCGACTATTTCGCCGGCCAGGCGCTCGCCGGCCTGCTTGCCGATCACACCCTCGAAGGGAGAGGCGAAGACTGGGCAGCAGTCGCCTACAACGCAGCCGAGGCCATGATAGCAGAAAGGGCCAAACGAAAATGATCCCATCCATGTCACCCAGCGACCTTGTCGGCGCGATCGCCCTCGTCCTGCAGGACAAAGGGCTCCGCCATGAGCCGCCACAAAGCAAACCGCCAGCAGAACCCGCCTTTGTCGAATCTCCGGCAATCTGCACCTACGATGTGTTCCACCGAGAAAACGCAAGGGATCTCACACTGACCATCATCGACGCACTGGCCGACGAAGCCGCCAAAACACTCAGCGTTTTTCACGATGTCGTCTGTCGCATTGCACAAGATGACCCCATGATCGGTACCTTTCTCGTCTATGGACTCCACAATTAGGCCAAGGTCGCAAATGGGTC
>CAZSMN010000441.1:0-2686 GCA_964607615.1 uncultured Chthoniobacterales bacterium | reverse complement strand
GCGACTCCGTCACCGGGATCGCCCTCTCCCACGGGCTCACCCACCTCGGCCGCTTTCCGGCGCAATACCGATCCCTCTTCGGCCGCCGCCCCGCAGACCTTCTCAAAAGGGACCAAACCGACAGCGGACGCACGGCCTGAGCAGAAACATCACCGCAAGCGGCAAACGCGAATCTCGGATCTCGAGATCTCGGAGCGAGGCGATCCAAAAACTATGTTTTGCTACAGCATTGCCTCGGGGAAATCCGTTTTCATCTCCGTTGCATTCGACGGGATGGATTTGAGCAAACGCGCAACTAAAGGCTGCTTACAGGGTTAAATGCATGCATGCGGTCATCCCTCGCCCTATCTTTCGTGTTCTTGGTTTTATTGGTCCTGTTTTTTCCGGGCGCGTCGGCACTGCCCGTCGACGTCGCTCCCCTCGTCGAGGAATCTCATGTCTCCTCGCTTAGGCACCGCGAGCGTTTGCTGCGCAAAACCATTGCCAAGGATGTTGCCTGGCCGGGTGGCATCTGGGGTGACAACCTCTGGTGTCTCTCCGCGCTTTTCCTCAACGAAAAGACCGATCAAGCCAATGCCCGCCTGCTCAAGGCCGCACGGGACTACATCGAAAACCACAGGCAAAGCGGCGTAGTCGTGTCGCCCACACCGGAGCATCAGAAAGGCGCACCTTGGACGTTTTTCTCCATCACCGACTACGTCCGCATTCTCAGTCTCTTCCACGCGAAGAGTCCTCACTTTGCCGGTCGACTCACACCGGAAACCGAGGCCGCGATGAAAGAGGCACTGTGGCTCTGGACCAGCAGCCGCAGCCGCCTTGCCGACTATGGTGCCGGAGATCTTTTCAAGGTTCTCGGCACGGAAAACCACGACCTCAACATCCGGCCCGTGCATTACCTTGTCACCTCGTTGTTGGAAAACGACCCCGCCTACCGCAACCGCAAGCTTGCCGACGGCCACACCACTGCCGAGCACGCCGCCGCCCACGCCGCGTTCTTCCGCGAGTGGCCGAACCGCCGCGCGGCTTCGGGTATGTGGATCGAGGTCGGCTCGAACGGCTACCAGAAGTATTCTTGGCCCGCCCTGTTCAATCTCCATGAACTCTCACCCGACCCGGTCATCCGTCATCGTTTCGGGCTCCTTCTCGATCTCGCTCTCATTGAGGAAGAGCAGATTTCGGTGAAAGGCCGCCGCGGCGGCGGGCGCAGCCGAGCGTATCACACGGTCGGCGGCTTCGAATCCATGAAAGCCCTGCTTTTCGGCGAGGGAGGTTCCTCCACTCACTCGCGCGTGATCGAGACCAGTCTCTACCAGGCACCCGCCGAAGCCATCCTGCTCCGCAAACGAATCTTTCCCACACAACGACCGTTCCTGATCCGCAACCGCGTGCTCGGCAAACTCGAGGAAGGCGGCGGCGGCGGCCACCGCATCGCACCGGACTCCGCGCTGGTTAACTATGCGTATCGCACTCCGCATTACCTTTTGGGGAGCACACTGCAAAATCCCTCCATAGAATACAGCGGCATCTCGAGGCAAAACCGCGCCTGCGGCCTTCTATTCGATGATCCATCTTCCGCGACGATCAGCGAGGTTTATCCCTACTACGAGCATCCCGGCGGTGGTCGCCCGCAGCACTCGATCTGGAGCGTACAGCACGAGAATGTCCTGCTTGTCCAGCGGATCAGCCGCGTCGGCAAGGGCCATCCCGGCTCCTACAACACCGGCAGGCTCGGCATGAAATTCGATGGAGCCGATCTCACCAAAACCGAAGAGGACGGCTGGATTTTTGCCACCAACGGCAAAGCCTTTGCCGCCGTGAGATTCCTCGACGGTGACTACGGCTGGAACGATGCGAAAACCGCCGCCTTCCCCGTGAAGTTCGCCGGCGACTCCGACACCACGCGCATACTGCTTCACGCCGGCGACATCGCCACGCATGGAACCTTCGATGCCTTCCGCAAGGCCATGCTCGCCCATCCGCTGGAGATCACCACCGACAAGATCGACTACCGTTTCGGTGAGAGTCGTATTGAGATGCCTCGCTACGCCGCAAAGTCGCCGTCCTCCTTCCCCCTGCCGCTGATCAACGGTAAACCCATCGACCTGAACCCCGATGCCGTCTATGAAAGCCCCTTTCTCAACGGAAAGTTTGGCGACGACCGCTTCACCGCCACTGTCGGCCCGCTGCGGCGGGTGCTGGATTTTTCAACCGCGGGTTCCCCCTGATGCTCCTGCCACACCTACCCTTGAATGCAAAGGAGATCATCCTAAGGCAGAAAGGGGTCGGAAGATCATTTATCAACAATTCAGCATTGAGCGCCAGCCGGGAACGCTTGGCGGCGGCACGTCGGCGCACTTTTGGCGTCCGGAGGCGCTTTTTGGCGGAGAGCCCGAAAAAGGATGGCTCCTGAGGTAGGATTATCCCCGCGGCAAGCGCGGGGCTCTGCGAGTTTGTGTACTTCGCACTTTCGACAAAGCGCTATCGCGCGGGCAGTCGAACCCAGGGGTTCTCGTCTCTTACTGGTGCGCTATCGCGCATCGCCATGCGAGGCATGGCTCCCGTCATAGTGTTAATCATCGAACTTTTTGATAGAGAGTCGAATTTCGATAAGTCCTTGGTCCGCCGAACCAGACACCGCTTTTCGAGAAAACCGTCCCCACCTTTCCAAGCTGTCGAAACTGCGGCC
>CAZSMN010000440.1:0-2707 GCA_964607615.1 uncultured Chthoniobacterales bacterium | reverse complement strand
TTTTTCCATGCCTCGGCGACCGTCACGATCAACATGACGGCGGTCGATCATTTTCTGGAGACGCCTCAAGGTCAGATGTCCGCCGTCTTTCCCGGCGGCCAGATCGTCGAGTTCGACCACCAGCAGTCCCAGGTATTCGTCCAGACCCACGGCTTGTAGCCGGGGGCGGGTGAGAAACCTCAGACGCGGAAGATCGCGCCGAGCTTCTTGCCGAGGATCAGGCTTGCTCCGATAATCGTGACGGCAAGGAACGCCATGGCCCAAACGCCCAGCGCGCTGGCGACGAAGCGGCCTTCGCCGAGAAGCTGGTAGAGCTCGTAAATCGCCTTGGTGATCGGGAAGTCCTCCTGTTTCTGGGCGAGGATGAGCGAGTCGCTCACTTCCAGCATCGCGAAGGAGAAGGCCAGAAGGCCGCCGGCCATCAAATTGGCCGCGATCAGCGGCACCGTGATTTTCCGGAGCGTCTTCAGCGGAGGGCAGCCGAGATTTTGGGCAGCTTCCTCCAGCGTGACGCTCGTTTGCTGGAATCCGGCAGCAGCGGACCTCACGACGTAAGGCAGACGGCGCACGGCGTAAGCGATCACAAGGATGCCCAGCGGATCGATCGAAGGATTGAGAAATCCGAACAGCTTGCCCTCCTGCGTCATGGCGAGATAGCCGAACGCAAGCACCAGGCCGGGAACGGCCAGCGGCAGCATCGACATGGCGTCCAGAACCTGGCGTCCGGCCAGGCGGGTGCGCACGACCACGTAGGCGATCGCGATACCGAGAAAGAGATCCAGCAGCGTCGCGAGCCCTGCATACTTCAGGCTGTTCTGAATCGAGGGAAGCGTGAGGTTGTGGCCGAGCGCGGCCTCGAAGTGGGACAGCGTCCAACCCGACGGCAGGATCGAGCCATACCAGTCGGTCGAGAACGCGACCAGCACAACGCCAATGTGAGGCAGAACCGCCAAGCAGGTGATCAGGACAAACACGCCCGTGCACGCGAGCCCGCCGAGGAGGCCTGTCGGTCTCGGACCACCCTGGCTGGTGGCCTTCGCCATCATCGCATGGCTGTCCCGGCCGAAGAGAAATTTACCGGCGCCGTAAAGCAGGACGGTCGCACAGAGAAGAACCGCCACCAACGCAAACGGGAAGGGATTTCCCCCGATGTCTTTGATGCCGTAAAAAATCTGCACTGAAGTGACCCGTGTGAACTCAAACATGAGCGGCACACCGAGTTCGGTGAACGACCAGATGAAGATGATCGTTCCTCCGGCAAAGAGACCGGGCATGATCAGCGGCAGGGTGATTTTGCGGAACCTGCGGAAGCCGGTGCATCCCAGGTTCTCGGCAGCTTCTTCCATCGCGGGATCCACATTCGCCAGAGCAGCGAGGACGTTGAGGTAGAGAATGGGATAAAGATGGAGCGCATTCATCACCACGATGCCCCAGAACCGGCTCTCACCGAGCCAGTCGAACGGCCTCGCGGCATCCATGAGTCCGATCCCCTCGAGGAACGCATTCAGCGCCCCCTCCTGGCCGAGGATTTGTTTCACGCCGATCGCGCCGACGAAGGGCGGCAGGATCATCGGAATGAGAACGAGCGCACCGAGGATCGCCTTGCCGGGAAACAGATACCGGTCGCTGATGACCGCGAGCGGAACCGCGATAAGCGCCGTGAGCGCCGTGCTCCACACGGCCATCAGAAAGGAATTCCAGAGGCCTTCGAGATAAATCGGGTTACGGAAAACCTCGAGAACGTAATCCGCCGTGAGCCGGCCGTCGGCACCGACGAAAGCACCGCGGAGCGTCTCGAAAATCGGCAGCACGAAGAACATCGCGAAAAACGCCGCGGTGATGAGAAAGACGATGCGGGCGAGTCCCTGAGACATGTCAGCGTCCCTCCTTTGCGAGGTTCCGGGCTTCGAGGTATTGGCGGCGGAAGTGATCGCCGAGTTCCTTCGCGAGACGCACCTCCTCGATCCGGTTCTGTGCCGAGAGGGCGGGACGGATTTTTTTCATGGCGGTTTCGTAATCAACTGCGCTGACGTCGTTGAACTTTTTCAAGGCCTCTTTCGGGAAACCGGCATCGATCAGGGCCTTCCATGCGGCCACCTGTTCGTCATGCGAATCGAGGCACATGACGCGGATGATGAACGACATGGTCTTGAAAAGCGGGCCGGTCCATGCCGGGTGGTAGGTGAAAAGCTTCGCCTCCTCGAAAGGCATCACCTCGGGATCGGAGCGGAACGCGGTGAATTCGGACGCATAGAGTTCCTTCCGAACGGGAAGCCGGCGCAGCGCATACCGGACCGGCCCGCCCGGCGTGCCGACGCGGAAATTCCACAGCTTCTGACCTTCGATGGAGAGGACAAAGGCGATAAACTCTTCCGCCACCGCGGGATTCGGCGCCCCGCGCAGAAGACCGATCGGATCGACACCTACCGAGGATCCGCCGACCGGCGTGAAATACTGCAGCCGCGACGGTTGGTCCCCCACCCTGACGGCTTCGCTCTGGAAGCGGCCGTAAAAATCAATGCACATCCCGATGGCCGCATCACCCAGCGAGACATCCATGGGCACCTTGCCGGCGGCATCGGTAAAGTAGCGCGCATTGGCCGATGCCGCCTGAATGATCTCCAGCCCGCGCGCCCAGCCGATGGCCAGAATGGCGGGATCCTCCGAGCCGGACTGTGTCACGAGCTCCTGCATCTGCTGCTGGATC
>CAZSMN010000439.1:0-2710 GCA_964607615.1 uncultured Chthoniobacterales bacterium | reverse complement strand
TTCTGCCACACCGGCAAGCTGATCAGCGGAATGGCCTCGGGATGTCCGATCAACAACCTCATCCCGGAGTGGAACGACCTTGTCTACCGCGGCCTCTGGCGCGAAGCCCTCGACCGCCTGCATAAGACGAACAACTTTCCGGAGTTCACCGGCCGCGTCTGCCCCGCACCCTGCGAAGGCTCCTGCACGCTCGGCATCATCGAGCCCCCAGTCGCCATCAAGACGATCGAGTGTGCAATTGTGGACAAGGGCTGGGAAGAGGGCTGGATCGTCCCGAATCCTCCCGAAACCCGCACCGGCAAAAAGGTAGCCGTCGTCGGCTCCGGTCCGGCGGGACTCGCCTGCGCCGATCAGCTCAACAAAGCCGGCCACACGGTGACCGTTTTCGAGCGGGCCGACCGCATCGGCGGACTTCTCCTTTACGGCATCCCGAACATGAAGCTTGAGAAGGTGGACGTCGTCGCCCGCCGCGTGAAGCTCATGGAGGATGAAGGCATCACCTTCAAAACCGGCGTAAACATCGGCAAAGACATCCCAGCCGACAAGCTCGTCTCCGACTTTGATGCGGTTGTCCTCTGCACCGGTGCCACCAAGCCCCGCGATCTTCCGATCCCGGGTCGCGAGATGCCGGGCATCCACTTCGCGATGGAGTTCCTGACGGAGAACACCCGCTTCCTTCTCGATCACGGCGCACCGAACGGCGTCAAACCACCGATCACCGCGCACGGCAAAAACGTCGTGGTCATCGGCGGCGGCGACACCGGCACGGACTGTGTGGGCACCTCGCTTCGCCACGGCTGCAAATCCGTCACTCAGCTCGAGATCATGGCCAAGCCGCCCCTCGCCCGCGCGAAGGACAATCCCTGGCCCGAATGGCCGAAGGTCTACAAGATGGACTACGGTCAGGAGGAAGCCGCCGCCATTCAAGGCGCGGATCCCCGCCAGTACCTCGTCACCGCCAAGCGTTTCATCGCCGGACCGGACGGCGCCCTAAGCGGCGTCGAAGTCGTCGACGTGCGCTGGGAGCGCGACGCGCAGGGCCGCTTCGGCCCGCAGGATGTCGAGGGAACGCTCCGCGTTATCCCTGCCGAACTCGTTCTTCTCGCGATGGGCTTCCTCGGACCGGAAGACTACCTCCTCGAAGCCCTCGGCATGGAGCGCGACGCCCGCAGCAATGCCAAGGCCGATCACGAGAAATACACGACCAATATCCCGAACGTCTTTGCCGCCGGAGATTGCCGACGCGGTCAGTCGCTCGTGGTCTGGGCGATCAATGAAGGTCGAGGCGCGGCACGCGAAGTCGACCGCCACCTGATGGGCTCGACACAGCTTCCGTAAAAAGAAGCCAGAAAACTAACTTCCACGGGCAGGTGATCTCCGGTCGCCTGCCCGTGCTTTTTTGATCCGAAGAAACCGGCTCGGCGACGACCTCAGTAGCCGAGGATCATGCCGCCGCCGGAAACAATATTGATTCCGTTCGAGGTGCCGAGACGCGTCGCCCCCGCCTCAAACATCGCGCGCGCCGCATCGAGATCCCGGATTCCGCCGGAAGCCTTGACCCCGCAACGTCCGGCGACCTGCTCGCTCATGAGGCGCACATCCTCGACCGTGGCTCCACCGGTGGAAAATCCGGTCGATGTTTTGACGAAGGCCGCACCCGCCTCGACGGCGATCCAACAGGCCACGATAATTTCCTCCTTGGTCAGCAAGCAGGTCTCAAAAATCACCTTCACGCCAGCGTTACCAGCCGCAACGACCACGCCTTTCAAATCGTGCAGGACATACTCGTAATCACCGTCCTTCAGCCGTCCCACATTGAGGACCGTATCGATCTCCCGTGCCCCGTCGGCAACGGCCTGGCGCGTCTCAAAGGCCTTGGCCTCCGGATGCATAGCCCCCAGCGGAAAGCCGGTCACGGCCGCAACCACGACATCCGAACCCTTCAGCGCCTCCACGGCCACAGGCACCCAGGAGCTGTTCACGCACACGCTGTAAAAACCATGCTCCTTCGCCTCGTCACAGAGCTTCAAAATGTCTGCCTTCCGGGCGTCGGGCTTCAGCAGCGTGTGATCGATGGCTTTGGCGGGATTCATGACATCCGAACAAAATCCCGCAGGAACTGAAACCACAAGAAAAACATGCCCCTCACAGAGTAGCGGATCAGCTCCCCGTCGCGTTTGAGAAGCCCGCTTGCCAGATTGTGCTCCAGCTGCTCGCGCATCTCCTCCTCGATTTCGGTCCGCGCATTCGCGATGGGCGGAGGCATGAGATCCCCGCTGCAAAGGCCGGCAGATTCGAGCGCGGCAGTATGGATCTCCAGCAACCGATCCGCCTCTGCGCCTTCGAGAGACTGCCGGACGTGAAACTTCGGCGGCAGTTTCAGACCGTAGGAAAACGGATAGTTCCACGTGAGGAAGACCTCGCCGGCAGCGGTTCGCGAAGAGAAGGTGAGGTAATAAAACGAAAGCTCCTTGTGCTCGACGAGGCAGATCGCGGCCTGCGTGCGGGCGTCGGAATTTGCAAAGAGCCGGAACGATTGGCGCGTTCCGTCGAACTCCCACCCGGCATCCTCAAGGTATTCGAACCCTTCGTCCTCGATCGCTTGCGTGATCTCGCCCAGCATGGGAAACCGGTCCCGCGACGGCGGTGGTCCGACCTCCAGCCTCCGGTCCAGCGGCAGCCTCATGCGACGCACCCGCGTGAGAATCTC
>CAZSMN010000438.1:0-2713 GCA_964607615.1 uncultured Chthoniobacterales bacterium | reverse complement strand
AGCGTTCAGGTCAGGATGTGGAAGCGGTGAGGGAGTTTTTCAACCAGTGGGCCTTCTACCGGAGGATTGTCGATCTCAATTATCTCTCGCATGCGGAGGCGATGCCCGCGCTCCGTCGCTGGCTGGACGGGCGAGCCGGAGCGTTTGCTTTCATGGACCTCGGCTGCGGGGACGCCTGGTACACGATACAGATGCTCGCCGGCCTGCCGCTCTCGCGTTACCGCGCGGTCGATCTCTCGCCGGTCGCGCTCGAACTCGCGGAAAAAAATGCCGCCGCTCTGGGGTGTCCGTTCACGGCGCACTGCGGGGATTTTGCCGATGAGGCGAGGGCGGAGGGAGATGCCTTCGACGTCATCTATGTCGGGCTCTCGTTTCACCACCTCCCGAAGGCGGCGAAGGCGGATTTCTTCCGGAACGTGCGGGCCCGCCTCTTGCCCGGTGGAGCGTTTGTTTTTTTCGAACCGTTTCTGCGTGAGGGGGAATCGCGGGATGCGTATCTCGTGCGCTGGATGGATCATGCCCGCCGGGTCTGGACGCAGCTGGATGCCGACGACATGGTGGCGGTTGAGGACCATGTGACGAAGTATGATTTTCCCGAGACCCGCGAAACCTACGCGGCGATGGCGCTGGCCGGCGGATTTGAAAAGGCCGATACGATCTTCGAGGATCCGACCGGCTTTTACGCGATCACCGTCTGTTCCTGAGCCGGCGCCAGCAGAGGCTGGATCTGCTTGAGCGTTTCCGGCAGCGCGCGGTAGCCGAAGTGGCCCTGCGGCACTTGGAGCAGCTTCACTCCGGGCCAGAGAGACTTGAGCCGCTCGAGATCGGCGGCTGGCGAGACGCGGTCGTAGCTCCCTGCGGTGACGAAGACATTTTTTGCCAGAGGAATGCCATGCAGCGGGGAGAGGAGATGGGCATGGCGGGCCGTCGCGCCCGGGCGGTGGCCGAGAGCGCGGAGCGAGCGCCGCATCGAGATGGCGCCGGGGTTCTGCCAGATCGCCTTCTCGACATCGACGATCGGCTGGATGAGGGCGACGAAGCGGAAATCGCTCTCAAGGAATGAGAGCAGCGCGCCGGTCCATCCGCCGTAGCTCGTGCCGACGACTCCGAACTCCCGCGTGCCGCGCGTGCGAAGCAGGGCCATGAGCTGGCGGAGCTCGACGACGCCCTGCCGCAGGCCTTCGGCATTGCGGACGAGATCCGAGGTGATGGCGAGTTCGCCGTTCAGCGAGCGCGCAGGGCGTCGCGAGTAGTGGTAGGGGAGATGGGGGAAGACGGCATTCCACCCGTGGCGGTTGAACCAAGCGGCCACGCGCCGGTAGCCGGTGTCGCTGGCGCTCATGAGCGCGTGGAGGATGAGAGCGGTCGGTGCGTCGCGGCGCGCGGCGGGAAAGAACCGCACCCGCACGCGATCATTTTCCACATGGCCGCTCGGCAGGGGAGAGTCCCACTCGATCCACTCGGTCCCGAACCGCGGCCTGTTGGCCGGAGGCATGCGGTAGAATTCCTCACGGCTCAGCATCGCGTGGCGCGAGATGTAGTTTTCGAGACGTTCGATCGTGCAGCTCTCTGCGCGGCGACGCCATTGGAGAACGTTCATCATGCCGCACATGGCGGAATCCATCGCCCAGGCGGCCGACCGGTCGACGAGGCGTTTCATGGTTCTTTCATCCTCTCCTGCGGCGAGTGGGGGAGGTCGTCGGCGGTGAGTTGAAACGTCGCCACCATTTCGTCCTTCAATGCGACGAGGGCGGCGGCGTATTGCCCGCGGAGTTTTTCCCGGGCCTCACGCGGGAGGCCGCCGGCGGCGGGGACGATCGCCTTGCCGATGCCGATGTAGACCTTTGCACGGCGGAGGCTTAGCCAGTTCTTTTTGTTATAAAGACGTTCGCTGCCGAGGATCACAACGGGAACGATGGGCAGGCCGGACTTCACTGCAAGGAGAATGGCGCCATCGCGTCCGGGGGCGCCGGCCAGCATCGAGCGTTCGCCGTCGCGGATGCCGCCTTCGGGAAAGACGCCGATGACCTTGCCGAGCTCCAGCCGCCGGAGGGCCTGTCGCAGGGCCTGTCGGTCGTCGCCGCTCCGGTCGACCGGGATCACGTCAAGCCACTGGAATCCCCGCTTCGACCATGCCGTGCCGAAGAGTTCGACCATGGCGATCCATTCGATTTTTCTCGGAAACCATCCGCTGAGAAACGGCGGGTCGAAATGGCTGATGTGGTTGGAGGCTAGGATGAACCCGCCCTCCGGAACGGTGGCGAATTGTTTCACCCGCACGCGCGCTGCCGTGGTGAGCAGAAGACGGAGCGAGCCGACAATGAAGACGTAGAAGACGAAGTGGAACGCGGCGCGAAGCGAGTCCATTCCGTGGGGTCAGTTCGCCGCCTGCGTGAAGAACCGGCGCTGCTTGGCGCTGATCGGGGCGCCGAGCTTCTCCAGCACGAGGAGCATGTCCTCCCAGACCTTTCGCTTCTCGGTGAGGGACTGGTTTCTCAGGAGGTAGGCGGGATGGTAGGTCACCATCACCGGGGTGCCGTGAAAATCGAGCCAGCGTCCGCGGAGGTCGCGCATCGGGGAGGTGTCGCCGAGCAGGCCTTCGGCCGCGGTGGCTCCGAGGGCGACGATCACGCGCGGCTTCACCAGGGCGATTTGTTCGCGGAGCCACGGCAGGCAGGTCGCCATCTCGGCCGGCTTCGGCTTCCGGTTCCCC
>CAZSMN010000437.1:0-2748 GCA_964607615.1 uncultured Chthoniobacterales bacterium | reverse complement strand
CGACTCGCGGGATGTACGGAAGCGCCCGGGAGCATCATGTAGATCAACGGGAAATTTTATAAACAATACCGCGTCATGGGAAGCCATGCGGCGATGAAGGCCGGCAGCGCGGCCCGATATGGCCACGCGCGCGAGGCAGCACAGAAATCCGCCGCCGAGGGCGTTGAGGCGCTGAAGGAAGTCTCGGCGCCGGCCGATCTCGTGCTCGCACAGCTGGCGGGCGGACTCCAGAGCGGAATGGGCTATCTCGGGGCTCCGGATCTCGCCACGCTCCGCGCCAACGCGCGGTTCACGCGCATCACGACCGCCGGGCTGCGCGAATCCGCGCCGCACGATATTATCGAAGTCAAAGCGACGGGGTCGGAGAGCTAAGCCGGCTTTTCATCCACGTGGCGAGATCTTCGATCACGCGCGGTCGGTCCCAATCGTGCCAGAGGAGGTGGTAGGCCTCCGGGTAGATTTTCAGCGTCTTATCCGGTGACCGGATAGCGCGGAACCAGTCTTCGATCTGCGGGACGGTGACAAAGCAATCCTGCCCGGCAGCCAGCACGAGCACAGGTGCGTCCAATCGTGCGGCATGACTGTGGCTGTCACGGATCAGGTCGCCGATCTCGGAAAGAAAGCGGAACGTGTAGGCCCGCAGGTGATGAGGACGGGCGCTGAGGGAATTCTGGTAGTCCACGTCACGGGTCAGCGGCGGCGCGGTGGACTTGCCGTTGACGAAACGCGAGGGCGGACAGCGCAGGGAGGGAGCGACGCGGGCGAGCCATCGGACGAGGTGCGTCGCAATGGCCGGGACCGGACGCCGGAGCGCGACGACCGGGACGGACAGGAGCACGCCGGCCAGCCCATGCTCCTGCCGGTGCGCAGCAAAGGCCGCAGAAAGAAGAGAGCCCATACTTTCGCCGATGAGAAAAACCGGAAGTCCCGGATGCCGCGCGCGGACGGCAGCGAGAAACGCTTCGATCTCACGCAGCTGACGCGGCACATCGAGGAGAGCGCCCCGACGAAGCGGATCGGGATCCTGCCCCTGGCCCAGCAGTTCGATGCCATAGGTTTTCACCCACGGGATCTCCTCGGCCAACGGAGCAAATTGGTCGCCGGAACCGCTCATCCCGTGCACGCAGGCCAGCACGGCCAGCGGTTCCCTTTCGGGTCCTTCCCAGGCCGGGCGGATTTCTCCACACGGTGATGTCCAAGCAAATGGCATTGCTTTTTGTAGCTGCCCCGTTAACTCGGGGAAATGCGCAAAATCCTCGCCCTTCTGCTCCTCTGCTCCGCCACCGCTTTTGCCGGACGTCTCGATCTGGCCATCGTCCAGTTTCCCGAAGTGAAAACGGTCGAAGAACTCAACGCCGCTCTCGCCAATGTGAACCTTGCGGAAATCACCAATTCCGACCGTACGATGACCTCGGAGAGCTACCTCAAGGGCGGGTATGTGATTTTCGCCCAGAGCCTCGGAACGTCGGCCGGCCAGAAATTCGCCTCGGCCACGCGTCTCTCGAACAAGCGCGCAGACGTCGAGGGCTCGCTCGGCTCGGGAAGCCTCAATGTCTCGATCGCGATCAGCGAGGGCGTCGAGGCCGGCTTGCGCCGCTTCACCCGTCGGGTTTACGAGGCGTCGGGTTCCTTCGCCACCGGACCGGCTCAGGTGATCAGCCTCCGCCAGATCAGCGGCAAGACACAGTCCACGATCAAGGGTCAGGCGACGATCAAGGACATCAATTTCTGCAGCGCGATCATTGCCCAGTACACGAACTGAGCGGTTGGGAATCGCGTGTGAATAACATGCGAACGGTTTGTTGATTCGACCAGCAAACCGGTGGTGCAGGCCGGTTGTTGAAATTCTTCCCCGAACAATCCGCCGCTTGTTCACAGGATATCATTCCCGTGGAACGCCCATCAGCAAAGCGAGGAACACGGTTTCGGCGACTTCTTCACATCCTTAATAAGAAGAGAGAATCCCTCCCTTTAAGTTCTTCTTTCTTAAGAGGTGTGAATAAAGGGATCGAAGAGTATCTCCCCGAACCGGAACGCTAAAGATCCCAGCCCTTCCAGGCCTTGAGCCCCTGGAGGGCGCGGGCGCGGTGGCTGAGCCCGTTCTTCGTTTCCGCTCCCAGCTGGGCAAACGTTTCGCAGAAGCCCTCAGGGACAAAAAGCGGATCGTAGCCGAAGCCGGACGTGCCTTTGGGCTCGTTGATGATGACGCCCTCGACGCTTCCGCTGAAGGCGGCCAGCTTGCGGCCATTCCGGGCCACGACCATCACGCACCGGAACCGGGCGGACCGATCCTTGCCGCGGACGCCGGAGAGGTTTTTGAGGAGGAGCGCATTATTGGCGGAATCGTTCGAAGGCTCGCCGGCATAGCGCGCGCTGATCACGCCGGGCGCGCCGCCGAGCGCGTCGACCTCAAGTCCGGAATCGTCCGCCAGCACCCAGCCATCGAAAAGCATCGAAGCCGCCACGGCCTTGAGGGCCGCGTTTTCCTCAAATGTCGCGCCGGTCTCCTCGACCTCCGGCATGTGGGGCAGGATCGAGAGATCGCTCACTTCAAAGTCCGGCCCGAGGATCGCTCGGATCTCGCCGACCTTGTGGGCGTTGCGGGTGGAGACGAGCAATGGGTTTGCAGGAGCGGGTCGGTCTGGCATAGTCCCCACCTCCTACGATGTCCACGCAGCGCAAGCAATTTCCGTTCACTGAATTCGAAACCAAATGGCAACGCCAATGGGCGGAGACGCAGGCTTTCCG